>ONJD01000088.1 GCA_900317985.1 uncultured Eubacteriales bacterium | reverse complement strand
TAAGAGCTTATCTTTAAGTTCGTCGTTGGTGAGGGTGGGATCCAGGGCCAGAAGCAGACCGGCTGCACCGGTTACATGCGGAGTGGCCATGGAGGTACCGGTCATGTAGGCCTTGGCCGGGATGCCACTGTCTGTAGCATAGCCCAGGATCTTATTGCCGGGTGCGACGAAGTCGACCGCGTCACCGTAATTCGAATACTCTTTGTCTACTTTGTTTTTCTTGTTCATGGAACCGACGGTGATGACGTATTCAGAAGAACTCGGATAAGACTTCTTGACGTCCATCGCCTCATTGCCGGCAGCGGCGACGATGGTCTTGCCCTGTTCCACCATCATGCGGAGAAGCGAGTCATACGGTTTGATTTCGAACTCGTCCTGCGCGGCCAGACTCATGTTGATGATGTCCGCGCCCATGAAATCAGCATAAAGAAGGCCGAAAAGCGTGTTGAAGATGGTGCCGAAGCCGAGACCGGTGATGGTCTTGACGGGCATGATCTTGACGTTGCTCGGAGTGGCGTCGATGATGGTCGAGATGCAGTGCGTCCCGTGTCCGTTGAAGTCGTACGGGAACGGGTTGAACACGACGAGGTCGATGGGGTTCACGATCCGCTGCGCGAATGCGCTCTCGATGAGATTGACGCCGCTGTCGAGGACCGCGACTGTGACCTGCTGTTTATTCGGAAGGAACTCCAGTTTCTCCTCGAACTTATCGAGACCCATGTTCCGGATGCCCCAGGACATGTAGTCGTCTTTCTGGACCAGCTTCTTGGCCTCTACGACCTTCGGGAGCTGGATCTGGAAGACTTTGTCGAGGATGACGTTGTTCGCGCCATAAGCCTTTTTCAGGGCCTTGTAGGCGGTTTTCGTGGCGTTTTCCGAGTCGTACTGCAGGAAGTACCAGCCATTGTAGAAAATGGCGTCATCCGTATCCTTCAAAAAGTCTTTGTCCAGCTTGCGGCCTGGACAGACCATGATGCGGCCGGTCTGGTAAACGTCAGAGACATCGAGGTCTTTCCCGCTCTCTTCGTCCGGAAGCTTGAACATGGAATCCTGTACCATCTTCAGCGCGGCGGTCAGAAACGCCTTTGCGTCTTTGGGGTTGGTTACGTTCGGCTGTTTGGCGAAGGAGATGCTGAATGTGGAGACGATCATCGCCAACGCTAACAGCAACGCAAACAGTTTGGAAGAATGTTTCATAGTTAAGCCTTTTTGTCGACGTCCTCATAGAAGAATGCGGACATGTTGGTGGTGGACTCGAGGGCAAGGACCATCTTTTCCTCGGGGTCCATGAAGTAGTCGTATTTCCAGCGGTTGACATAGACGGAGTCAAAGAGCGAGACGAGAGTCGGAGACTCTTCCACTTCCTTGATGTAGTTGCTGTCAAAGACGTAGAGCTTGGACCACTCGGCGAGCGCTCTGAGGTCTACCTCGTCCGCGCGGTCGGTGCGTTCGAAGACGCGGAACACCTCGCCGTCGACAGCAGGCGCGGCCTCATAGACCTTCCCGCAGTCCGGGCACTTCCAGTAGACGACCATCGGGTTCTCCCGAAGGGCCCACCGTCTCCAGTTCGCGAGGAAGTCGGGCAGAGTGAGGTCCGGCATCTGCTGGCAGGCAGCGAGGATCTCCTGTTCGTCAAAGATGTAGAGCATGTCTCCGTCTTTGCTGTTCTCTAATACTTTGCCGCACTGGCAGTTGAATTCAGCCATGGTGTTTCTCCTTGCTTACTGGACTTTCTGGAAACCGCTCTTGTTCGCCATGTAGTTCGCGATGAAGCTGTTGGCGTCGGTGTAGCGGTCGAATTCGCCTTCGATGTACTCCGCGTTGAGCTGACCGTTCTGCTGGAAGACGTTCTCCGCGTGCAGAACGAGCATGCCCTTCTCTTCCTGTTCGGGGTCTTTGTTCGTGGCCTCGAGGAAGATGTAGACCGTGTTCTTCTGGATGGCGTGGATGTCCTGGTCCTCCGAAGTGACGCGGTAGTAGGCGGAATGATACTTGTAGTTGTACTGGATGAGGTCAGAGTCGTCTTCCACGACGTTGTCCCAGATGAGGACGGTGCCGTTCTTCTTGCCGGCACGCTGGACCATGGAGCTGACCTGGCCGGCGGTCATCTTGTTGGAGTAGTTGTTGGTCTTGCCGGTCGCGCCCTGGCCGCTTCCGCCGCCGTTGCTTCCGCCGCCGTTGCTACCGTTGCCACGGGTGGTGCCGTTGATGACCACGTTGGCGTCGTCACCGATGTCGGTGTTGTCATCGATGATGGTGTTCGGGTCGACCTGCGTGACGGTCGTGGTGGTCCGGGTGGTCAGAGGACCGACCTCCGGGACCTTGCCCTGGTTCATGAGCACGTAGTACGCGGCGAGCAGGACCGCCAGGATGGAGACGACGCCGACCAGCGTGATGGCAACGATCTTGCCCTTGCCGGATGTGGGTTCGTCCGCGTCAAAGACGGCTTTTTCCTTGTTCTTACGCGCTTCTTCCTGCGTGTTCTTGAAGTTCGAGCGGTACTCTTCCGGTGCGTCGAAGAACTCGTCTTCGGCTTCCCGGGCTTTTTCTCTGTAGTAGTCTCCGCGGGATGTGTTCTTTTTCGCCATTGCGGATTCACCTCCAAAGGTATTGTTCTAAGTTATTGTAACGCGTGCGCGCTTTTAGTCAAGTTTACGAGACAGCTTTCGCGATTTGTCTCATTTCAGTCAGGACCTGTACAGGCCTTTCAGGAACTCGGACAGGTGGTTGCCGAGCTGACCGTAAGTGAAAGCGGTCGGGTGCAGGTTGTCGACGGTGGCTGTCTGATAGTTCTGACTGTTGAGGATGCTGTCGGTACCGGTGTACCAGTAGACGTCGATATCCCGGTCTTTGGCGTATGCGTCGGCAACAGCTTTCAATGCCGCTTTGTAGTCGGCGTATGTGAGACCGATGAGGTTCTTGTTGTCGCCTACCGGAGCGTAGAAAATGTCAACGAGAACGACTTTGGTTCTGCTCTTCCCTGCTTGAACTCGCTTTTGACTGGCTTCTTTGAGAATACTCAGTTGTTTGTTGAGCGCGCCATAGAACTGCTTGACGTCGGTCGAGTTCAGGTCGCCGAGCGGAACGCGGCAGGAGTAGTCGTTCGGGCCGCCTTCCAGGACAACGATGTCGAAGTCCGTCAGGTCGTGAACGTCGCTCCAGGCAGCGTTCGCGAAGTTCTTATGGGAACCGTCCGCAATCAGCATGGTCTGATTGTGCAGGATACTGTTATTGACGACTCTCGGATAGTCAGAAACCATGACAGCGCCGCCGACGGCACAGTTGTAGACGTTCGCGCCAGTCTGCTGCTGTACTCGGTTGGAGATCGTGTAGTCCATGGTGGACGGGCCGTACGGGGTACCAATCATCAGGGAGTCGCCTTCGAAGAGGATCTTCTGACCCTGCAGCTGATTCTGACCAAGACGGAACCCGGTGTCATACTCGCTCTTAAGCGTGACCGCGGGATAACCTTCCGTCGCGGTTTCCGAGGTGACGGCCTGGACCGTGATGAGGTCCGCGTCATTCATTTTGGGAACGCTGACGGTCTGGTTCCCTTTGACGAAACCGGCAGAGGCGTCCGCTTCCGAACCCGCGCCGCTCTTCTCTGCGTTCATAGTTGCGGCAAGACGGAAGTTTCTGGGCTCACCCTTCGAGTCATAGTTTCCGTAGTAGATATCATACTGAGTGGCGTAAGGAACATTCTTGAACGTCACCTGGCAGTTGGAGCCGTTCTCCTCCACACGGACGATGCTCGGCGTTGCGAGCTGAAATGCGCCGCCGACGTAGTTATTCGCGGCGTTCGCCTCTCTTTCCGGCGCGGAAGCCGTCACGATACCGAAGCGGTTCTTCGTGATGGCACGGACGTCGTAGAGCCGGGTCGTCTGCCCGGGGTCCGAATAACTTCTTCCCAGTTCATGACGGAACATAGTAGTGTTGGCGTCGACCGTCGCTATTTTGCTGTATTTCGCTGTTGGAGCGGTTTTCATGTAGATTTCATAACCGTCGACGATCTGGCTTCCGGAAGCCTTCACGGCGCTCCAGGAGAGCTCCGCGCCGGTGCTGAGGTACGTGACCGTCGGGCGGACGGTAGGAAGCTCTTTGAAGTCGATCGATGAGGTATCGACGACTTTTCCGTTTTCGACGACATACATGACCCCATCCAGCAGGAACGCGCCGTTGTAGTCGAAGTCGACCTTACCGTTCACGATGTACCAGGAACCGAATTCATTGGACGCGACACCGTTGTAGGCAAAATTGACTTTTCCGTTTTCGATGCGCCACCAGCCGAAGTCGTTGCGGGCCACACCAGTATAGTTGAAGTCGACGGTACCGTTCTTGAAGTACCACCAGCCGTTCTCATTTTGCGCGACACCGTTGTATGTCGTGACAGCTCTTCCGTTTTTCACGCGCCACCAGCCCTTGCGGGTCTGGATGGTGCCGAGCTTCGCGCCGCTGTAGTTGGTCTGGATCTTACCGTCGTCCAGGTACCAGAAGGCTGTCCTGCCGGTGGGTTTGCCGACGGTCTGTCCGAGTTCGTCGGAGTAGATCGCCGAACCGTTTCTCTGAGAGACGACGTAGTCGATCTCGAGGAACCCGTCATACTTGAAGTTGACTTTGCCGCCGGTGACGAGCCAGTAGCCGTAGTCGTTGTAGTAGACGCCGTGTGCCTTGAAGTTGACCCTGCCGTTCTCGACACGCCACCAGCCGAGGCTGTTCGGGACGATGCCGGTGTAGGTCGTTGCCTTTGTATTGGTGCCCTTCTCATAGGCGTACCACTGGCGGTCCTCCGCCTGACGGACTTCCAGGTCCGAGACCTTGTACCCGCTGGCCGGTTCCGCAAAAACAGTATAAAGCCCCAGCCCGACGATGCCGCAGAGCAGCGCGACCGTCAGGACCAGAGCCGAAAGTACACTGTGTTGATTCAGTTTTTCCAGGTGTTTCTGGAAGTTCATTGTTTGACCGCTTTTCCTTTGTCAACAGTATAGACGTTTGAGTTGCAGGTGAACCCGCCGCTGTAGGTGAAGTCGACCTTGCCGTCTTTGATGAACCAATCGCCCAGTTCATTGCCGGCAATGCCGTTGTAGTAAGTGTCCACTTCCCCGTCTCTCACGAACCACCAGTCGGTACCGTCCGTGCAGACGCCGGTGTAGTTGAGCGCCTTCTGGCCGTTGACATAGGCGAACGTGGAGTCGCCTTCTTTCCGCAGCTCGACCTCGCCATACTTGTAGGCCGGTTCGATGCCCGCGTACTTGTCCGAGCCCTCCGCGTTGTACGGAAGGTCGCTCTTGTCAAACTCCGCCGTCGTGGTCGTTTCGGACAGGATAT
>ONJD01000163.1 GCA_900317985.1 uncultured Eubacteriales bacterium | reverse complement strand
GAGCCTGTCCCAGTCCGATGCCGCCGTCGTTGGGGGCGCTCAGGGAATGGGTGAGTACGGTAAAATCATTGTCTTCGAGTTTCTGAACGACCAGGTCGGTCAGGAGCAGGTTCTGGAACACGCCGCCGGAGAGCGCCACGACGTTTCTGCCGCTCTGTTCTCTGCAGCGGATGCAGCCGTCCAGGATCAGGTCCGCGAAGAACAGGTGGAACTCATAGGCGAGTTTGTCGGGGTCTTCGCCGTCCAGGCTGCGGAGCGCGAGGTCCAGTAGGAACGCGGCGGTCGGGAGCCGGAACGGCTCGCCGGGTGTCGGTTCGTCTTCGGACAGGAATGCCGGTCCGTCGAGCGGGGTCCCGTCCGGGAACCGCTTCGCGTACCGTTCCGCCGCGAACTCGAGGACCATGGAGGCTTCGCCTTCACAGGTCGACTCCCGGCGGAAGCCGAGGATGGCGGAGGCGGCGTCGAACACGCGGCCGGCAGACGTCGACGGCACACAGTTGATATTGCCTTCGATCTGCGCCTCGAGGAACGAGAGCTGCGTCTGGTCACAGAGCTGCAGGCTCATGACCAGGTCGGAAAGCTCCGGAGCGGGCGGCCCGTCCGGGGTTTCCGCTTCTGCCGCCAGCGCCTGCTTCAACAGGCTCACCGCGATGCGCCATCCCTCTTTGGAGGACGCGTCACCGCCGGCCTGCGGGAACACTTCGATGCTGCCGGCCCGCTCGAATCCGTGGACGTCCACCAGCAGGAATCGAGGTGGTCGTTCTCCGCCATGCAGCTCAGCGTGTGGGCGTAGTGGTGCTGGATCTCGAGCACCGGGACACCCATCTCTTCGCCAAGCTCCTTCGCCACTTCGGAGGAGTGGTACAGGGGGTGCTTGTCACAGACGATGACGCCGGGCTTCACTTCCAGCAGATCGCCCATACGGCGCACGGCCTCTTTCAGCGCGTCCACCGACCGCAGGTCCGCCATGTCCCCGATGTAGGGGCTCGGATAGAAAAGCTGGTCTTTGGCGATGCAGAAGGTGTTCTTCAGCTCTCCGCCAATGCCGAGAACGGCACAGGAGCCTTGCGCTTCGGACCGCGATTCCACCCAGAACGGCAGTGGCGCGTAGCCGCGGGAGCGGCGGATCATGTATGGTTTGCCGGCGTGCCAGGAGACGACGGAGTCGTCGGCCCGCAGGCGGATCTTTCTGTTATGGGACAGGATGAGATCACACAGGGGTGCGAGGACCTCGAGGGCCTCCTCGTCCGTCCGGCAGATGGGCGCGCCCCGGGGGTTGCCGCTCGTCATGACGAGGCAGTCCGGGAAGGGCCGGTCATCCGGGTCTTCGGGGTGGCGGAACAGCAGATACTGCACCGGGTTGTAGGGCAGCATGACGCCCACGTTCGGGTTGTCGGGGGCGATGGACGGACACAGCTTCGGAGTCTCGTCCGGGGACTGCGCCGGGTCGCCCGCCGTTCGTTTTTCAAAGAGTAAAATCGGTTTCTGAGGCCCGGTCAGGAGCGCTTCCTGGCCGTCCAGTATGACGCATTCGCGCTTCACGACATCGAGGTCTTTCAGCATGACCGCGAAGGGCTTGAAGGGCCGGTCCTTGAGTTCCCGCAGCCGGGCGACGGCCGCTTCGTTCGTGGCGTCGCAGCAGAGGTGGAACCCGCCGATGCCTTTGATGGCGACGATGCCGCCGTCCCGGATGACGCGCCTCGTTTTGAACAGCGCGTCGTTGCGGCGGAGCGTCTCTCCGTCCCGGTCGTACGCGAGGTACAGCTCCGGCCCGCAGTCGTTGCAGCAGACGGGCTGGGCATGGTACCGCCGGGTCTTCGGACTCGTATACTCCGCCTCGCAGTCCGGGCACATCGGGAACTCCGCCATGGAGGTCCGCACCCGGTCATAGGGCATGGAGTCGAGGATGGTGAGCCGGGGCCCGCAGGCCGTGCAGTTGATGAACGGGTGCAGGTACCGCCGGTCGCCGGGGTCGAACAGTTCTTTCTCACACTTCGGGCAGGTCGCGATGTCCGGCGACACGAAGATGTCGCCCTTCACCTTCTCGCTCTGGATGATCCGGAAGGGCTTGTCGGTCAGCGCCTCGGCACCTTCGGAGGTGTCGACGACCGCGCCGCCGGCGAACTGTTCTTCTATGGTCCGATCGAACTCCGAAGAGTCGATCTCGGTCGTTTCGATTTTCAAAATGTTGGAGCGTTCGGGTGCTTCGTCCGTCAATCGCCGCTCGAAGTCGGAGACCTGCGCCTCCGTCCCGCCGACGAACACTTCGACGTACGGACCCTTGTTGCAGACGCTCCCGCGCACACCGCTTTTCTCGGCAATCAGCGCGATGAACGGCCGGAATCCGACACCCTGAACGATGCCGAAGATATGCAGTTTATGGAAAACCTGGTTCAAAGTGTCACTTCCTTTCGATCAAAGAACGTCCGCTTCTGTCAGCGCCTCATGGGCTTCGCCGCTGACGGAGTACTGCGGCAGGGGAAGGAACAGGCCCTTCCACCATTTGAGCGCCATCCGGTACATCGGGTCGCCGAGGATGACGTTGAAGTTCCCGTTTTTGACGAAGTCGAGGAACTCGTCTTCGCCGGTGAACTTCCGGTCCTGAGGCTCCGCCAGCTCCGGGTCGAGTTCGAAAAACGTGCCGACCGTCGTCT
>ONJD01000002.1 GCA_900317985.1 uncultured Eubacteriales bacterium | reverse complement strand
GTCGATGACCTTGCCGTCTTTGACCGCGGTGATGGAAGAGCCGTTGCCGAGGTGGCAGGTGATGATCTTCGTGCCCTCGAGCGGAATGCCCTTGATCTCGGCATAGCGTTCCACCAAGTATTTGTGTGATGTGCCGTGAGCACCGTACTTGCGGATCTGGTGTTTCTCCGCAAGGTCCTGCGGGATCGCAAAACTGTAGGCATACTTCGGCATGGTGCTGTGGAAGGCATTGTCGAAGACGACGACCTGGGGCTTCTCTTCGCCAAACACTTCCGTGCAGGCATTGATGCCCTGGATGTGTGCCGGGTTGTGCAGCGGAGCCAGCGCAGAGAGGTTGTCGATCTCCCGGACGACCTCCGGAGTGACGATGACACTGTGGTCGAAGACCGCGCCGCCCTGGACGACCCGGTGGCCGATGGCAGTGATCTCATCAAGAGAGTCGATGACCTTGCACTCGCCTTCCAGAAGGGCATCCTTGACCCTGCCGAACGCGACGGTATGGTCCGGAAGGTCTGTGTCAGCCGAAAACGTTCGGCCGTCGAAGGTCTTCCCCTCGATATGGCCGCCCGCGATGCCGATGCGCTCGCAGAGGCCCTTGGCGATGACCTGTTCGTTCTCCATATCGATGAGCTGATATTTGAGGGAAGAGCTCCCGCAGTTGATGACCAGTATCTTCATAGCTGTTGCTCCCAATGACAGTCGAGGATCATGATTGTTTATTTGCTCTCTTTATTGTAACAATCAATTTACAAATAAGCAAAAGAAAAACAGACCACAATTGCTGTGATCTGTTTCATGGTGGAGACGATCGGGATCGAACCGACTACCTCTTGAATGCCATTCAAGCGCTCTCCCAGGTGAGCTACGCCCCCAAAGGTACGTCCCAGCCTCGGCTGCGACTTTGATATAATATCACGCACCATACAAAAAATCAACACCTAAATCCACGATATCAAAAATAAATCGCACGTTGTTAGCGCATTCTAATTTATGTATAATGGTAAGGAACGAAGTACATTGCCCTGAAGGGAGAAAACCAATGAGCAAGAAGAAAGAATACTCTCAGGCGGAACTCGAATACCTGCGTCTGCTCGGCAAGGAATACCCGACCGAACAGGCTGCCGCCACTGAGATCATCAACCTCAATGCCATCCTGAACCTGCCGAAGGCGACAGAGCATTTCATGTCGGACGTCCACGGTGAATACGAGCCGTTCGTCCATGTCATGAACAGCGCCTCCGGTGCCATCCGGGAAAAGATCGACTCTCTTCTCTCCGATGAAATGACGGTCGATGAGCGGGACACCCTCGCCACCATCGTCTACTATCCGGAAGAAAAGATGAAAGAGCTGCTGGCGGAAGTGGAAGATGAGACCGCATTCTATCATGAGACACTCCACCACCTCATCGAGCTCACCCATCTCATCACATCCAAATATACCCGGTCCAAAGTCCGTAAGGCGCTTCCCCCGGAATACGCCTACGTCATCGATGAACTCATCAACATCGACTTCGACCTGCACAATAAAAAGGAATACTACGATAATATCCTCAACACGATCATCGAGATCGGCAAGGCGCAGGACTTCATCGTCGCGGTGTGCGGCGTCATCAAACGCCTCATCGTCGATCGCCTCCACCTCGTCGGCGACATCTTCGACCGTGGTCCCCGCGCCGACATCGTCATGGACGCTCTGATGGAGCATCACTCCCTCGACATCCAGTTCGGCAACCACGACGTCGTCTGGATCGGCGCCGCGGCGGGTTCCCCCATCTGCATCGCCACCGTCCTGTCGAACTCCATCCTCTACAACAACCTTCCTGTCCTGGAGATCGGCTACGGTATCAGCCTTCGTCCCCTCTCCCTGTTCGCGAACGAATACTATGCGCTCACCGACCTTTCCAGCTTCGCGACCCGCATTCTCGACAAAGAGGAGAAGAAGCAAACGAAGAACCGCGACCTCCTGCTGACGGCCCGCATGTCCAAGGCCATCACCATGATCCTCTTCAAACTGATGGGCCAGGTCGTCAAACGCAATCCCGACTTCGATATGATGGACCGCGCCTCCCTGGAGCACGTCAACTACGAAGACAGCACCGTGGAGATCGACGGCAAGATCTACCCGATGAAGGACTGCGACTTCCCCACCGTCGACCCTGAAGACCCGTATACCCTGACACCGGAAGAGCAGGACATGATGGACGAGATGGTCAAGGCGTTCCGCGGTTCCGAAAAGCTCCAGAAGCACATCCGGTTCCTGCTCGACAAGGGCTCCATGTACAAGTGCTACAACGGCAACCTGCTCGTCCACGGCGGCGTCCCGATGAACGCGGACGGCACCTTCAAGGTCTTCAACTATGAGGGCAAAGAGTACAGCGGCAAAGCACTGCTCGACTACTGTGACAAGAAAGTCCGTGACGGCTACTTCGCCTCGGACGACGACCCGAAGCGCCAGCGCGGCCAGGATTTCATCTGGTTCCTGTGGTGCGGCAAATGGGCGCCCACCTTTGCCCGGGAGAAGATCACCACATTCGAACGCCGGTTCATCGCCGACAAGTCCACCTGGAACGAAGCCAGAGACCCGTACTACCAGATCACGCAAACCGCGGAAGGATGTAAGATCATCCTCCACGAGTTCGGTCTCGACTCCGACTTCTCCCATATCATCAACGGTCACACCCCGGTCAAGACGACCAAGGGCGAGACTCCCATCCGCGGCGAAGGCAAGCTCTTCCTCATCGACGGCGGATTCAGCAAAGCCTATCAGAAGACCACCGGCATCGCGGGATACAGCCTTATCTACAACTCCCACGGCATGCGGATCTCCGCGTTGGAGCCTTTCGAAGGGTTCGAGGACGCGGTCCGGTACAACAAGGACATCCTTCCGGAAACGGTCCTCATGCAGCCCTGCGACCACCGGATGAAGATCTACGAGACCGACATCGGCCGGAAGCTGCAGAAGAACATCGATATGCTGACCCGCCTGATGGACGTCTATCGGAACGGCATCCTCCCGGAACACCCGGACAAACTCGATTGACGGAAATTGACAACCCCCAGAAAGTAAAGTAAAATAACAATAATCTGGGTTTGAAGGAGAATTGACCATGAAAAAGACATCAGACGCCATCGGGTTCTTCGGGCAGTCGAAACCCGTCGCGTGCCCGCATTGCGGCAAAACCGTCAACATGCAGATGCTCCGTTCCTCCAACGGGATCGGCGCCTTCGGCATCAGTGTCATCAACTACAAGCATGACCTGTTTGCCATCTGCCCGGAATGCTCCGCCCTCTTCGGCGTAGACCGCAAGGTCTCCCGCATCGAAGCGAGAAACACGATGGACCAGTATGCCGACATCCCGGCAGAAAGCCTCCTCTTCCAGCAGGTCCTTCCCATCAAGGAATGAGTCCATCGCGACCACCGTATCGAAACAATGCCACCGGCAACGCTGTTGCCGGTGGTTTTTTTGTCTTGACTGAATATTTTAACCGAATATTTTAACCGAATATTTTAGCAAAAGATTTTTTTATGAAGAGATTTGGCGATCGATCTCTCGAAAAAGGCTGATTTTGTGCGTTTTTTATACACGGAAAAAACCCGGGCAGGATTCTCGCATTTACCCCATTTTTGACAAATCACTGACAAACCGCTGACAATTGTTAACTTTTTCTTCTCAAAAGTGTCCAGATTTGTAAAGTGTTTTACTTGTCAAAATGCTACAGATTTCCAGGTATTGATTCAGAATCGTTTAAGTTTCTCCCTATATAGTTGAGCCATAACATACACTGTGTGTATCATTTGTCCAATATTTATTCAGTCATCCGTACAAATGAGCAACAAAAGTGAGAAAGCGAGTGTATTTGAATGTGTGCTATGGAAACTGTCAAACGTCTCCCCTCTGTCGAAAAGCCCTGGATGCAGTTCTTCAGTGAAGAGGCACAGAAGGCGGAAGTCCCGAAAGAGACGATCTATGAGGCGGTCGTCCGCCGCAACAAAGGCTATGAAAACAATGTGGCCATCAATTACTTCGATCGAAAGATCACCTATCGGGAGCTGATCGACCGCGCCAACAACGCCGCGGCAGCCTTTGCCGCCCTCGGCGTGAAAAAGGGCGATATCGTCGCATGTTCGACGGTCACCTTCCCGGAGCCGGTCTATGCCCTATATGGACTGAACAAGCTTGGCGCCACTCTGATGACCCTCGACCCCCGTCTGACGGCAGATCAGCTGAAGGAGTTCGTCGATCGTTCCGGCGCGAAGATCCTGCTGATGGTCGATCTGTTTTACGACAAATTGAAAGAGGACCTGCAGAAGATGGATCTGGAACAGATCATCATCATCTCTGCCGACACTTCTCTTCCGAAAACACTCCGATTCGTCAAACAGTTCAAGATGCCTGCCCCGAAGATCAAAGAGGAAGGCAACGTCATCACCTGGAACACGTTCGCGAAGAACGGCCAGACCGATCCTGACGCCTCCTACACGGCTGCATACGGCGAAAACGACTGCGCGGCGATCACGCTGACCGGCGGCACGACCGGCATGCCGAAGGGCGTCATGCTGAGCCATGACGGCTTCAATGCCATTGCGACCTCGTTTGAAAACTGCGGTGTCTCCTACACGAGAGATCAGCGGTTCCTCAACATCATCCCGATGTTCTCCTCCTACGGCATCGTCTCCAGCCTCCATATGCCGTTCTGCCTCGGCCTCGAAGACGTCGTCATCCCGAAGTTCGACCAGGAGAAGGTCGGCCACTACATCAAGAAATACCGCCCGGCCCACACTCTGATGGTCCCGGCGCATTACGAAAAGCTCATGAACAGCAAGGAGATGGCAAACGGGTTCGACCTGAGCTTCTTTGAGACGGCCGGTTCCGGCGGCGACACCATGAACGCCGGTACAGAAGCCAAACTCAACGGCTTCCTGAAGGACCACGGCAGCCGCTTCCCTCTGTCTCAGGGCTACGGCATGAGTGAAGTCAGCTCTGCCGGTTCCTGCTACTGCAACGGCAATTTCCGTTCCCTCAGTGTCGGCTATCCCCTGCTCACGAACACCATCGCCATCTTCAAGCAGGACACTACCGAGGAGCTCGGCTACAACGTGGAAGGCGAGATCTGCATGACCGGCCCCTCCAACATGCTCGGTTACCTCAAAGATCCGAAAGAGACGGAGAACGTCATGCGGATGCATGCGGACGGAAAAGTCTGGATCCACTCCGGCGATGTCGGCTACATGGACGAGGACGGGTTCCTCTACATCAAGGGCCGCATCAAGAGGATGATCACTCCGTTCAACGGACATAAGATCTTCCCGGCTCAGCTCGAGGATATCATCGGCCGTCACGAAGCGGTCAAGAGCTGTGCTGTGGTCGGTGTCAAGGACTTCGACCATGTCCAGGGCGAATGGCCCGTCGCGTTCGTTGAGCTGAAGGAAAATGAGACTCCTGAGACGGTTCTCGAGGAGCTGAAGGCGATGTACGTCTCCGAACTCGATGACCTCGCCCGTCCGATCGACACCGTCTTCATCGACGAGATGCCGCGGGAAGGAATGGGCAAGATCGCCTACAAAAAGCTTTCCGAACAGTACAACGCGAAAGAAGAAGCACGTCGGACTCAGATGGTCAGCTGACCATCCTGGATTATCTCCAAAGAAAAGACTGCATCGGCAAATGCCGGTGCAGTCTTTTTTTGAAATCAGATTTAGCCTTAGCCGAAATATCTCTCAAGGAGGCCCTTGAACGCTTTGCCGTGGCGGGCTTCGTCGCGAGCCATCTCGTGGACAGAGTCGTGGATGGCATCGAGGCCGAGTTCCTTGGCTTTCTTCGCGAGTTCGGTCTTGCCTTCGGTGGCGCCGAATTCCGCGTCGACTCTCATTTCGAGATTCTTCTTGGTGGAGTCGGTCAGGACCTCACCGAGCATCTCGGCGAAACGGGAAGCATGGTCTGCCTCTTCAAAAGCGGCCTTTTCCCAATAGAGGCCGATCTCCGGATAACCTTCGCGGAACGCGACACGGGACATGGCAAGATACATGCCGACTTCAGAGCACTCGCCGTTGAAGTTCTCGCGGAGACCCGCTTTGATCTCTTCGGGAACGTCGGAAGCGATGCCGACCACATGCTCGGCAGCCCAGTTCATGTCGCCACCCATCTCATTGAACTTCGAAGCGGGAGCTTTACAAATGGGGCATACGAAATCGGCCGGAAGGGACTCGCCTTCATAGACATATCCGCAGATGCTGCAAACAAATTTCTTCATGATGTTTATCCTCCAGATAGTGATTTCAGGACAGGTCCGTCCCGTTACCTTAATCCTATATGTTATGACCTCGGTTTGTCAATGACAACTGTCAAATAATCTCAGTCGCCCAGCAGGGACTGCAGGATGGCGAGACCCTTGTCGATCTCCTCGATCGTGATGACGAGGGGCGGCAGGAACCGAAGCACGTTTCCGTGGGCCGTCAGGGTCAGGAGACCGCGCGTGGCGAGCGCCTGCGAGATCTGCCCGGCGTCGGCGCCGATCATCTCGAGACCGATCATGAGACCTTTGCCTTTGATGGCCGCGATGTTGCCGGAACGCATGTTGTGGATGGCGGCGGCGATGTAGTTCCCCTTCTCGCGGACTTCCAGCAGGAACTGGTCGTCCAGTTCGGAAAGGACCTCCAGGGCCGCGCTGGCGGCGATGGGGTTCCCGCCGAAGGTGGAACCGTGGGTGCCGGGGCCGAGGGCTCCGCGGGCCTTCTCGGAGACGAGGAAGCCGCCCATGGGCAGACCGCCGGCGATGCCCTTGGCGAACGAGACGCCGTCGGGCTCGATATCGTAGTCCTGGAACGCGAAGAGCGTACCGGTCCGGCCGACGCCGGTCTGGACCTCATCGATGAGCAGGAGCCAGTCGTTCTTTTTGCAGTATTCGGCGACCGTCTTCACATACTCTTTGTCGAGGACGTTGACGCCGCCCTCTCCCTGGACCAGTTCCATCATGACCGCGCAGACCGTGTCGTCCGCCGTCATGACCAGGTCGGAGAAGTCGTTGGCTTTGACGTATCGGAAGCCCTCCGTGAACGGGAAGAAATACTGGTGGAACATGTCCTGTCCGGTGGCGTTCAGCGTGGTGATCGTCCGGCCGTGGAACGAGTCCTTCAGCGTGAGGATGGTGGATCGCCCTTCCCCGTATTTGTCAAAGCTGTATTTCCGGGCCAGTTTGATGATGCCTTCGTTGGCCTCCGCGCCGGAGTTGCCGAAGAAGACCGCGCTCATGCCGGTCCGGGTGCAGAGCTGTTCGGCGAGTTTCGCGCAGGGCTCGGTGTAGTAAAGGTTCGACATATGGCCGATCTTGAGCGCCTGGTCGTAGATCGCCTTCGCCCATTTCTCATTGCCGTAGCCGACCGAGCTGACGCCGATGCCGCTCGTGAAGTCGATGTACTCGTTGCCCTCCGCGTCGTAGACCGTGGCGCCCTTGCCGTGTGTGATGGCGATGGGATTTCTGCCGTAGGTCCCCAGCACATACTGCTGGTCGAGGGCCATGAGTTCTTTTGTGGTCATGTGTTGTCCTCCCCTCTCCAGACCATGGTCCCGATACCTTTGTGGGACAGGACTTCGATCAGGATGGAATGCGGGATCCGCCCGTCGAGGATGTGGGTGCGGGCGACCCCGTTCTTGACGGCGAATTCACAGCATTCCACCTTCGGGATCATGCCGCCCTGCAGGACGCCGGACTCCTTGAGTTCCGGGATGTCGTCAAGGGTGATCCGCCCGATGAGCGTGGATTCGTCGTCCTTGTCTCTGAGGACACCGGTGATGTCCGTGAGCAGGATGAGTTTGGAAGCGTGACAGGCGATGGCGATGCGTGCCGCTGCCGTGTCCGCGTTGATGTTGTAGCACTTGTTTCCGTCCGTACCCATCGCGACCGTCGAGATGACCGGGATCATCCCGCTGCCGATCGTGTGGAAGATGACTTCGGGGTCGATGTCTTCGATCTCGCCGACGAGGCCGTAGTCGCATCCGTCGCCCTTATCGAGTTTGACCGCCTGGATCATGTTGTCATCCATCCCGGAGAGGCCGACCGCTTTGCCGCCGGCGTCGTTGATGAGCTTGACGAGGTCTTTGTTGACCTTGCCGCAGAGGACCGACTGGACGACGTCCATGGTCTCTTCATCGGTGTACCGCAGGCCGTTGACGAACCTGCTCTCCTTGCCGATCTTCTTCAGCATGCCGGAGATCTCCGGTCCGCCGCCGTGGACGACGATGACACGGACGCCGATCAGGGACAGCATGACGATGTCGTCGATGACCGCTTTGCGCAGCTCTTCCGAGACCATGGCATTGCCGCCGTACTTGATGACGATGGTCTTGCCATAGTAGCGCTGGATGTAGGGCAGTGCCTCGATGAGGGTCTGCGCCCTCTGTTCCGGCGTGATGTTCACGTGGTTGATGTTGTCGAACGTATCCATAGTGTTATCTCCTAAAGGCGCTGTCAGGTCCGATAGTCGCCGTTGATTTTCACATAGTCGTAAGTGAGGTCGCAGCCCCAGCAGGTGGCTTCCGCGTCTCCTTCACCGAGCGTGATGTCGATGATGACTTCCTCTTCACTGAGGACTTTCTTGGCGGTCTCTTCCGAGAAGTCGACGCCCCGTCCGTTTTGGCAGACCAGAACGTCTCCCGCCTCAGAGACAAAGGAGATGCTGACCTTGTCGGGGTCGAAGTCCACGCCGGAATAACCCATGGCGCAGAGTACGCGGCCCCAGTTGGCGTCGGCGCCGAAGATGGCCGCCTTCGTCAGAGACGAGTTGATGACGCTCTTGCCGAGGACTTCCGCGTCCGCTTCACTCGCGGTGCCGGCAACTTTGCAGGTCATGAGGTGTGTGGCCCCTTCCCCGTCTTGTGCCATGAGCCGGCAGAGGTACAGGCAGACTTCGTACATGGCCGCTTTCAGAGCCTCGTAGTCCTCTCCTTCGGTGGCGATACACGGGTTCTCCGCAAGACCGTTCGCGAGGATGATGCAGGTGTCGTTCGTCGACATGTCGCCGTCGACCGAGATCCGGTTGAAGGTCCTGCCGACAACTTCCCGCAGCGCCTTGTCGAGCATTTCTGCCGAGGCGCAGGCGTCGGTGGTCAGGTAGCAGAGCATGGTGCCCATCCGCGGGTGGATCATGCCGCTGCCCTTGGAGATGCCGCCGATGTGAGCGGTCTTCCCGCCGACTTCGAACTCGAAGGAGATCTCCTTCTTCACGGTGTCCGTCGTCATGATGGCGCGGGCGACCGCGTCAGACCCCTCGGCGGAACCGTCGAGCTTCGACACCAGTTCCGGCAGCGCCGCCTCGATGGCTTCGACGTTCAGTCGGACACCGATGACGCCGGTGCTGGAGACCAGCACGTCGGAAGCTTTGACGTCCAGAGCGTCGGAGACCAGTGCCATCTCTTTGCGGCAGGTCTCTTCCCCGTCCGGCGCGCAGGCGTTGGCGATGGAGCTGTTGGCGATGATGACCTGGGCGGTCCCGTCCGCGAGCTGCTCTTTGTCGAGCCAGACCGGAGCCGCTTTGACGCGGTTGGTCGTGAACACGCCGGCAGCGGCGCAGGGAACGCTCGAGACGATGAGTCCGAGGTCGTTCTTGTCCGCGGGAGAAGTCGGCTTGATGCCGGCCCTGAGCCCCGCGGCAGAAAAGCCTTTTGCGGCACAGATGCCGCCGGGGACTTGTTTCATAATGATCTCTCCTTAGAAATCGAGCTTGTCGTAGAATTCGGTGCCCTCGAAGGTGGCATAGTAGTCTTTGGCGGTCTCGGCGCGACGGATGAGGTCGACGGAGCCGTCCTCCTTCAGGAGCAGTTCGGCACACTTGAGTTTGCCGTTGTAGTTGTAGCCCATCGAGTAGCCGTGGGCGCCGGCGTCGTGGATGAAGAGATAGTCGCCCATCTCGATCTCCGGCAGTTCGCGGTCGATCGCGAACTTGTCGCTGTTCTCGCAGAGAGAGCCGGTGACGTCGTAGACGTGGTCGCAGGGGGCGTTCTCTTTCCCGAGGACCGTGATGTGATGGTACGCGCCGTAGATCGCCGGACGCATCAGGTTGACGGCACAGGCGTCGACCCCGATGTACTCCTTGTAGATGTGCTTCTCGTGGATGGCCTTCGTGACGACCGCGCCGTAAGGCGCCAGCATGAAGCGGCCCATCTCGGTGTAGATGGCGATGTCGTCCATGCCGGCCGGGACCAGAGTCTCCTCATACGCCCTGCGGACGCCCTCGCCGATGACGAGGATGTCGTTCGGGGTCTGGTCGGGCTTGTAAGCCACGCCGACGCCGCCGGACAGGTTGATGAAGGCGATGTGCGCGCCGGTCTCGTTTTTGAGGTCGATGGCCAGTTCAAAGAGCTCTTTCGCGAGCTTCGGATAGTATTCGTTGGTGACCGTGTTGGACGCGAGGAACGCGTGGATGCCGAAGTGTTTGACACCCTTTGCCATCAGGGTCTTGTAGGCCTCGATCATCTGCGCTTTCGTCATGCCGTACTTGGCGTCGCCGGGGTTGTCCATGATGCCGTTGCTCAGCGTGTAGACACCGCCCGGGTTGTACCGGCAGCTCATGGTCTCCGGCAGCTTGCCGCCGCAGGCTTTTTCGCAGAAGTCGATGTGCGTGATGTCGTCGAGGTTGATGATGGCGCCGAGTTCGTTGGCGTAGGTGTATTCCTCGAACGGCGTGTCGTTCGAAGAGAACATGATGTGGTCTCCGGAGAGACCGAGGGCCTTCGCCATCATAAGCTCCGTTTTGGACGCGCAGTCGGTGCCGCAGTCATACTCCGCCAGCAGCCCCACGATACTGGGGTTCGGCGTCGCCTTGACGGCAAAATACTCACGGAAGCCCGGGTTCCAGGAAAACGCCTTTTTCACGTTTTCCACATTGCGGCGGATGCCGGCTTCATCGTAAAGGTAAAACGGTGTCGGATAGGTCTTGACGATCTCTTCGACCTGTTCCTTCGTCACGAATGCTTTCTTTTCCATGTTCATAATCCTTTCGATTCTTCAAAGCCCAGCATCAGGTTCATGTTCTGGACCGCGGCGCCGGAAGCGCCTTTGCCGAGGTTGTCGAGCAGAGCGGTGACCGTCACGCGCTCGTCGTTGCCGGTGACGTTCAGCAGGATCTTGTTGGTCCCGGCCATACTGTTCGCGTAGAACTTGCCTTCCTGCACGAGCTCCGGGTTGACGGAGACGTTGCAGGTGTTTCGGTAGTAGGTATAGAGCATATCGTGGATCTGTGAGACGGTATATCCGTTCAGGAACTCTTTGTGAAGCGGGACCGCCACTTCCATGCCCTTGTAGTAGTCGTCGACGATCGGATTGAAGACCGGTTTCTTCTCAAGTCCGCAGATGACCTGCATCTCGGGGATGTGCTTGTGGTCACCGTTCAGCGCGTAATGGCTCGGCGCATAGAGAGCTTCCGCCTTCTCATCGGACTCATAGTCCGCGATCATTTTCTTGCCGCCGCCCGAATAGCCGGACAGGCCCCAGGAGGTCAGCGGGACCGACTTGTCGAGGATGCCGAGTTTTACGAGCGGATAGACGATGCTGATGAAACCGGAGGCATAACAGCCGGGGTTCGCGACGCGTTTGCTGTTGATGATGTTCTCCCGGTGTTCGAGCGACAGTTCCGGGAACCCGTAGTCCCAGGCAGGATTCGTGCGGTGCGCGGTCGAGGCGTCGATGATCTTCGTCCCGGGGTTCTCGACGAGCTCCACGGCTTCGATGGCGGCCGCGTCCGGCAGACACAGGAACACAAGGTCCGCCGCGTTCATGAACTTTTTCCGCTCCTCCACGTCCCGGTGCAGTTCATCCGAGATGATGAGAAGTTCGATGTCGTCTCTCTGTCCGAGACGGTCGTAGATCTGCAGGCCTGTGGTGCCTGCCTGACCGTCGATGTAGATCTTAGGTTTCATGGGATCCTCCCTGGATCGATGGAGATTTGATACGTATTATAATGCATATTTATGCAGAAATCAATATAATATGCGAATATTTATTCACAACATAAGCTCGCATAAATCGCATGAATGGCAGTACAGGGCCGGTGAGGTCCCGTACTGCCATCTGTGTTATTCGTTGTGCCGTCAGCCGAGGCGGACTTTGTGGTAGACCTTCTTCCCCTTCTTGACGACGACGCCTTCACCGGAGAGCTGCTCGGCAGCGAACGCGGTGTTGGGCGCGGTGACTTTCTCACCGTCGACGGAGACACCGCCCTGCGTGACGAGACGGCGGGCTTCGCCGTTGGAAGAAGCGAGGCCGGCCTTGACCATGAGGGTCAGGATGCCGATGGAGCCGTCGGCCAGGTCTTCCGCGGCCAGAACGGTCTCGGGGATGTTCTCGAAGTTGCCGCCCTGGAACGCCGCGCGGGCCGTGGCCTGAGCTTTGTCGGCCTCATCCTTGCCGTGGACGAGCTGCGTGAGCTCATAGGCGAGGATCTCTTTGGCCTCGTTGAGCTGGGCGCCTTCCCAGGTGTCCATCTCGTCGATCTTCTCAAGCGGCAGGAAGGTCAGCATGCGGATGCACTTGAGGACATCGTCGTCGCCGACGTTTCTCCAATACTGATAGAACTCGTACGGAGTGGTCTTCTTCGGGTCGAGCCAGACAGCGCCGTTCGCGGTCTTGCCCATCTTCTTGCCCTCGGAGTTCATGAGGAGCGTGATGGTCATCGCGTAAGCGTCCTTGCCGAGCTTCTTGCGGATGAGCTCGGTGCCGGCCAGCATGTTGGACCACTGGTCGTCGCCGCCGAACTGCATGTTGCAGCCGTAGTTCTGGTACAGATAGTAGAAGTCGTAGGCCTGCATGATCATGTAGTTGAACTCGAGGAAGCTGAGGCCTTTCTCCATCCGCTGCTTGTAGCACTCGGCACGAAGCATGTTGTTGACGGAGAACTGTGCGCCGACTTCGCGGAGCAGTTCGATATAGTTGAGCTTCAGGAGCCAGTCCGCGTTGTTGACCATGACCGCTTTGCCTTCGCCGAATTCGATGAAACGCTCCATCTGGGCTTTGAAGCAGTCACAGTTGTGCTGGATGGTCTCGGGCGTCATCATGGAACGCATGTCGGAACGACCGGAGGGGTCGCCGATATAACCGGTGCCGCCGCCGACCAGGACGACCGGCTTGTTGCCCGCCATCTGCAGTCTCTTCATGAGGCAGAGCGCCATGAAGTGGCCGACGTGGAGGCTGTCCGCCGTCGGGTCGAAGCCGATGTAGAACGTGGCTTTCCCTTCGTTGATGAGTTCCTTGATCTCGTCTTCGTCTGTCACCTGGGCAATGAGGCCGCGGGCAACGAGTTCGTCATAGATGGTCATCAGACCCAACCTTTCTTATAAAAGAATTCTTTATATCTTAAAGCATTGCTTAATAATTTAGTCGTTTCTTGCCGCAAAGTCAAGCATTTCCGCGGCATTCCGCAGCTGAAGTTCGCTGACCTGCTCGCCGCCGATGATGCGGGCGATCTCCGCTTCCCTGCCTTTCCGGTCGAGCGCCGTGACCCGGGTGTAGGTCTTCCCGCCCTCCACGGTCTTCTCGATGAGGTAATGGGCATCGGCGAACGCGGCCACCTGCGGGCTGTGGGTGATACAGAGGACCTGCCGGTCGCGGGACACTTCCTGCAGCTTTCTGGCGATGCGTTCCGCGGCGCTTCCGGACACACCCGTATCGATCTCATCGAAGATCATGGTGCCGACGTTCCCGCCCTTCGACAGGACGTTCTGGATGGCCAGCATGATCCGTGAGAGTTCACCGCCGGAGGCGATCTTCGACAGGGGTTTCAGCGCTTCGCCGGGGTTCGGGGAGATCAGGAATTCGATGACGTCCGCCCCGGTGGGGTTCAGCTTGCATCGCTCAAAAGATGTGCCGAGTTCCACATAGGGCATGTTCAGGAATTCGAGTTCCCGTTTCACCCTCTCTTCGAAGGACTTCGCGGTCTCTCTGCGGGCATTCGACAGGGCTTCCGCGTCGGCGAGGAGCACGTTTTTCTTCTGTTCGAGGACCTCTTCGAGCGCTTTGCGGTCCGCGTCGGAGACTTCGATCGACTTGAGTTCCGACCGTTCCTCTTCGAGCTTCGCGAGGATCTCCTCCTCGGTGTTGCCGAAGCGGGAGCGAAGTTTGTTGAGTTCCGCGATCCGGTCTTCGACCGTATCCTGCTCGGCGGGGTCATACTGACAGGCGTAGAGCGCGTCGGTCAGTGCATCGCGTACCCCCTGCAAGGCATAAGCTGCGTCCGTCAGCTGGGTCTCCGCTTCCCTGGCCTCTTCCATGTGCTGTGCCGGGACCTTCAGGTCCGAGAGCGCGTCGAAGGCCAGGGTGACGGCACCGCTCTGTTCGTCGGCGTCCGAGAGGGCCGCGAGGGCGCTGTTGATGCCTTTCAGGATCTTCTCGGAATTGCGGAAGAACGTGCGGCGGTCCATGAGTTCGTCGTATTCACCGACCCGGATGTTGGCGGCTTCGATCTCAGAGATCTCGAACTTCAGGAAGTCGATGCGCCGGAGCAGGGCATCTTCGTCGGTCGAGAGCTGTTTGTAACGGCGGTAGAGAGTCGTGAACTCTTCGTAGTGCTCCCGGTAGGTGTCGAGGAGCGCGCCGTAGTCTCCCATGGCGTCGAGGTACCGGTAGTGGACTTCCGGGTTCAGAAGGTCCTGGCTGTCATGCTGCCCGTGGATGGAGATGAGACTCTGTCCGAGCCGTTTCAGCATGGCGACTGTCACCGGGGTCCCGCCGATGCGGCAGTTGTTCCGCCCTTCGGCAAAGATGGTCCGTGTGACGAGGAGTTCTCCCCCGTCGGTCGGCTCGAGATCCATGTCTCTGAGCAGGTCGTCGATCTCCGCCGACAGGCCGGTGAACACCGCAGAGACGCGGGCGCTGTCGGCCCCGGTCCGGATCAGCTCGCGGGACGTCCGTTCCCCGAGGACCGCGCTCAGGGCATCGACGATGATCGATTTGCCGGCGCCGGTCTCACCGCTCAGCACATTGAAGCCGGGTCCGAACGCAATGTCCGCCGACTCGATGACCGCGATGTTCTGGATATTCAGTTCCGAGAGCATAGGATCGCCCCTTTACCGTCCGATGAGTGTATTGATGGCATCCCGGAAATTCCGGGCCTTGTTTTCTGTTCTGCAGAGCACGAACACGGTGTCGTCGCCGGCGATCGTGCCGAGGATGCCGTCCCAGTTCATGCTGTCGAGGGCCGCGCCGACCGCGTTCGCCATGCCGGCATGGGTCCGGATGACGCAGGTGTTGAGCGCATAGTCCGTCGAGGTGATGGCGCCGGGCAGGATGGACTCCGCGGCGTTCGGATAGCCGTCCACCTCACGGGTGCCGGCACTGTAGACGGACTTGCCGTCGGCGCCGACCTGTTTGATGAGTTTCAGTTCCTTGATGTCCCGGGAGATGGTCGCCTGGGTCACTTCATAGCCGTGTTCCCGCAGCTTCAGGATGAGTTCGTCCTGGGTGGCGATGGGCTCATTGGCGATGAGCGTCAGGATCTGGTTCTGTCTGTCTTTTCTGGCATTCATTTCCGTCAAACCTCCGTTCCGGCGAGTTTGTTGTTCAGGATCTCAAAGAAGGGTTCGTTCTTGATGCGGATGAACTGCGCGTCGTATTCCGACCGTTCGACCGAGAGGATGTCCCCCTCCATGACTTTGAGGGAATCTCCGCCGTCCAGCGAGAGGACCACGTCTTTGCTGCGGGACTCGCTGTTGATGGCGATGGAGAGCCGGTTGTCCGCGCTGAAGACGATGCTTCGGGCGAACAGGCTCTGCGGACAGATCGGAGTGACGACGATGCCCTCCATGCTGGGATTCAGCACCGGTCCGCCGGCGGCCAGGCAGTAGGCCGAGGAGCCGGTCGGGGTCGAGACCACGACGCCGTCCGCGCGGTATGTGTTGATGAGATGGTCGTCGCAGAAGACATCGAGGTCGATGATCTTGACCTTCGAGCCGCGGCAGACGACGACGTCGTTGATGATGTTCTCTTCCTGAAGGACCCGGCCGTTCCGGATGAGACGGACTGTCAGGAGCATGCGGGGGTCCAGCCAGTAGTCGCCGTCGATGAGAGCTTTCAATAGATGCAGCTCGTCCCGCTCGAGACCGGCCATGAACGCGAGGCGCCCTGCGCCGATACACAGAAGCGGTTTGCCGTACGAGACGGTCATTTTCGCGGCGCGCAGCATGGAGCCGTCCCCGCCGACCGTGATGATGGCATCACACCACGGGATGAGGTCTTCAAAAGGCAGCGCGTTCATCCCGGGAACGGTCGCGAAGACGGACCGGTCCTCTTCCTGACAGGCGTATTCCGCGCCGTAGGTCCGGAGCCAGTCACAGATCTCCTTCGTGATCTTCCCGCCCGTGTCACGGGTCAGGTTCGGCAGCAATGCGATTTTCAAGGGAGGTCCCCTCCTCGATACGTTATTGGTCGAGTGCTTCGTGAGAAGCATCCGCCAGTTCGGCGGCGGTGACAGCGGTCCGGCGTTCCGGCGCCTCTGCCTTCTCGATGTACATGAGATATTCGATATTCCCCTCCGGCCCCTTGATGGGTGAAAACGTGAGGCCGAGAAGCGTGAAGCCGTTCTCCAGGGCAAACGTCGTGATGGCTTCGATGACGTCTCTGTGGACGGACTTGTCCCGGACGACGCCCTTCTTCCCGACGTTCTCCCGCCCGGCTTCGAACTGCGGCTTGATGAGACAGACAGCCTGTCCGCCGTCCGCGAGCCGTTCTCTCAGCACCGGCAGGATGATCCGCAGCGAGATGAACGAGACGTCCACACTCGCGAAGTCCACCGGTTCCGGGACCTGTTCTTCCGTCACGTAACGGAAGTTGGTCCGTTCGAGGTTCACCACGCGTTCGTCGGTCCGCAGTTTCCAGGCGAGCTGGCCGTATCCGACGTCGATGGCGTAGACCTTGACGGCTCCGTTCTGCAGCATGCAGTCCGTGAAACCACCGGTGGAGGCGCCGATGTCCATGCAGACTTTGCCCTCCAGTGTAAGGCCGAATTCGTTCATCGCCTTTTCCAGCTTGAAGCCTCCGCGGCTGACGTAGGGCATCTTCTCGCCCCGGACTTCGATGACATCGTCCTCCGTGACGTTGGTGCCCGCCTTCAGCTGCTTCTGGCCGTTGACGTACACCGCGCCGGCCATGATGAGGGCTTTCGCCTTTTCCCGGCTCTCGGTGTGTCCCCGCTCGAAGACAGCGAGGTCCAGCCGGGTCTTCTTCGGTTTATTCTGACTCATGGTCTCCGCCTTTCACGTCCCGCACCATGGAGGCCGCGTCGATGCCGAACTCGGCACGGAGCGCGTCCTGTTTGGCGTGGTGGACAAAGGTGTTGTCGACGGCGATGTACCGGTAGTCCCCTTCGAAGTTGTCCTGAAGGAGCTGGTACCCGTAGCTCTCACCGATGCCGCCGGACTTCGCGCCCTCCTCGTAGAAGAAGACACGGCTGCAGTCGAGAGCGGCCTCGACGGCTCCGGGGTTGATGGGCCAGACTTTGTTGAGCTTGATGATGCGGACCCGGTACCCCTCTTCCTTCAGTTCGTCCCTGGCCTTCGCGGCCTCCGGGAACAGACTGCCGAAGGTGACGAGGCAGGCGTCCGGCTTTCGGCTCTCGAGTTTCGTGCCGGTGTAGTATTCCTCACCGTCGAGGACGGTGTAGTCGTCGTAGGTGTTCTGGTTGAAGTCGTCCGGGATGTAGCCCTGCTGCCCTCTCGGGTAGCGGACCGCGATGACTTTTCCGTCATCGTAGAGGGCACGGTACAGGAACTGTCCGACGCCCTTGTAGGTGGACGGCGAGTAGATGACGCTGTTCGGGATGGTCCGCAGGAACGCGAGGTCGAAGATGCCCTGGTGGCTGCGTCCGTCATCGCCGACGAATCCGGCGCGGTCGACGGCCAGGACCACTTTCTGGTCCTGCATGGCCACGTCGTGGACGATCTCATCATAGGCGCGTTGCAGGAACGTCGAGTAGACGGCGAAGACCGGGATGAGCCCTCCCTTGGCCATGCCGCCGGCAAACGTCACCGCGAATTCTTCCGCGATGCCAACGTCGAAGAACCGGTCCGGGAACCGTTCCGAGAACTCTTTCAGCCCTGTTCCGAGGGACATGGCGGCCGTGATGGCGACGATGTGCTCGTCCTGCTCCGCAAAGGTGCAGAGCGCTTTTCCGAACTCCGCGGAAAAGTTCGTGCCGCTCTTCGGCGATTCACCGGTCACCTTGTTGAAGCTGCCGATGCCGTGGAAACGGGACGGCTCTTTTTCCGCGAACAGATAGCCCTTCCCCTTCTGGGTCATGACATGGAGCAGCACCGGTCCGTCGATGAACTTGCAGGACTGGAACGCATAGCGCAGCGCCCGCAGGTCGTGGCCGTCGATGGGGCCCATATAGTTGAAGCCCATGTCCTCGAACATGTTACTGGAATAGAGCCGGTCTTTCAGCTCTTTCTTGATCTGCACGATGGCGTGGACCGCCGCATCGCCCACCACTGGCAGTTTCTGCAGGGTATTGCGGACCTCTTCCTTGAAGCCGTAGTACGCGGGGTTCGTGCGGATGCCGGCGAGATACATGGCGAGAGAGCCCACGTTGGGCGAGATGCTCATCTCGTTGTCGTTCAGGACGACGATGAGTTTCGTGTTCTCGTGGCCCGCGTTGTTGAGGGCTTCATAGACGAGGCCGCCCGTAAAGGAGCCGTCGCCGATGACCGCGATCGTGTAGGACGGGTCTCCCTCAAGGCCCTTGGCCACGGAGAGACCGTACCCCGCCGCGATAGAGGCGCCGCTGTGGCCCGCCGCGAACGTGTCGTGGTCGCTCTCTTCCGGGTTCGGGAAGCCGGAGAGGCCGCCGTTCTGCCGGAGCGTATGGAATTGTTCATAGCGGCCGGTCAGGAGCTTGTGCGTGTACACCTGGTGTCCGACGTCCCAGACGAAGGAGTCCTTCGGGGACTGGAATTCGAGATGCATGGCAAGCGTCAGCTCCACCGCGCCGAGGTTCGACGCGAGGTGACCGCCGTTCCTGGAGACGGTATCCACGATCGTCTCCCGGATCTCTTCGGTCAGTTCCTCCAGTTGCTGATTGTTGAGCGAGCGGAGGTCTTCCGGAGAATGGATCTGTTGCAAGAGTTTCATTTCCATCGATATCCCTTATTGTTCACGGGTCAGGAGGGACTCAGTGAGGTCTCTGAGGAAGCCGTTCTCGTCGAAGGCTTCGAGCGCCTGATACGCCTGGTCCGTGTAGTCTTTCGCAGTTTGTTTCGCCGCGTCGAGCCCGAGCAGGGTCACGTACGTGGCTTTCTCCTCTTCCTCATCGGAACCGACGGGTTTGCCGAGGAGCAGTTCGTTGCCGGTGACATCGAGGATGTCATCGCAGACCTGGAACGCGAGGCCGAGGTTTTTGCCGTACTCGACGGCCGCCTTGCGGAGTTCTTTCGATGCTCCCGCGGCGATGCATCCCAGTTCGCAGGCGACGCGGATGAGCGCGCCGGTCTTTTTCTGATGGGTGGCCTCGAGACGGTCGAGCGCGACGTCGTCCCGGGACTCGTTTTCCACATCCATGATCTGTCCGCCGAGCATGCCGTACGGACCGGTGGCCTTCGCCAGCAGCTTCACGGCTTCGACGACGGCTTTGGCGGGAAGGTCCGCGCCGGCCGCGACTTCAAAGGCATAGGCCTCGAGGGCGTCACCCGCCAGGAGCGCCGTGTTCTCGCCGAACTTCTTGTGGCAGGAGGGCTGTCCCCTGCGCATGTCGTCGTTGTCCATGCAGGGCATGTCGTCGTGGATGAGCGACGAGGTATGGATCATCTCGAGGGCACAGGCGAGGTCCAGCGCGTGGTCCGGGTCTCCGCCGCAGACGCGGCAGAACTCGAGGACCAGGACGGGACGGATCCGTTTGCCGCCGATCATCGTGCTGTAGCGCATGGCGTCGGTCAGGTCCTGTACCGCTTTCTCCTGTCCCTCCAGCAGCACTTCGAGGCGGCTGTCGACGAGGTCGGAGTAGGATTCGAGGATGAGGGAGTTCAGTTCGTTCATTCTTCCGCTTCCCCGCTGTTCAGTTTCGTGATCTTCAGTTCGGCCTCATCGAGGGTCTTGTTGCAGAAACGCGCGAGCGTCGTGCCCTCCTCGAAGAGTTTCAGGGATTCGTCGAGGCTCAGGGTATCGGTCTCCAGCATGGAGACGATCTTTTCGAGCCGGGTCATCGCTTCTTCGTAAGTGAGTTCTTTTTTCTCTGCCATAGTAGTCACCTGTTATTTCGATTCGGTGCTCTCGACGACCGCATGGATGGTGCCGTCGGAAACACGGACGATAAGCTTGTCGTTTTTCTGTACATCGCCCACCGTTTTCACGATGGTGCCCTCCTCTTTCTCGGCGATGGAGTATCCCCGGGCGAGGACGGCGAAGGGGTCGAAGGCTTCCATCTTGGCGGCGGCCTTCGAGAGGCGGGACCGTTCCGCGTTCACACGGTCGGTCATCGCGTGGTCGAGCCGGATGGTGGCGCGGTCGAGCCGCATGCCTTCCCGGCGGGTCTGTTCCGCGACGTTGCGCGTCATGCGCTCGGTCAGCTGGTCGATCTTCATCCGCTTCTCGTTCACAAGGGAATCGAAGCTGCGGAGGACGTTGCTCGTCTCGAGGGTCTGCAGCCGGGTCCGCTCGCTGTTGAGCCGGTTCTGGAGCAGCGACCGCATGTGGTTGCCGTATGCAAGGACGCGGTCGGACTCCTCATACCAGTCGGGCGTACACAGTTCCGCGGCGGCCGAAGGGGTCGGGGCGCGCAGGTCGGAGACGAAGTCGATGATCGTGAAGTCGGTCTCGTGGCCGACGCCGGAGACGACCGGCGTCTCACAGGCGGCGACGGTACGGGCCACCGCTTCATCGTTGAACGCCCAGAGGTCCTCCATGGAGCCGCCGCCGCGCGCCGCGATGATGACATCGACCCCGGAGCGGTCCAGCAGCCGCAGCGCCGACACGATCTGCGCCGGTGCCTCCAGGCCCTGGACGAGGGTCGGGCTCAGGACGACTTCCGCCATGGGCCACCGGCGCCGCAGGACGTTGCAGATGTCCTGGAACGCGGCCGCTGTCGGAGACGTCACGACCCCGATGCGTTTCGGGTAGACCGGAAGCGGTTTCTTCCGCGCCGGGTCGAACAGCCCCTCTTTGGAAAGTTTCTCCTTCAGCTGCTCAAAGGCGAGGTTCAGGGAACCGAGGCCGTCGGGCTGGAGGTCGGAGAGGTACATCTGGTACTGACCGCCGGCCTCATAGACCGAGATGGAACCGAAGGCGATGACCTTCATGCCGTTCTCCGGCCGGAACTTCAGTCGTATGGCGCTGCCCCGGAACATGACGGCCTTCAAGGCGGACCGGTCGTCCTTCAGGGTCATGTAGAGGTGCCCGGACCGCGCCTCGGTGAAGTTGGAGATCTCACCGGTGACGAGGATGTTCCGAAGGCGGTAGTCCTGGTCGAACACCGACTTGATGTACGTATTCAGTTGGGAGACCGTCAGGACCTGTGGTCTGGCTGTTTCCATAGGTCTCCTCCTTTGCTTTATTACTTGAGTGACGCCAGCACGGCGACGCCGGCGGCGTTGTCGGCGGAAAACTCCGGTGCCGCGAAGCTGCAGTCGTACCGGGCTTCGAAGTCTTTACGGATGATGCCGTTCGACATGACCCCGCCGGAGAACACGAGGTGTTTCCCGGGGTGCTGTTCGAGCAGGGCGTCCGCCATGCTCTGCAGCGCCGCTTCGACGGAACGGAGACAGAAGAGCGCGATGTCTTCCGGGCGCTCGCCCTCCGCGAGCATCTTCTGACATTTGTTTTCCACACCGGAAAGGCTGACATCGAGGCCGTTCGCCGACGGACGGACCTTATAGGTCTGTTCGGACTTCAGCGCCAGTTGTTCGAGCGCCGGTCCCGCCGGGAACGGCAGTCCCAGCATGACGCCGGTGCGGTCGATGGCCTGGCCGGCCTTGAGGTCGGTGGAGGTCCCTTCGAGCCTGGCTTCCACCGGGCATTCGGTCCCGGGCGCTACAAAGAGCGACTCGGTCGTGCCGCCGGAGACATGGAAAGCGCAGAACTCCGTACCGATGAGGTCGAGCCGGCCGGCGGAATACAGGGCCGCGGCGATGTGCCCTTCCTGGTGGGAGAACTCCCGCACGGGCAGGTCGAGGACCGCGCCGATATCATACGCCTGGGTCATGCCGACCGTGAAGCAGGGCATGTAGGAGCCTTCGACCCTGCGCGGCCGGGTGGAGACCCCGATGCCGGCGATCTCGTTCGCCAGCTGCTTCCGGGAGAGGTGCATCGCCTCCGCGACGTCTGTCAGCACCGTTTCCAGGAGTTCCGGCAGCTGCTGTGTATGGTGGAACACGGCGTCCGACTGACGGATGCCCTTCTCGCCCGGCTTGACCGGCAGCAACCGTTTGGCGTGCCACACGCGGTCCTGATCGGAGTCATAGAGAGCGACCGAAGTCGTGTAATTGCTCGTGTCGAATCCGAGGTAAAGGCTCATTCGCGTTCCCTTGCTATGGTGCCGAGGACACCGTTGATGAACTTGCTGTCCTGTTTGCCGGCGTACTTCTTCGCGAGCTCCACCGCCTCGTTGATGGTGACGCTGACGGGGATGTCGTCGAAGTACATCATCTCGCAGAGCGCGAGGCGCAGGACGGCGAGGGACACTTTTGTGATGCGCTGGATGGACCAGTCGATGGCGTGGGCTTCGATCTCGGTGTCGATCTCGGCGCCGTGTTCGACGGTGGTCTCCGCCAGTTTCCGCGAAAAGTCGGTCTCGGTGAAGAAATCGGACTCTTCGGCCAGAGAAAAGAGCTCTCCGACGGTCGTGTCAGGGTGGAAAATGGTCTCGAACAGGACGATGAATGCCTGTTCGCGCTCCTGACTTCTGTTCATGGATGTTCCTCCGTTTCTAAAAAAAGACCTGCCGAGACAGTGTGGCTATTCGGCAGGTGTCTCTAAGCTATTCGATGTTCAAGGTTCGATGGCTGCCGTGACGTCGGGGCGCTCTGCCGGTGCGTGCGGTTCCGCAATACCGGTCACAGAGACATCGACCCGGGTGACGACGCGTCCGGTCATATTCTGGATGGCTTCCTTGACGGCGGTCTGGACGTTTCGGCAGACTTCCTGGATCTTCGCGGTGTGGACGAGGTCGATGTAGACATGCACACGGATGTCATAGTCGGTCATCGTGACCGCGACCTTCTTCGAAGCGTCGGCTCCGATCTTGAAGGTCGTGTAGAGATCTGCCGGCCGGTTCCCGAGACGGGCAACGCCTTCGACGTCCTTTGCCGCATTGGCAGCGATGGTGGCGAGCACCTCTTCCGAGATGACGTATTCGGATGAGAAATTCCCATGTGTGTTTCGAGGCATGTTTCGGGTTCCTCCCTTTACTTACTTATCGGATATTTTACCATAATTGGCTTTCGTAAACAACCTTCATTGAAAGAACGGAAAAAAGTTGTTATACTTGTTCTCAATAGACTTGATAGTCAGGAGAAACGCCTTTTATGGACATGAAGATCAACGCAAAACCCGTGGCAACGCCCGCAGAGGGCACATCGCCCAAGAAGGAACCGGACCGGCTGCAGAAGCTGCTCTGGGAGAACCGCTATGTCCTGCTGTCCTTCGGCGGGGCCATCGTCGTGTACATCCTCATCTGCATCGCCTACCGCATGATCCCCTTCGGCGATGTAACGATCCTGCGCATGGACCTCTACCACCAGTACGGACCGCTCCTCGCGGAGCTCTATGACCGGATCACCCACGGCGGCAGTCTCGCCTATTCCTGGCAGACCGGCGGCGGCGGGAACTTCCTCGGCAACCTGTTCAACTACCTGTCGAGCCCCATCTCCATCCTGGTCATCCTGCTGCTCGGACACAAGAACATGCCCGTGGCCATCGGCGTCATCATCATGCTGAAGGCCGCCTTCTCCGCCGCCTTCTTCACGTACTACCTCAAGAAGTCTCCGCAGTTCCGGAAACACAACCCCATCACCGCGGGCTTCGGCCTCCTGTATGCCTTCTCCGGCTACTTCGTCGCGTACTACTGGAACATCATGTGGATGGACGGCATGATGCTGCTGCCCCTCATCGTGCTCGGTGTGGAGCGCATCATCGAAGAGCGCAGACCTCTCCTCTACTGCCTGTCCCTCGCGCTGCTCCTCGTGTCCTCGTACTACATGGCCTACATGACCGCCATCTTCCTGGTCCTGTACTTCTTCACCTACTATTTCGGCCACCACTCGTTCTCGGACACCACCCGGGAACTCGCCGTTCCCGAGGGCGCGAAACCCTCTGTCTGGAAGCGGGTTCGGGCGAACCGGTTCGCGGCTTCCTTCTTCTCCTGCATCCTCTACGCAGCCATCGCCGGCCTTCTTGCCGCGTTCGCGCTGCTGCCCACCTATTTCGCCCTGGAGACCTGCTCTGCCACCTCCGGCACGTTCCCGGAAGACTTCCAGAGCTACTTCAACTTCTTCGACTTCCTGTCGAACCACTTCGGCGACCTTGAGCCCACCATCCGTTCGAGCGGCGACGTGGTCCTGCCGAACGTCTTCTGCGGCGTCGGGACGCTCATGCTGGTCATCCTGTACTTCTATGTGAAGTCTGTCCCGCTGAAAGAGAAAGTCGCCTCCATCCTGCTCATCGCGGTGCTGGCCGTCTCCTTCAACTTCAATTCCCTCAATTACATCTGGCACGGGTTCCACTTCCCGAACGACCTGCCCTACCGCCAGTCCTTCGTCTACGTCTTCTTCCTGCTGACGCTAGCCTTCCGCACGGTCACGAAGCTGCGGGAACTGAGCCCCAGAGATTTCCTGACCATCGGCCTTCTGACCGGCGGGTTCGTCCTCCTGGCGGACAAGCTCGAAGTCCAGAATTTCCGCGAAGGCACGGTCCTCGTGAACCTTTGCTTCATCGCCCTCTATGTCGTCCTGCTGACCCTCATCAACAACAAGTCGATGCGGATCCGCACTGTCGCCTACCTCATGTTCCTCGGCATGTTCGCGGAGGTCGTCGTGTCCGACATCGACAACTTCGACATCGACGTCACCAACGATTCCTACACGACCGAATACGACGGCATGAAGGCCGTGAACACGTTCCTCGACGAGTACGACGAAAAGGGCGACTACCGTGTCGAGACCACCTACCCCATGCTCTGCATGAACCCGAGCTGGTACGGCTACAACGGCATCTCCGAGTTCTCGTCGATGGCGTATGAGAAATCGTCCAACCTCTACTACAACACCGGCATCGCCGGCAACTTCATCAACAGTTACACCTACCGTCCGCAGACTCCGGTCTTCCACAGCATGTTCAACCTGAAGTACCTCGTGGACAACGACCCGGACGTCACGCTGGACTCGAAATACTACACGAGCATCGGGGACATCTCCGGTCTCAAGGTCTACAAGAACAACTACTACCTGCCGCTCGGCTACGGTGTCAGTGAAGACATCGTCAACTGGGACCACGCCACCGGCAACCCGTTCTACGCCCAGAACGACTTCGTCCACAGAGCCGCCGGCATCGACCAGGACGTCTTCACGACCGTGACGTTCACGGACATCAGCTACAGCAACATCGCCCCGTTCAGCGACGTCCTGAACGCCGGTTCGTACCAGTACTCGAAGACCAATCCGGACGCCGAAGCGTCCTTCACGATCACGTTCATCCCGGACGACACCGCCCGGTACTACATGTACTGCCGGACCCCCAACGCGGACACCGTCTACCTCTCGGCCGACGACGGCTACAGCGCCCAGACGACCGTCACGACGGACAACCAGTATGTCTATGACATGGGGACCCGCACGAAAGAGATCCCCATCCGCATCGAGATCCCGGTCAACGACGCCGAAGGAAACGTCGAACTGTTCGTGGTCAAGCAGCACGACGACGTGTTCAAGAAGGCCTATGACAAACTGTCGGCGAACCCGATGGAGATCACGAAGTTCGAAGACACCGCCGTCGAAGGCACCGTCACCATCGGCAAGGACCAGATGCTCTACACCTCCATCAACTACGATGAGGGCTGGAGCGTGACGGTCGACGGCAAACCGATGAACTATTCGTCCGACGAGGTCTGCCGCATCGGCGACGCCCTCATGGGCATCCACCTCGCCCCCGGCAAACACACTGTCGCGTTCAAGTACCACGCCCTGGGACTCCGTCCGGGTCTCCTGCTGACCCTCCTCGGCATCCTGGCGCTGTGTGCCCTGACGCTCCTGCCGGCACGCCTCCGGAAGAAAGAGACGTCATCTTCAGGTCATATGGAAGAAGATAATAAAACCGTTGAATAAAATATTGCTGTAAAAGGAGAAATTCACATGAGCATCGCCGTCCGTTATTACACCGAAAGCCACAACACCGAGAAACTCTGCAAGGCCGCAGCCGAAGCCATCGGCGTCGAGGCCCTCACCGTCGACACGCCCCTCGATGGCCCCGTCGACAAACTCATCCTCGGTTCCAGCCCGTACAAGTTCGCCATCCCGGAGCAGGTCAAAGCCTTCCTCGAAGCGAACAAGGACAAGATCGGTGAGATCTATCTCATCAGCTGCCCGGCTCTCTGGGAGTCCAGCATGAAGTATGTCAAAGAGTTCTGCACGCCCCTCGGCCTGACCGTCAATGACAACGACTTCCACTGCAAAGGCGAGTTCCTGAGATTCCACAAAGGCAAGCCCGATGCCAACGACATCGCCGCCTGTGCCGCCTGGGCGAAGAAGACCTTCTAAACCCCATCCACACAAAAGAAAACGGACCCCGAACGGGGTCCGTTTTTTCGTTATGGATCCAATTTTGGCGGCTGCAGGATGGGTTCGTGCCGACGTCCCAGCACCGCGTCGCGGTGCCCGACGGTCGGATCGAGCCACTCCGCCTTCTCGCTTGCCCAGGCAGCCCAGGTCGGGAAATAGTCGCGGTACTCGAGTTCCCCGGTCGAGAGCTTTTTCTGGACCGCTTTGATGAGCGTCCGGATGCGCTGCGCGTCTTCATAATCCTTTGCCTGCTGGACGAGTTCCTCCGTCCGTTCGAGTTCCCGGTTAAAGGAATCGAGTTCCTGCCGCTCCCCTGTTTCGGCCCGGTTCTGCGACAGCTGGAAAGCCGTCAGGAAGAGCAGTTCCAGCGCATCGCCGAGACGGTCTTCGATGCGGTCTTTCCGTCGATCCCGGATGGAATAGAGGTACCCGACCGACAGTGTGAGTTTGCCGGTGAACTGCATAGTCCACTTCTTCCCGTCTTCGCCTGTCATCTCGTCGTGGACGGTGGGCTCGAACGGCACCCTGGCGCGGGACTCGGTGAACCGCAGTGCCACGATCTGGTCGTGAAGTGAAACAGAACCGTCTTCCAGCACGCTGCCGCCGAGAAGCTCGACGGAGGTATAGAGACTGTCGAGGATCGAGAGGACGCGGTCGACGTTCTCCAGGGACACGCGGTCCACGAGGTGAGGCTTGTCCAGAACGGCATTGACGATGTTCTCATCGCCGAGGATGTCCACCTGCGTCTGCCAGGCGGCGATCTCCTTTTGGAACTCCAGCACTTTCGGGTGCAGCGGCGCTCCCTTCCGGATGCCGATGACCTCAGTCTCCCGGATGACTCTCCGCCGCTCTGCCTGCGTCAGGAAGTAGAGGCTCGCCCAACGCGGATGGTTCTCATAATCGATGAGTGCCGGCGTCTCTTCCGGGACCGCTTCCTCCACTTCGATCTCCTCCGGAGATGCCGTTTCCGTGCGCTTTCCCGCGTTCCGTTTCGTTGGCGATGTACTCCCCATTTCCACCAGAGGCTCCGCGTCCCGCCGTCGTGTGAGTTTCACCTCTTCGTCCGGGTCGCCGGGCAGTTCGGGGCGATGGATCGCCCGGAGCCCGTCCTCCCCCTGCCGGATGAAGAGGATCTCCTTCCGGGACGGCCGCGGGATGCCGGCCTCTTTGATCCGCCGCAGCAGGATCGGATAGTTGAGACTGTAGTCGTCCGCGAAGCCCTGGACCGTGCGGGTCCAGATGTGGTCGTAGATCTCTTTGCGTGTCATGTTCATGTTCGTTCCCCCTTTTCGCCCCCTTATAGCACAAAACCCCTTCCGGTGGGAAGGGGTTTTTGACGAACGGTCGATAATTCGAACCGAACGGTCGTTATGATGTCATTTTTTGGCTTATTTGCGACCGTTCAGGACAAAGACCGGAGCGGTGCGTTCATTCTCATGGGCCACGATGATCCGGTCGTCCGCGGCCATGCGGAAGAGGAACCCGTGAAAGACTCCGTCATAGGTGTAGAGGCCCGGCATATTGATGTACGGGTGCCAGGTCCCGTCGCCCCAGGCGAAGTCGATGTTCTCGGTGAGGTACTGTTCGCAATACTCCTGACAGATCATCCCGGTGCCGTAGAGCTCTTCCGTGACCTTGTCCCACTCCTCCTGCGTGCACTCTCTGCCGGAGGCGTAGATGCCCTTGGACGCGTAGGCATCCATCGGTTTCAGCATGTAACGGTCCTTGTTCACCTGCACCTCTTCGAGAGAGATGTATTCCTCCGAGAGTTCGACGGTCACCGGGACATGGGCCTTGACGAACGCCCACTCCTCTTCGGTGAGGAGTGCCTTCGTCTCCGGGCGGTGCAGGACGTAGAACAGCCACTTGTTGTGGATGACCTGCGTCGCGAACGCGCCGGCGAAGAAGACGTCGTCGTTCTTTGCGGCGGCGATGAAGTCCGCGCACGCGTCATAGTGCTCCATGACGTCGGCCGTGACGGCGCGGCGGTAGATAGCGTCGACTTTTTTGCCGGAAGGCGACCAGAGCGCGTGATCGTTGTACTTCAGATCGCGCACATCGACGATCTCACAGTCCACGCCCGCAGCTTTGAAGCGGCGTTCGAACTCTTCAAAGTCTCCCATGGTCGCGTTGTCGAGGATGTCGACGATGGCGACGTTGGGTTTTTCCACATGCTTCGGGTACGTCCGGTACAGCCGCAGGAACGTCTCGACCCAGCTGTCGAAGACTTCGAAGGGCTCGAGGTCGTACATCGCCGAAACGGCCCGGTGCGCGGGGTTTTCAGCCAGTGCCTTGCGGTACTCGAGGTCCCTGACCATGGCGGCGGTGCCGTCCGTGTTGATCTCGCAGAACTTGAAGTCTCCGGTGTCCTCGTAGTAGAAGAGGTCGAACCGGGCCATCGGGAGCTTGCTGTCGTACGGGATGGGCAGGCACATCAGCTCTTCGAGTTCCTTCGGGAACGGGAACAGCTTCCGGTACTCCGGGTCGGTCTGGTATGCGGTGATGACCTTTTCGAAAATGCGGTGGGTCATTCCGGCGATTTCCTGGAACCGGTCGATGGTCTCCCGGTCGTACACCTTCGGGATGTGGACGGTCTTGTCAAAGACCCCGTTGTAGTTGACCGGCGAGGCTGCGAGGATGTCGCGGATCTTCAGCGCGGCCGCCCGGTTTTCTTCGTAGTGCTCGTCCACCTGTTTACGGTATTCGCGGCGGACTTCTTCGAGTAATGTCATGCTTCTTCTCCTAAGATGGCTTCCAGCATCGTCTTGCGGGGCTTCATGCCCATGGCGGCGTAGAACTGCTCCGCACCGGTGTTCCCGGCCCAGACGTTGAGTGTGATGTTGTAACAGCCGAGGCGTTTCGCCTCCGCTTTGACGTGTTCATAAAGGCTCGTTGCCACGTGCTGTCCGCGGGCAGACTCGTCGACGCAGATGTCGTCGATGTAGAGCGTGCGGTGCGGGCGCAGATTGTTCGACGGCAACGGCTCTTCGAGGATGCAGAACGCGTAGCCGAGGACTTCATCGGCATCGTTCACGGCGACCCAGACCGGAGTCTTGTCGTCAGCAAAGATGGCATGGAGTTCTTCGTCGGTGTACTTGGTCGTTCCGGAGAGGAACAGGTCCGGCCGCAGGTCCGCATGGACTTCCAGCACCTGGTGCAGGAGGTCGAGGACCTTCGCCGTGTCTTTGTTTTCCGCTCTGCGGATGGTCAGGCTCATATCATTTGCTCCATTCTGTCGGGACGGTGTACGCCCCGCCGTTGCATTCGGTGACATAGACGGCACAGTTGCCGATGTAGGTGGACCAGTAGGCGCCGTTCGACTCCGGAGTCAGGTACTCGAGGAGCCCCTTCATCGCGATGGCGTGGGTCGAGAGCAGGATGTCGCGATGGACCGCCTCCGCTTTCAGACGCACGAGGAACTCTCCGGCCCGCGCGACGACGGAGGACAGCTGCTCCATGCCGTCCGGCGCGGGGTGGTTCGTGAAGTCTTTGAAGAACTCTTCGACTTCCGGCGGGAGGTTATGGAGGTCGGTCCCTTCATAGGGGCCGTAGTCCATCTCGATGAGCGCTTCTTCGACCTCGATCGGCGCGTCGCCCGCAATGAGTTCCGCTGTCTCGACAGCTCGGCCGAGCGGGCTTGAATAGACCTTGTCAAAGACGATGCCGGCGTCGCGGAATGCATCGCCGACGGCGGATGCCTGCTCTCTTCCGAGTTCGGTCAGCGGGAAGTCGCTCCTTCCCTGCAGTTTCTTTTTGAGGTTCTGTTCTGTCTGCCCGTGGCGGACGATGTAGATCATAAGGATTCTCCACTCTAACTGGATTCGAGTTATTATAACATAAAACTTTCCCCATCGGGGATTCGACGCGTTTTTGCTTCGCAAAACCGCACCGAGCTGCTGCCGCAGCTCCTGTCGCTAAAAACATGCCACAGGCATGTTTTTTTAACGCTCCAGCCTTCGGTTCGATTCCCTCAATGAAAAAGAAGAAAAGGACATCCAAAAGGATGTCCTTTTCTTCTGGTACCCCGTGAGGGAATCGAACCCTCGACACCTTGATTAAAAGTCAAGTGCTCTGCCAGCTGAGCTAACGGAGTATATGTCAGCCGCCGTGAAGCGACTGTTATATATTAATAAAGATTATTGTCAAAGTCAAGGATAACTTTAACCGTGGAACTGCATGAACAGCGTGTAGCCGACCGCGATGATGACGAAGATGACACTGAGGATCTTTGTGATGTTCGCCAGGGTGTCGTCTTTGGCGTGGCCGCTGGTCTTGTCGAAGAATTTATTGTCGTTCATCTGGGCGCTGCTCTGGCCGGTCATGGCAGAAGCGTCCGCTTCACGGTTCTTCTGAAGCAGAATGACGACGGTAATGAGAATGCCGAGGACGATGAGTACGATCGCAAAAGCCATCTGTAAACCTGTCATGTTGGTTCCTCCAAATTTAAAATAATAGAAAGCCTAAGAATAATAGCATAAAGCCCGCTGTAATGCAAGGAGAAATCCGCAAAACAGCGGGACTTTTTGTTACAGCATCAGCTGGTCGCCTTCGGTGTCTTCCGCGGACGGCAGAGCGCCGAGCGCCGGCAGAGACTTCGTGCGGTAGCGGGACGGTTTGTTGAACTCACCCTCCTCGTAGAGGCGGACGCCCATGACCCGCTGGCCCTTCTTGAGCCGCATGACCGAAACACCCTGGGTGTTCTTCGTGGTCTTGGCGGCAAGGACAGCCGTGTTGAGCAGAAGCATGCGGCCGCTGGAAGCGGTCAGGATGAGGTCTTTGTCCTCTTCGACGTAGATCGCCCCGGCGAGCGGAGCCTTGTCGGAATAGGCCTTCAGGAGCTTTTTACGGCGGGTCTTCGTGTCATACTGCGACATCTCGACCTTGGCGACCTTTCCGTTCTCGTAGACGAAGATCATGTAGCCCTTGAACTTCTTCGTGATCGCCATGTAGACGGCGTTCTCCCCCTCCTCGAATTCGAGGACGGTCGGGACGTAGTCGCCGAGGACCGAGGCCTTCGTGTACTCGAAGTCGTCGATGCGGGACTTGTAGACCTGGCAGCGGTCGGAGAAGAACAGCAGTTCGAGGTCGTTCGTGGTCTCGACGACCTGCTGCATGGAGTCTCCCTCTTTCAGCTTCTGTTCCCCGCTCATGCGCAGGGACTGCGGGCTGATCTTCTTGAAGTAACCGGCATTCGTATAGAAGATGGTGCAGGGCGCGTCGGAGACGACCTCTTCCTCTTCCTCGTCCTCGATGAGGTCCATCGCGTAGATGATCTCGGACTTGCGGGGCTGGCCGTACTTTTTGATGACGTCCTTCAGCTCTTCGACGATGATCTTCTTGATGCGGCTGCGGCGCTTCAGCGTGTCTTCGAGGTCCTCGATCTGCTTCTGCAGGTCTTCGACGTCTTTCAACCGTTTCAGGATGAACTCCCGGTTCAGGTGACGCAGCTTGATCTCCGCGACATACTCGGCCTGGATCTCGTCGATGCCGAAGCCGATCATCAGGTTCGGGACGACCTCCGCTTCCTCTTCGGTCTCGCGGACGATCTTGATGGCTTTATCGATGTCGAGCAGGATCTTCTCGAGACCCTGTAACAGGTGCAGGCGGTCCTTCGCCTTCTGCAGGTCGAAGTAGACTCTGCGGCGGACGCACTCTTCCCGGAAGGCGATCCACTCGAGGAGCAGGTCTTTCACGCCGAGGACTTTCGGCATGCCGGCGATGAGCACGTTGAAGTTGCAGGGGAACGACTCTTCGAGCGGAGTCATCTTGTAGAGCTTCCGCATGAGTTTGTCGGGGTCGGTCCCGCGCTTCACGTCGATCGTGATCTTGAGACCGCTCTTGTCGGTCTCGTCGCGGATGTCCGCGATCTCCTTGAGCTGGCCCGCCTTGGCCTTCTCGATGATCTTGTCGATGATGGCCTCGGACACGGTGGTCGGCGGGATCTCCGTGATGTCGATGCAGTGGTTCTTCTTGTCGTAGGTATACCGCGAACGGACCGTGATGCCGCCCCGGCCGGTGTCGAAGACGTTCGCCATCTGGTCGCGGTCATAGATGATCATGCCGCCGCCCGGGAAGTCGGGCGCCTTCAGGTAATCCATGATGTCGATGTCCGGGTCCTTGATGAGGGCCATGGTCGTCTCACAGATCTCCTGCAGGTTGAAGGAGCAGATGGAGCTCGCCATACCGACGGCGATGCCCACGTTGTTGTTGACGAGGACGCTCGGGAAAGTGACCGGCAGCAGGGTCGGCTCCTTCATGGAGGCGTCGTAGTTGTCGACGAAGTCGACGGTGTCTTTATCGATGTCCCGGAACAGTTCCGAGGCGATCTTTTCGAGTTTGGCTTCCGTGTATCGCGAAGCCGCCCAGGACATGTCTCGCGAGTAGGTCTTACCGAAGTTGCCCTTCGAGTCGACATACGGATGGAGCAGTGCTTCATAGCCGCGGGACAGTCGGACCATGGTGTCGTAGATGGCCGCGTCGCCGTGGGGGTTCAGCTGCATCGTGCGGCCGACGATGTTCGCCGACTTGATGCGCGGACCGTTCAGGAGTCCCATCTTGTACATGGTGTACAGGAGCTTCCGGTGAGACGGTTTGAAGCCGTCGATCTCCGGGATAGCGCGGGACATGATGACGCTCATCGCGTACGGCATGTAGTTGATCTCGAGGGTGTCAGTGATGTGCTGCTGGACCACCTCGCCGGCGCCCATGATATGAGCGTTCGGGTTCTCGTCGCGGTCGACGGGGGCTTCCTTCTTCGTGCGTTTCGCCATTGCTATCCCACCTCCTTTACGACAGGTCCGTCATGTCGAGGAACAGGTGCCCGTCGGTGGCGATGTGTTCTTTTCTGCCCTGGAGGTTGTCTCCGAGGAGCATGTCGAACTGCGCCGCCGTGGCCTCTGCGTCGGTCGGACGGATCTGGATGAGCCGGCGGGTGTTCGGGTTCATGGTGGTGAGCCACATCATGTCGGCGTCGTTCTCACCAAGACCTTTGGACCGCTGGATCGTATATTTCTTGTCGCCGAGTTCCTCGAGAACATCGGACTTCTCTTTTTCGGTGTACGCGAACCAAACCTCGTCCTTGTGGCGGATCTCGTAAAGCGGGGATTCGGCGATGTACACCTTGCCCTCCGAGATGAGGGTAGGCATGAGGCGATAGATCATCGTCAGGATGAGCGTGCGGATCTGGTAACCGTCGACGTCGGCGTCGGTACAGATGATGACCTTGTTCCAGCGCAGGTTGTCGAGGTTGAAGGACGTCATGTCCTTTTTCTTGACCGCGACTTCGACGCCGCAGCCGAGGACCTTGATGAGGTCCGTGATGATGTCGCTCTTGAAGATGCGGTTGTAGTCCGCTTTGAGGCAGTTGAGGATCTTGCCGCGGACCGGGATGACAGCCTGGAATTCGGAGTCTCTCGCCTGTTTGCAGGCGCCCAGAGCCGAGTCGCCCTCCACGATGAAGACTTCGCGGCGGTCGACGTCCTTCGTGCGGCAGTCGACGAACTTCTGGACACGGTTCGACATGTCCATGTTGCCGGTCAGGGTCTTCTTGAGGTTCTGGCGGGTGGTCTCCGCGCGGACGCGGGACCGCATGTTGACGAGCACCTGGTCGGTGATCTTGTCGGCTTCGATCTTGTTCTCGATGAAGTAGACTTCCAGGGACTGCTTGAAGAACTCCGTCATGGCCTCCTGGATGAACTTGTTGGTGATGGCCTTCTTCGTCTGGTTCTCATAGGAGGTCTTGGTCGAGAACGACGAGATGACGATGTTGAGACAGTCCTCGATGTCCTGGAAGGAGATCTTCTTGTCGGACTTGTTGTATTTGTTGTTCTGCTTGAGGTAGGCGTCGATCTGGGAGACGAACGCGGAGCGGACCGCCTTGTCCGGCGCGCCGCCGTGTTCGAGCCAGGAGGAGTTGTGGTAGTACTCTTTCATCTGGACCTTGTTCGAGAAGCAGACCGCCGCGTTGATGACGACCTTGTAATCGTCCTGGTCGGCGCGGTCGCGGCCGGAGGTCTCGGTGTTCCAGAACTGGACCCCGGTGAACGCCTGTTCCTCGACGGTCTCCTTCAGGTAGTCCGTGATGCCGTTTTCATAAACGTACTCATAGGTCTCGAAGCAGGACGGGGTCGTGCCCGGCTTGATCTGGTTCTTCAGGATGAACTTGAGGCCGTTGTTGACGATGGCCTGACGGCGCAGGATGTCCTGGAAGTACTCGAGCGGGATGTCGATGTCCGTGAAGACCTCGAGGTCCGGTTTCCAGGCGATGCGCGTCCCGGTCTTCCGGCCGGCGAACTCTTCCTTCTTCAGTTTCCCGGAGGGTTTGCCCTTCTTGAATTTGACGTCGTAACGGAAGCCGTCCTTGTAGACTTCCGCCTCCATCCATTCCGAGGCGTACTGCGTGGCGCAGAGACCCAGACCGTTCAGACCGAGAGAGAACTCGTAGAGGCCGGCGCTCGAGTTGTTGTCATATTTGCCGCCGGCGTACATCTCGCAGAACAGGAGTTTCCAGTTGTATTCTTTTTCATTCTCGTTGTAGTCCATCGGGATGCCGCGTCCGAAGTCCTGGACCTCGAGACTCTTGTCGAGATAACGGGTCAGGACGATGTGGTCGCCGTACCCCTCGCGCGCCTCGTCGATCGAGTTCGAGAGGATCTCGAAGACCGAATGCTGACACCCTTCGATCCCGTCCGAGCCGAAGATGACCGCGGGACGCAACCGGACCCGGTCCGCACCTTTCAGCTGCTGGATGGTCTCATTGGAATTCGTGGACTTTTTTGCCATACTTCCTCCAAAAATACGCTTGCAGATTTACCCATTTGCGCAATATCACAAATACGTATTTTATCCCATATCTTGTGGTTTTGTCAAGCAACGGAGCCCCACCGATGGTGGAGCTCCGTGTTTTTTCAGGATGAAATTGTCAGATGATGTCATCGTCGTCCGGGTCGACGGGCGGCACCGGGGACGGGACCTCTTCCGGGACGGGTTCGGCGGGCACATCTTTGATCGCCTCATAGGCTTTCTGTGCCGCTTCGGTCATGGAAGCGCCCTCTTCCATCGCCTCTTTCACCGCGTTGCGGGACATGGCTTTGGATGCGTCGGCGGTCTCACGGACCTCTTCCACATAGGAAGACCCTTCCGGGAGTTTGGAGTTCTCGTAGTCGAAGTCTGCCGGCAGCGGCGCGAAGGTCGGGTCGTTCATGAGCTTCTGGAACTCCGGCGCGTCGATCTTCTCGTTGACGATCAGATACTGGGCGAGCTTGTGGAGCAGATCCTTGTGCTCGGTGAGGAGCCGTTCCGCTTCGGCATAAGCCTGGCTGATGATGTCGTAGACTTCCTTGTCGATGGCGGCCGCCGTCGCTTCGGAATAGTCTCTGGCGCGGCCGTAGTCCATGCCGAGGAAGACTTCATTGTTGCTGGAACCGTACATGACGGTGCCGAGCTTGTCGCTCATACCGTACTTCGTGACCATGGACTTCGCGAGGTTGGTCGCTCTCTCGATGTCGTTGGAGGCACCGGTGGAGATGTCGCCCATGATGAGGGCTTCCGCCACACGGCCGCCGAGCAGCGTGACAAGGTTCTCGAGCATGACTTTCTTGCTCATGTAGCTCTTGTCTTCCACGGGGACCGACATGGTGTAGCCGCCTGCCGCGCCGCGCGGGATGATGCTGACCTGGTGGACCGGGTCGAGCAGCGGCAGGAAGAAGTTGGTGACGGCGTGTCCGGACTCGTGGTAAGCCGTGAGTTTCTTCTCGCGGTCGTCCATCTTCCGGGACTTCTTCTCGGGGCCGACCATGACTTTGATGGTAGCCTCTTCGATGTCGTCGTTGGTAATGGCTTTCCGGCCGTTTCTGGCGGCGAGGAGAGCCGATTCGTTCATGAGGTTCTCAAGGTCCGCACCGGTGAAGCCGGCCGTGGACCGCGCGATGACGTTGAGGTCGACGTCGGGACCCAGAGGCTTGTTCCGCGAATGGATCTTCAGGATGGCCTCTCTCCCCTTGACGTCCGGGTAAGTGACCGTGACCTGACGGTCGAAACGGCCGGGACGCAGGAGCGCCGGGTCGAGGATGTCGGGACGGTTGGTGGCGGCGATCATGACGATGCCGAGGTTCGCGGCAAAGCCGTCCATCTCGACCAGCAACTGGTTGAGGGTCTGCTCACGTTCATCGTGGCCGCCGCCCATGCCGGCGCCTCTGTGGCGGCCGACGGCGTCGATCTCATCGATGAAGATGATGGCGGGAGCGCTCTTCTTGGCCTGGTCGAACAGGTCGCGGACACGCGACGCGCCGACACCGACGTACATTTCGACGAAGTCGGAACCGGAGATGGAGAAGAACGGGACGCCCGCCTCACCGGCCGTAGCACGCGCGAGGAGCGTTTTACCGGTACCGGGAGGGCCGACCATCAGGACGCCTTTCGGGATCCGGGCGCCGAGGGCGTCGTACTTTTTCGGGTCCTTCAGGAATTCGACGATCTCCTGGAGTTCTTCCTTCTCTTCGTCCGCGCCGGCGACGTCGGCAAAGGTCGTCTTCTGCTCTTCGCCGCCTTTCTTGACACGGGCTTTTCCGAAGCCCATGCCGCGCTGCGCATCACCCATGATGTTGTTGTTCATGCGCCGCATGAACCAGATGATGATGGCCGCCATGATCAGCGTGGAGAACAGGAGCGGCAGGATCTCTACCATCCAGGACCGGGACGAACCGGCGATGTAATTCTGCTTGATCGGTTTGTCCGGGTGTTTTTTGTTGTATTCGTGGACACTGTCGTGAACGTCGTTGACGAAGAGTTCCACGTTCGGGACCGTGTAAGACCGCGCTTCCTTCTCGCCTTTCAGCGTGTAGACGAGACGGCCGCTCGAGAGGTTCAGAGAATACTGCTTGACCTCTCCCTGATCGAAGTACGAGACGACCTCGTAGTACTCGTCCTTGGTCTTGTTCGCGTTCGAGTTGAACGAGAAGAACATGGACGCGATCAGGAGCAGCGGGATGAGGATCCACATGATGGTCGCCATCACGGATCCTCTCTGGTTCGGGTCCTGATTGCTCGGTCCGAGACCGAAGCCGTTGTTTTTGTTGTTGTCCGGCAATGGATTGCCCTCCTTCTGTGTGTACTTGAGTACAGTGCAGTGAGTATAGGATAAAAAGCTAAGATGAACTTAAAAAGACAGCGTTAATCTTCCGGATCGTAGATGCCGACGTACGGCAGGTTCCGGTAGGCCTCGTCGTAATCGAGACCGTAGCCGACGACGAACTCGTCGGGGATGACTTTGCCGATGTACTCCGCTTCGATCTGGGAGACACGGCGGTCCGGCTTGTCGAGGAACGTGCAGATCTTCAGAGAGGCGGGGTTCCGCATCTTCAGGATCTGCAGGAGAGAGGCCAGCGTACGGCCGGTATCGAGGATGTCCTCCACGATGAGGATGTCCTTGCCGGTGAGGTCCGTGTCAAGGTCCTTGATGATCTTGACCGTGCCGGTGCTCTCGGTCTTGTTGTAGCTGGAGACGACCATGAAGTCGATGGACAGCGGGATGTCGATGGCGCGCATGAGGTCTGCCATGAAGACGACGGCGCCTTTCAGGACACTGACCAGGACGAGGTTCTTCCCCTCATAGTCTTTCGAGATCTGTTTGCCGAGCCGCTCGACGATCTCTTTCGCTTCTTCTTCGGATACCAGTACGCCTTTGACGCGATACTCCAGATCTTTCATCGCAATACCTCCACAGTCCATACGAATCGGTCGTTTTCGTTCGGGGCGAATCCCTCGGCTGCGCCGAATCCTTCGAGCCAGGCGATCTGCCCGTTCTGTTCCAGGATGACCCGGTCCGCCCGCTTGTCGGCGGAGATGCCGGCCTCCTGATACAGGGTCTTCAGTTTCTTGGTGACCCCTCTGCCCTTCGGAGCGAACGTGTCGCCGGGCTGCCGGGTCCGCAGTACAAAATTGAAGTCTATTTTATCATAAATAAGGGAATTTTCCAACAGGTAAGCGTCGAAATTCGGCAGTGCCGTGTTCCTCTTCGTCAGCCGCACGGTGACCGGGGTCGGCGCATCGGAGACATATTCGAGGCGCTCGGCCATCGTGACCGTTTTCCGGAAGGTCCGGGTGACGGTCTCGTCCTCGTCTTTCGGCCAGTGGAAGAGCAGTTTGTCTCCCGCCAGAGTGACGAACGCGCCGCCGGGGACCTGCATCTGTTTGAACTTCTCGCCGGCACGGATCCAGGTGAGGAAGTCTTCGAGATGCCGCTGTTCCGCGGACACTCCGGAGTATTCCTTCATGGCGAGGGCCAGCGAGCGGATGAGGACGGCGTCCGGCGCTTCCCGAAGGACGGAGACATCGAGGGTGTCCTCTCCCCGTCTGCTGCGGTTCAGAAGCCGTTTGGCGAGCTCTTCGAAGCAGTCCGCGTCGCGCTGCAGTGTGGCAGCCGTTCTGGCGATGTGCCCCGTCGCGCCCTGATGGATGGCTTCGAGGGCAGGCAGCACTTCGTGGCGGATGCGGTTCCTCGCGTACGAGACGTCGTCGTTGGTGCTGTCGGTCATGTAGGACAGACCGAGGTCCGCGCAATACGCCTCGATGTCCTCGCGGCCGAGGTCGATCAGCGGCCGGATGATGCTGCCGCGCACCGGCGGGATGCCGGTCAGACCGGTCAGGCCGGTGCCGCGCGCGAGGTGGAAGAGGACGGTCTCCGCGTTGTCCGACGCCGTGTGGGCGGTGGCAACGCGCACCCCGGACAGGTCCGGGTGCTGCCGGAGGATCCGGTCGGAGACCTCCTCGAAGAAGCCGTAGCGCACCTTCCGGCCGCAGGTCTCGAGGGACTCTCCGCGGGCCGAAGCCAGTTTCGGCACGTCGGCGTGGAGGGCCGTGAACGGGATGCCCCGTTCCTCACAGAAGGTCCGGCAGAACTGCTCGTCCCGGTCGGCCTCCGCGCCGCGGATGCCGTGGTGCACATGACAGGCGTACAGCGGGAACGGCGGTACATCGCCCACGCCCTTCGAGAGTTCGTCCAGAACAGAAAGAAGCGTCACCGAGTCGGCTCCCCCGGAAAAGCCAACCAGGACGGCGGTCTTCACGGGAAGCATCTCGTAACGCTCCAGAGTAAAAATAACATGGGACAGAAATTCGCTGTGCTGCATGACGGCTTCCTCCTGTCCCATTCGTGATCGGTTTAAAATGCTGCGCTGTCTTCCCGTTTTTCGATGGTGGTGAACAGCGTGTATTCGGAATTCCACGCGAGGTCGATCGAGCCGACCGGGCCGTGGCGGTTTTTGGATACGATGATCTCGACGGTGTTGATGTCGTCGCGATCCATGTTTTCCTCTTCGGATCCGGGTGCCTGATAGTACTCTTCCCGGTACAGCATGAGGACGATGTCGGCGTCCTGCTCGATGGAGCCGGACTCTCTGAGGTCGGACATCTGGGGGCGGTGCGCCTTGCCGCGCTGCTCCGTGTTACGGGACAGCTGACAGAGGACGACGACCGGGACCTCGAGGTCCTTCGCCATCAGTTTGAGGCTGCGTGTGATCTGCGAGACCTCCTGGACACGGGACTCGGCCCGCGTGCCGGACTGCATCAGCTGCAGATAGTCGATGATGACGACGTCGATGTCTTTCATGCGGCGGATCTTCGCCTTCATTTCGTTGACCGTGATGCCGGACGTATCGTCAAAGTAGAGCGGGATCTCGTGGAGCGCGCCCGCGACGGTGGAGAAGTTCGTCCAGTCCGTCGGCGACAGGCGGCCGTTCCTCATCTTCTGGCCGTGGATGCGCGCCTCCATGGAGATGACGCGTTCCGCCAGCTGCTCCTTGGTCATTTCCAGGGAGAAGAACAGGACCTTGTGGCCTTTCTTGGCGACGTTGGCCGCCATGTTCAGGGCGAAACTGGTCTTACCCATGGCCGGGCGGGCGCCGACGATGATGAGGTCGGACCGGTTGAGTCCGGAGATCATGGTGTCGAGCTCTCCCCAGCCCGTCGGTGTTCCGAGATATTTCTCCCGGTCCGGACCCGACAGGTTCGTGAGGTGCGGGACGACCTTGTCGAGCAGGATCTCACCGAAGCGCGACGCGGCGCCGGTGTTCTTGCCCTGACGGATGTTGTAGATCTTCTGCTCCGCGGAGTCGAGGATCATGTCGGCTTCTTCGGAGTCTCCCCTGGCTTCTTCCAGGATCTCATTGGCGGTGTCGATGAGGCTCCGCTTCATGAACTTGTCTTCGACGACCTTCGCGTAGGACTCCGCGTTCTGCGTCGACGGGAGCAGGTCGGCGAGTTCCCGGATGTACTGCCGTACGGCAGCCGGGTCTCCGAACTGGCTCGAATCCTGCAGTTCCGTGATGACGGCAACGGGTTCAACGACGTCGCTGCGCGCATCGATGGAGAGCATGGCGTTGTAGATGGCCTTGTGCTCCTGCCGGTAGAAAAACTCGGTGCGGAAGCCGCTCGCCTGAATACGGTCGAGGCAGTCCGGGTCCAGAAGCAGGCAGGCCAGAACGGCGCGTTCCGCCTCCAGGCTGTAGGGCAAATTCATCCCGTCCGGGACAAAAGCTTCTGCCATGGCGCGTTTCCTCCTCTTTCAGTCTTTTCTGCGATTCACTCTTCTGTCACTTTGACTTTCACGGTCGCTTCCACTCCCTGGAAGAGTTTGACCGTGGCGTCGTAGGTCCCGAACGCTTTGATCTCGGGAGCGCTGACTTTCCGCTTGTCGACACTGATGCTGTAGTCGGTGCGGATCTTCTGCGCGATATCCTTCGACGTGACAGAGCCGAACATGTTCCCGCCGGCGCCGGCTTTCGCCTTGAACTCCAGGATCTGGCCGTTCAGCCGCGCGGCATTGGCTTCGGCCGCCGCCTTCTCGGTGTCATATTTGAACTGCTTGCTCGCAGCCGCATTTTTCATTTCGGTGACGTTCTGGGCGTCGGCCGGTGCCGCCAGGTTCTTCGGCAGCAGGAAGTTGCGGGCATAGCCGTCAGATGCGTTGACCATGTCGCCCTTTTTCCCAAGACCTTTGACGTCCGCTTTCAGGATGACTTTCATTGTACTTCCACCTTTTGTTGCTTATTCCATTTCGAGGTACTCATCGATGAACGTTTTCAGCTGCTCGATGACCTCCGGCACATGGGTCTCCGTCAACTGGGCCGCTGCCATCGTGAAGTGGCCGCCGCCTCCGAGACGTTCCATGATCCACTGGACGTTCATGTCGCCCAGCGACCGGGCCGAGACAAAGACGCTGCCGTCCTCTTCGAAGAGGACATAGGACGCCTTGACGCCGGTGACGCTCAGCAGTTCGTCCGCGACCTGAGAGGCGATGATGCGCATCTCCGGATAGACCTCCGTGGAGACAGCCATCGCGCAGTCTTTGTACTGCGTCGCGGTACTGAGGATCTTGGCCTTGGCCTTGTAGTTCTCGATGCTGTTCGCAAAGAGCTGTTTGACCATCACCGTGTCGGCTCCGGCGCCCTTCAGCCAGGCAGCGGCCTCAAAGGTCCGCACGCCCGTTCCGAGGACGAAGTTCCGGGTGTCCAGCATGATGCCGGCGAGCAGCGCGTTGGCGCTGACCGGGCTGATGTTGGACTGCAGCGGGATGTACTGGAGCAGTTCGGTGACGAGTTCACAGGCCGACGACGCGTTGGGCTCCGTGTAGTAGAGGTCCGCGCCCTCGATGATGTTGGTCGTTCTCCGGTGGTGGTCGATGATGGCCACCGCGTCGAACTTGTCCATGAGTTCGGGATATTCCAGGGAACCCGGCCGGTGCGTGTCGCAGACGATGCACAGACAGCGTTTTCCCCGCATCAGGGACTCGGCACCCTTGTCGTTGACGAAGATGTCGTTGCCCGTTTTGTCGATGTAGTGTTCGATGAGGGCCGGCGCCAGGCTCTTCTGCCGGTTCAGCAGAACGAAGCTGGGGCGGCCAACGACCTTCGCGAACTCGGTGACGCCGATGCAGGACCCGACGGAGTCGAGGTCGGAGAACCGGTGACCGGTCACGAAGACCATATCGGATTTCCGGATGAGCTCGGCAAGGTTCGATGCCATGATCCGGGACTTGACGCGGCTCGAGGTCGTGGTCCGGCCCACGAGACCGCCGAAGAATTCGAGGTTGCCGTCGGTGCTGACCGTGGCCTGATCGCCGCCTCGGGACTGGGACATTTCCAGTGCCGCCATGGCAAAGCTGTCGCTCTCCGGTAGAGAGCGGCCGCGCCCGGCGCCGATGGAAACGGTCATCTCGACGAGGCTTTCGCCGAATTTGTATTCACGCACTTTCTTCAGGATGTCGAATTTCTTCTCCATGATCTCCTGAAGGCCGCGCTCTTCCATGATGACGTAGTACCGGTCGGAACTGAGCTTCTTCATGATACAGGGATACCCTGCCGCCCAGGTCTCGAAGATGTTCTCGATGCCGGACGAGATGGCCTCGCATTCACTGCTCTTGTAGTGGCGATACACGTCTTCCTGGTTGTCGAGTCTCATGTAGAGGACACAGGGCTTGGACTGCCGGTATTCGCCGGCGTCCCGCTTCAGTTCGGTGTTGTCAAGGAAGAAGAAGCAGGCAGAGCCGGTCTTCTCATCTATTTCTCCGGCATAGACCGTGTACATGCGGCCGCCGAATTCGAGGTCCAGACCGCCGTTTCGCTGGCAGACCTCCTCATAGGGCACATCGCCGATGAACTCACTGATCTTGCCGGATGTGATGAGGTTGTTCCCCATCATGGTCACACGGAAGAGGTCGTTGTACCAGACGATGTTGCCGTTCTTCCCGACCACGGCCACGGGCATGGGATAGCTCTCCGCGCCCCCGTGGGACTCGAAGTACTTCTCCGCCGAGCGGATGACCGAGTTGTAGTAGCGCCGTTTCGAATACCAGAAGATGAAGTACCCGATGATCAGCGCGAGAAAGACGGCGAACTGGATGATTCCATACAGGTGATGAAAGGAATACAGGACCAGAGTCGATGCCGTGGCGGCCAGAAGGATCAGGAACGCCAGAACATAAGAAACGATACTCAAAAGGTCATACCTCCATGATGATGGGAAGGATCATCGGACTGCGCTTGGTCTTGTCATAGACCACATGGGACACCTCGTCCCGAACGCGCTGTTTGATGGTGGACCAGTCGCGGATGTCGTTTTCAAGACAGTTCTCGATGGCCCACATGGCTGCTTCCTGGGAATCCATGATCAGATCTTCGGACTCCCGGACATAGACGAAACCGCGGGTGATGATGTCGGGACCGGATACGACGTCTCCGCCGACACGGTCCATGGCGACGACGATGGTGATGATGCCGTCCTCCGCCAGACGTTTCCGGTCTCGCATGACGACGTTGCCGACGTCGCCGACGCCGATGCCGTCCACGAAGACGCGGCCCGCCGGGACGGTGCCGGAGATCTTCATCTCGTCTTCGGAGAGTTCGATGGTGCGGCCGATGTCCGTGATGATGATGTTCGAGGACGGGATGCCCATCTTTTCCGCGAGTTCTTTATGCTTCTGAAGATGCTTCTGCTCACCGTGGACCGGTACGAAAAACTTCGGTTTGATGAGACCGAGCATCATTTTGAGTTCTTCCTGGTTGGCGTGGCCCGAGACGTGGATCTCGTACATGCGCTCGTAGACCACTTCGGCTCCCAGTTTCATCAGCTCGTCGACGACGCGGCCGACCATCTTCTCGTTGCCGGGGATGGCGGTGGCGGAGATGATGACGTAGTCGTTCGGCGTGATCTGGACTTTCCGGTGATCCGAGAACGCCATCCGGGACAGAGCCGACATCGGCTCGCCCTGGCTGCCGGTGGTGATGAGCACCAGCTTGTCGTCCGGGTACCGGGAGATCTGGTCGAGCGGGATGATGAGTCCTTCGGGCACGTCGAGGTACCCGAGCTCCTGTCCGACGGCCATGACGTGTTCCATGCTCCGGCCGCTCAGGGCGACTTTCCGTCCGGTGGCGACGGCCTGGTTCACGACCTGCTGGACTCTGTGGATGTTGGACGCGAAGGTGGCGACGATGACACGCCGGTCGCCCGCCGCCTTGAACAGGCGGTCGAAGCTGTCGCCGACCGAGGACTCACTGGCGGAGTAGCCGGGTTTGACGGCGTTGGTGGAGTCCGCGAAGTAGCAGAGGACCCCTTCCTTCCCGAGTTCCGCGAACCGGGCGAGGTCGATCATGCGGCCGTCCACCGGCGTGGTGTCGATCTTGAGGTCGCCGGAGTGGATGACCGTTCCGACGTCCGTCGTCAGAGCGAAGGCCAGCGCGTCGGGAATGGAATGGTTGACGTGGATGGCCTCCACATCGAACTTTCCGAGTTTGAACCGGTCCCCCGCCTCGATCTCATGCAGCTTGACGCTGTTCAGGATACCGTGCTCTTCCAGCTTGCCCTTGATGAGGCCGATGGTGAGCGGCGTGCCGTAGACCGGCTTGTTGACGACTTTCAGCAGGTACGCGAGACCGCCGATGTGGTCCTCGTGGCCGTGCGTGATGATGATGCCTTTGATCTTGTCTTTGTTGCGTTCCACATAAGTGAAGTCCGGGATGACGATGTCGACACCGAGCATCTCCGGTTCCGGGAACGAGAGACCGCAGTCGAGGATGACCATATCGCCATCGTACTCGAACAGGGTCATGTTCTTGCCGATCTCATTGAGACCGCCGAGAAACGAAACTTTGAGCGGCAGCTGGAACGTTCCGCTGTCTTTTTTAGACGCGTTCCGCCGCCGAGTGTTCTTCGTGTTATATTTTCTGCTTGGCATAAATTCTCCTTTTTAAGATTGGGTTTTTGCGATCTATCCAAACGCGGGATGTCATATTATCCGTGCCCATCCGCGTTTATATATAAATAAATATAGAGCGAGACAACATTGTAATGCCCTTTTGACCATATGTCAAACTGTCTCACAGTAAATTATACACTTTTTTTCCCGGCTCTCAAGTGTTACTATTATAAGAGCGAACGCGACTTTCCTGTCAGAAAGGGGCCTGTTTTATGGGCGATTTACCCATCGTGGAACTCTATACCGACGGAGCATGCTCCGGGAACCCCGGTCCTGGGGGCTACGGCGCCATCCTGCGCTACG
>ONJD01000006.1 GCA_900317985.1 uncultured Eubacteriales bacterium | reverse complement strand
GACGGAGAAAACTCCAGCTGGATCGGAAAAGATGGCAGGCAGATGGAGTTTTGAGAGAAAAAGGGCGGGAAACTCCATCTGTGGGAAGAAAGCTGACAAGCGTCTTCTGGCAAAAGACGGAAAGGCAAAAAAGTCTTCTCGCAGAGCATGGTAGCACAGATCAAAATTGCACTCAAGATGAAGCAAACATGCGTATTCTGGCGGTAGAATAATAACGTTTTTGCAAGGGGATACTGTACTCTTTTGGTAAGGTCTGCAGTTCGCAGTGGAGGCGATTCGCAGGTTGCATTGGAGACAAGCGGCGAAAACGTTTTGCGCGATTTACTGTGTGCCATTTGTTGCGATTTGCCATTTGCTGAAAGAAAACCAAAACCCCTCGGCCGAAATGGTCGAGGGGTTTCGATGTATATAATGCAATTGTGTTGGAAACGCGAAGTTAAGCTACCCAAAAAGCAAGTTGCAAAAGCAGGCAGCAAGTTGCAAATCAAGCCAGCCGAACGCTCAGTTGTAGTACCGCATGGAGGCGACGACACGGCCGAGGATGGCGACCTCATCACAGATGATGGGTTCCATGTAGTCGTTCTCCGGCTGGAGGCGGAACTCGTCGTTCTCTTTGTAGAACGTCTTGACGGTGGCTTCGTCCTCGATGAGGGCGACGACCTTGTCTCCGTTACGGGCTTCAGGAGTCCGTTCGGCGATGATGATGTCTCCGTCGAGGATGCCCGCGTTGATCATACTCTCGCCCTTGACGCGCAGCGCGAAGTAGGTTTTGTCGGAGGACATGGCGCCGTTGAACGGGACATAGCCTTCGATCTCTTCGACGGCGAGGATGGGCTGACCGGCGGTGACAGTGCCGAGGAGCGGGACCTGAGTGGTCTTCGTCTCGGGCAGGCCGACGTTCAGGTGGATGTTTCGCTTGAGGCCGGGGTCTCTCGTGATGTAGCCGGCTTTTTCCAGCGCGTCCAGGTTGCCCTGAACGGAGGACGTGGACTTGAGGCCGACCGCGGTGCCGATCTCGCGGACGGTGGGCGGGACGACAGACGCCTGTGCCCGCTCGAGCAGGTACGCGTAGATGCGCTCCTGAGTCTTGTTGAGTTTATCCATATGGCAGACCTCCTAAGTCTGTGCTGTGGTGAAAGCGCAGCGCAAACGCGCCTGCGCACAAATGTTCGTAATTATGATAGCACAGGGGCGGAGAAAATGCAAACATTTGTTTGAGCTCTTCCTTTTTATATTAAAACCTTGTACAATAAGACCTTAGAAAAAGTGACTACTTGCGAGCCCCGACCGCGGGGCGCTGGAGGAATGGAACCCATGGCATATATGAAGACCGGAGCGGTGCACGAGGCACAGACCCGCACGAAGGTGATCATCGCCGTCGTGCTGGCGGTGCTGCTGCTCGTGCTGGCGTGTGTCCTGTTCGTGGTGAAGAACCCGCGGGCGGCCACGCAGCTCGTCCTGTCCGATCAGGACTACTCGAGCTATGTGCTTCTGAAGAACGTTCGGGGGAAAGGAGAGGTGTATCGCCCCTACCTGACCCGGCTGACGGAAAACCACGCCTATGACAGCGAAGGCGCGGTCTCGGTCGAACTGTCGAAGGATATGAAGGACCTCATCAACTCGGAAGAGGTGCTCGAGACTGCGCAGCGGTATGTGGAGCAGCTGAGCTTTACCGGAAACACGCAGACCCGGGGACTCCAGTTCTCCAATGAACTGAAACTCAACGACGCCCGGCAGACCATCTTCACCCACGACCTGGCGTACCTCGCGAGCGGGATCTATTCGACGGTGCCGGAGTATGGCTACGGCTGGACCCGCCTCTTTGGCGATGCACCGGAACAGACCGACGAGCAGCTCTACCGCCAGCGCGTGCTGCAGGCGGCGCTCTCCTCGGGCGACGAGACCATCCAGAAGGCGCTGTCCAAAGCGGGCAAAGCCGCGTATAAAGCGGTGAAAAAGGATGTCGAAGTGACCATCGACAAGGACCAGCAGCTGGACTTCCAGGACAAACACGCGACCGGCGAGCGGGTGAACATCCTCGTGGACCGGGAGGACGCGCAGGCGTTCCTCGACGTGTTCTTCGAGCGGCTGCAGAACGCGAACGGCCTGAAGGACGCGGTCAACGAACAGCTCGACACGGAAGACCAGTTTGGTTCCGATGAGACGTTCTCGGCGTTCCTTTCGACGATGGAAAATCAGTATAAAAACGCATTCCGTGACACGGGGATCTCCCGCGTGTCCTTCGACATGCTCGTCGACAAACAGAATGTCATCCACGCGTTCGACGCGCTGGTGAAACGTTCGGACGGTGACATCATCGCGAACGCCATGCTCGACGATGACGACCACCGCGGCCCCGCCTTCCACCTGCGGATGGGCGGCGACACCCTCGTGAAGTTCAACGTCGAGAAGAAGACGAAGACCGCGGGCACCGTAGACTTTGCCTTCGGAAACTTTGAAAACTCCGTTGACTACAGCAACTTCGCCACGGCGGACGGTCTGGTCTACGGCACGTTTGAATTCGCGCCGGTCGACGTCTCCTGGTCGAACGACCTCGGCAAGTTCGGTCTGTTCCTGCAGACCTCGCCGAACGCCGCGACCGACGGCAGCGCCGCCGGGTTCCACCTGCTGGCCCAGACCGGGTTCTCGACCCTCGGCACCGCGACCATCGAAGCGGACGTCAGGGACGCGGAGTACACCGGCATGGTGACGGACGACGACATCGTCCTCCATAAAGAATATAAGGATAAAGAGAAGAAGGCGCGCCGGCTGCAGTACTGGCTGTCCGACCTGCCGGAATCCGATCCTCTATACAAGAGTGCTCTGAGACAGATCGTCCAGACCATCGTGGACGAGACGATGACCGCGGCGAAGGCTGCCGCAGCCACCGCCGACGAAACACTGAGCACCGGAGCTACACGAACCAACTGAACTGAGCTTTGAAGGGAGCCTCGCATGAACATTATCGACATCTCTTCTGACCTGCTGCGGGCGGAAGTCTACCCCGGCGACCCGGAACCGCGGGTCCACGCCATTCGGCGCCTCGACAACGACGACGAGTTCGACGTGACCGCGCTGTACGCGTGCCTGCACTCCGGCACGCATGTCGACGCGCCGTCGCACGTCTTCAGCCAGATGGAGGACCCGGACTTTTACAAGACGGTGACGGACCTGCCCCTCGAGAAGTTCATCGGACCGGTCACGGTCGTGGACATCCCGCCGGGACCGCTCACCGGCCGCGAGATCGAACGGTACTTCCCGCGCTTCTCGGACCGCGTCATCCTGCGCTGCCACGGAGACTTCGAATTCTTCGCCGGAGCCGCCGACGATGTCGCCGCGCTCGGCTACCAGCTCCTCGGCTATGAGGGCCTTGCCCACGGCGGCAAGAACGAGGCCGCGTTCCACCGCGCGCTCCTCGGTGCCGGCACCGCGCTCCTTGAAGGCCTCGATCTCTCCGGCCTGAACCGCGGCGGAGACTACTTCCTCTTCGCGCCGCCGGTGAAACTCGACGGCCTCGAAGCCGCCCCATGTAGAGCCATCCTCATTGAGGACCACATCATCTGGCGGAAGTAAAAAAAGTCGTTGACAAGCCACTTTTCAGGTGGTATATTCTATGAGCAAACAAAGCAGAACTAGTTCGTTCTCACCTTGCGGACCGCAGGTCCCGGGTCAATAACGCAGACACATCGCCCGACGAGGCGGTGCGTGAAATTGCCTTATTGCGGATCGAACTTTGTTCGATCCGCTTTTTGTTAATTGTTTGGAGGTGCTTGAACATAGCTAACAATCGAGACAACCGCGACAAGACTGAAATCAACGGAGCCATCCGTGACAAAGAAGTCCGCGTCATTTCCGCAGACGGTGAACAGCTGGGCATCATGTCTTCCCGCGACGCGCTGCGTATTGCCGAAGAGAAAAACCTGGACCTGGTCAAGGTCGCACCGCAGGCGAAACCGCCGGTGTGCAAGATCATGGACTACGGCAAGTACAAATTCGAGCAGACGAAGCGTGAGAAGGAAGCGCGCAAGAACCAGCACACGGTCGAACTCAAGGAAGTGCGCCTGTCTCTGAAAATCGACAAACACGACTTTGATACCAAGGTGAACAACGCCATCAAGTTCCTGAAAGCCGGTAACAAGGTCAAGGTCTCCATCCGCTTCCGCGGCCGTGAAATGGCCCACCCGGAAGCCGGTAAAGTCAACATGGAGAAGTTTGCCGAAGCCGTCAGCGAATACGGCACGGTCGAAAAGCAGCCGAAGCTCGAAGGCCGTCAGATGCTCATGTTCATCGCCGCCAACAACGCGAAGCCGCCGAAGAAGGGCAAGAAACCCCAGAAACAGCAGGCTCCGAAGGGCGATGCACCGGCTGAGAAGTCGGAGTAAATCGCCACAAAACCGTCAATAAAACTTAGGAGGATATAACAATGCCGAAAATCAAGACACACTCTGGCGCCAAAAAACGCTTTAAGATGTCCAAGAATGGTAAGCCGAAGATCGCGCATGCCAACAAGTCCCACATCCTGACCAAGAAGAACACGAAGCGCAAAAGAAACCTTCGGAAACAGACGGTCGCGGACAAGACCAACCAGAAGCAGATCAAGAGACTTATTCCTTATAAATAAGCCGACAACTAATTAAACGGAGGTAATTACCCATGGCACGTGTTAAAGGCGCTATGATGACTCGCAAGAGAAGAAATAAAACCCTGAAGCTGGCGAAGGGCTACTACGGTGGCAAGTCCAAGCTGTTCCGCACCGCGAAAGAAGCGGTCATGAAGTCCGGCAACTATGCCTACATCGGCAGAAAGCAGAAGAAACGTGACTTCCGCAGAATCTGGATCACCCGTATCTCCGCCGCCTGCAAGCAGAACGGCATGAACTACTCCACGTTCATCAACGGTCTCAAGAAGGCCGGCATCGACCTCAACCGGAAGATGCTCTCCGAAATCGCCATTTCCGACCCCGCCGCATTCACCGCTCTCACCGAGCAGGCGAAGGCTGCGCTGAAGTAAGCGTTGGCGATTTACTGACGAAAGATTTTGCCCCCGTGCAAGAGTGCGGAGGTGTTGCCCCGGACGGTTTGTCCGGGGCTCTTTTTATGTTACAATGGGAGCAGAATTTGTGAACCTGTTTTATAAGGAGTTTCTATGGAAACCATTACAAGTGTGAAAAATGAACGAGTGAAGGCGGCGGCGAAGCTTACATCTTCCGCGAAGGCCCGGCGGGAGCAGGGCCTGTTTGTGCTCGAAGGGCTGCGGCTTTGCATGGACGTGGTGCGCTCCGGGTTGCGGTGCGCGGAACTGTTCGTGAGTGAGGAGTTCTGTGCGAAGCACGGGGCGGAGTATGAGGCGCTGGTCGCGTGTTCCGATGAAGTGTTTTTGGTGAACGATGCCGTTTTGGAGAAACTGTCCGACACGCGGACGCCCCAGGGCGTGTGCTGCGTGGTGCGGATGGCGGCGCCGGCTTCGCTGCTGGAACGTGCTCCGGCGACGGGTGCTCCTGCCTCGGAGACAGACGTGTCTGCCACCAAGCTTCTTCTGCTCGAGAACGTTCAGGACCCCGCGAACCTGGGCGCCATCGCCCGGACGGCGGAAGCGCTGGGCATCTCCGGCCTGCTGGTCTCCGGCGGTTGCGATGTGTACGCGCCGAAAGCGCTGCGCGCGTCGATGGGCGCGCTGCTGCGGCTGCCGGTGGAAGTGGTGGACGCTTCGCGCGAGGGCAGTGAGCCTGTCCTTTCCCTGCTCGAAAAAGCCGAGGCTCTGGGCTTCAAGACCTACGCTTCCACGCCGGCGGCGGATGCCGTGCCGGTGACAGAGGCCGACTTCTCCGGCAAGGTTTTGTGCGTGGTCGGGAACGAGGCAAACGGTGTGACGCCGGAGACGATGACGGCCTGCGCGGAGCGGGTGACCATCCCGATGGCGGGCCGGGCCGAGTCCTTGAACGCCGCAGCCGCCGGTGCTATACTGATGTGGGAAATGGTCCGGTGACGTCAATCGCGAACAGGAGGAACGTATGCAGACACGCAGTTTTTACCGGGTGTTTCGGGGGTTCCTGACCCTCGTCATCGTGGGAACGATCGGCATGACGGCCCAGCTGGTGTTCACAATCGCCACCTGGCGGAGCTCGACCGCGAGCATCCTGCTGATGGGACTGGCGGTCTACTTCATTTACTCCTTTGTCCGGGGGCTTCAGGAGCGGGACTTCCGCGATTGGAACCGCGCCGTGTTAGACGGCGACCGGGTGACGGGTTTCGACCTGTTTGGCAAGCCCCTTGCCACTGTGGACCTCTCGCCGGGGAAGACGGTATACTGGGCTAAGGTGTGGATCCCGAAAGAGCGGGGCATGGCGGAACCCATCCTTGTTGTGTCGAACCATATGTTCTCGCTTCCCGGGAACGCGGAACAGCTGTTCCGCACCGTGTTCGACAAGTCCCGGCAGCTGCTCATCGTCGGCGCGCCGGAACACCCGTCTGAATGGTTCCCCGCCGCCGAACTGATCCCGGTGGTACAGCCCGACGGCGCGAACATTATGCTGTAAGCATTGCGAACGGCAGAAGCGAATCGCCAAAAAACCGAATAGGACGCTACGGTTCCAGAAGATACACGGAGCTACAAAGTCAGATCAACCTGCTTTGTAGCTCCTTTTTGTTTTATTAGAGAAAGGGGGTGAGAATCGTGGAGTTCAAGAGCACTGAATTTGACAATAAACTTTTGTATAGAGACTATGAAGGATCCATTTCGTATTCGCATACAGATCGACTGTTTTACGGAAAGGTTTTGGGAATCCGGTCCCTGATTTCATATGAGGGTGCAGACCCTGAAGAGCTGGAAAAGGATTTTCGTGAAATGCTGGATTTTTATTTAGAGTCTAGTGAAGAAGATGGAATTCCTATCGAAGTTCCGGAAAAAGAAAGCTGGGATATTCAACTGGGAAAGGATCTTTACCAAAAGGCTTTTCTTTATGCAATCAAGCACGATCAAACACTGGAAGATTTGGTTGTTGAGGCAATTAAAGAGAAGCTGGGAGAATAAAAAGACTGGTCAATTGACACCGTATATGACACCATTTATAATGAAAGGAGAATAAAATGTCTCAATGGGATAAGTTGTTGAATCGAATTCTTTTACTGGCAGAAGATATCCGTTTTGAAGAATTGAAACGGATTTTGGAACGTTATGGCTATCGTTGTCAACAACCTCGATCAGGTAGTAGCCACTATTCTTTTCGAAAACAGGGTGCACCAACGATAACATTACCGAAACCGCATCGCGGTAAACCTATGAAGAGAGTATATGTGAAAATGGTTCGAGATATTGTTCAAAAGGAGATGGAAATCGATGAAGAATCTTGAATACTACATGGCGCTTCCTTATAAAATGGAAATCACCCCTGATCCGGATGAAGGCGGTTATGTGGCTTCGTTTCCGGATCTTCCGGGTTGTCTAACGTATGCTGACACTTTGGAAGAACTGTTTCTGATGGCCGAGGATGCAAAGAAAACTTGGCTGGAAGCTGCCTTAGAGGATAATATTATTGTTAAAGAGCCAGCGTCTCTGGATGATTATTCCGGGCAGTTCAAATTGCGCTTGCCAAGAGAACTTCATAAATCTTTAGCAGAGCATGCCAGGGAAGCAGGCATCAGTATGAATCAGTATTGCCTTTACCTTTTGGCGATGAACGACACCAAACTCGACACAACGATCGTATCCAGGATGGAAGCTGCAAGAGCATCCACATAAATAAATCAATAAGACGCTACGGTTCCAGAAGTTATACGGAGCTACAAAGTCAGTTTAACCTGCTTTGTAGCTCCTTTTTGTTTGTTAGGAGGAGAGATCATGACATTTCACGAAGACATGAAGTACTGGGTCTGGCTGCAGCGGGCGGCCGGGAAGGGCGCGAACCTGGAGCGGCTGCTGGAGCCGTTCGGGGGCGATGTGCGGGCGCTGTACGAAGCGGACCCGGGGGAGCGGGAACATCTGCTGCGCGAGACGCCTTCTGAGTCGGAGGACTGGGGGCGTGAGGAAGCGCGTTCGGCCGGGGCGCGCGGTGGAATTCTGCGCGACGGCTGGCGGGCGGACGGGCAGGAAGTGTTGCCCGGCTGGCAGAGAGAAAGGGGAAAGTCCCGCACAAGAAAGAAACGACCGGTCGCCGAAAGCACGTTGCAGCGGATGAGGAAAGTGTCGCTGGCGGAAGCGGAGGAGACGCTGGAACTCTGCGAGTGCACCGGCGTCGTGCCGATCTGCCCTTCGGACGAGCACTACCCCTGGCTGCTCCGGGAGGTCCCGACCTGTCCTGCCGTTCTGTATGCGTTGGGCGATTTACGCCTCCTCACTCCCATCACGCTGCCCTTCGCCATGGTCGGCGCGCGGGATGCGCGCCTCTCGAGCCTCAGTGCAGCGTCCGACCTGGCGGGCAGCCTCGCCCGTGCCGGGTTCCTGATCGTCAGCGGCGGGGCCATCGGCACCGACAGCGCGTGCCACATCGGCGCGCTGAATGCCGGGTGCCCCACGGTCGCCGTTCTCGGCACGGGCATCGGCACGCGGTACCTGCAGCAGAACGCGGACCTGCGCCGGGTCATCTCGCACAACGGGCTCCTGCTCTCGGAGATGGAGCCCGGCGAACCCGGCAGCAAGGGAAGCTTCCCGCTGCGAAACCGCATCATCGCCGGCATGTCGGTCGGCACGCTCGTGGTCGAAGCGGCGGTGAAGAGCGGGTCCCTCATCACGTCGAAGTACGCGGAAGAATACGACCGCGACGTGTTCGTCCCGCTCTTCCCGGGCGTCGACCCCGAACGACCGTTGAAGTCGTCCGCGTTCCGCGGGACGAGCGAACTGCTGGAGCGCGAGACCGGCGTCGGCATCCGCTGCGCCGCGGACGTTCTCGCCGCATATGCGGGCAGCTACGGCCTGGAGCCGGCTGCGCTCGTGGCGTCCGGCCAGGTCTCCGAAGAGGACCTGACCCGGGACATCACTGACCTCGCCGGGGTCTTCCCACCGCTGCTGTCCCGCGCCATGGTCGCGAAGGCCCGCGCCCAGCTCGGCCTGCGCCCCGGCGGCCCGTCCTCCGTCCGGGAGCTCCCCGCCGCTGCCCTCTCGGACCTGGCCGGTTCGGGCACCCTGAACCCGAACCCCGGCTGGGGTCCGTACCGCACCGCCGGGGACGCCGAACTCCGCACCTACACCTCCGCGGAGTTCGCCTACCGCCGCGGCGACCACCCGCACGAGCATGAGCTGACAGAAGAAAATAACGAGAAAACATCTTCTGACAGCTCACGAACCGGCACGGATCTTCTTCTCACAGAAGAAGGCCGAGGGGCGCATGGAAGCTTTGCCGGTCGATCGCCAATGCCTGAACCGGCCACACCGCTCAAACCGGTGAACGAGTTGAGTCAGGAGGCGAGAGTCGTGCTGAACTGCTTCCGGGACCCGGACGGTCAGCCGCTTTACTACGAAGACTTTTCGGCCCGCATCGACATGGCGCCGCAGTACCTGCTCGCGGCGCTGACGGAACTCTCGCTGGCGTCTTACATCGACCTCACGATGGACCAGCAATACGTCTGCGCCGTTGACCTCGAGGAGGTGTGGCCGGCATGAAACGAAAAAGCGAGGTGAATCGCCTCTATACCCGCCCGGTCCTGACGAAAGCCCTTCGGGTCCCAAACGAGCTGTCCTTCGAGGAACCGGTCAACCCGCTCCTGAAGCACCCTCTGAAAAGAGACCAGCCCGACCAGACACCATTGAGCACAAAGAAAAAGAGCCCTCAGGGAGAAGGGCTCGAAGAGAACAAAGCGAAGGAGGACACCCATGGAATATGAAACGAAGTACATAGATGAAAACAAGTGGAGGGTAGAACTGGAGGCTCTGACCAGAGAATACGAGCGAATGCTCGACTTCATTGAGCAGGAACTGAAAACCGCCCCGGAAGGTTCTTTGATCGTTAGAAGCAAGAATGGCAAATGGGAATACTATTGGAACAGGAAAACCGGGCGCAACTACTTATCTCGCAAACAAAAAGACATCATATCCAAACTGGTCCAAAAGCGATACAACGAAAAAGCCAGAGCGATTTTACGAAAGCAGATAAAGAAAAATCGAGGAATCTTAGCCCTACAAGTTGAGCCAACAGTACAATCGATCATGAAACAAATGACTTTTGCTAGAGCGGAATGGGTCAAGCCCTTGGTGACTTCCATTGACGACTTTGCAGAACGGTGGTCAAAGATTCCTTATGACCCGAAACCATTCAATGATGGAGACCCGAATCACTATGCCAAGAATGGACTTCGTGTACGGTCAAAGTCTGAGGCTATAATCGTCGACCTTCTATTGGAATACGGAATCGTTTTTCGTTATGAGTGTCCCATCTACCTGAAAGGTCTGGGACAGATCCACCCAGACTTTATTGTTATCAACAAAAGAACCGGAGAAGAATTCGTTTGGGAACATTTTGGAAGAATGGACGATTGGAGGTATGCCAACGACATGGTTAAACGTGTAGAAGCTTATCACTATAACGGATATTATGAAGGGAAAAACCTGATTTATACCTTGGAAAGCACAAAACAGCCTTTTGGTGCAAGGGAGGCAAAGCGTATGATTGAGCAATATTTGCTCTAAAGCTGGCACATACCAACATTATCGGAATAAAAGGATGTAAATGTAGGATGTTTGGAGGCTATCCAAAGGTTTCACCCCCACATTAGAGAACGGTCAAGAGCAAACAGTAGGAAAAACAAGGGTTCTGAGCAGGTTGATCCCCACAAAAGAAAGCCAGCAACGCGAAACTGTTGGGTTTTACGTTGCGGAACCCAAGGCAAAACCCAACAGTACCGAGGTGTCAGATTGTGTTTGTGGGTTTCTTCTGTTGAATAAGCACTATTATTCCTACAATTCAATAGTCAGAGACGGTGTTTGTGGGGAGGTGCGATCCATAAAAGCAAAAAAATCCTACATTTGAAGTCAGCCGTGCTTGTTTTGTGGGGGAGACGGGCGAAAAGGACAGGGGTGCAGCGGGTGACTGCCAAAGGGGCTGGTGTCGGAGCGTAGAAGCGCAGACGCCGTGCACCGGTCACCGCACTGCACCCCGTTAGAAAGACCGTTCTTTTGATATGCCGGTTTTTGGGGAAGGGGAAGCCAAAGAGCGTGGGAGAAAGGCACCTTCCCCTTCCCCAAGCCCCAACCCCTTCCGCCTTTCTCGCTGCCAAAAACAGGGGCAAGGAATCAGTATAAGAAAAAAAGCCTTCGGAAGTTGATGCTTCCGAAGGCTCTTTTTGTGTGATTTACTTTTCGCGGGCCGCGAGGGCGGCCTGGGCGCGTTCGGCGTCTTCCTTCATGGCGACGGCGGCCTCTTTGCAGAATGCCGCGTAGTCGAAGTCTTCGCCTTCCTGTTCCTTGAGGTAGTCGATGAACTCCTGGCGGGTGACGCGCTCGTAGCCGCTCTCCTGCTGATCGCTCAGCGGGTCGATGGCGGTGCCGTAGGTGAGGTCGATCATCTTCCGCACGCGGTTGCGGCAGAAGGCGCCCTGGCAGAAGCCCATGCCGGCACGGGTCCGGCGCTTCACGCCGTCGACGGTCATGACCGGGATCTCACGGGTCAGAGCGTCTTTCACTTCGCCCGCGGTGACCTGCTCGCAGCGGCAGATGAACTTGTGCGGGTCGTCGTAGGGAAGGTCCAGGTGACGGTGGACATAGTCCGCCGGTTTCATCTCGGTCTTGCGCCGGATGATGGCTTTGCGGTACGGGTCGTAAGACTCGTCCGGTACCAGCTTGAGGCCTTCCTCCTCCAGCATCTCCGTCACGAGGTCGGCAATGCCGGGCGCGGACGTGAGGCCGGGGGACTGGATGCCCGCGACGTTCAGGAAGCCCTTGGTGGCCGACGGGCCGATGACGAAGTCGTCGGTCGAGGAGACCGCGCGGAGACCGCAGAACGAACGGATGAATTTCGAGGGGTCCACATGCGCATAGGACGCGAGGCCCTGTTTGTAAATGTTGTAAAGGCGATCCACGTTGGTTCTCTTCGTGGCGGTCGCCGCATCTTCGTCGATGGCGTCGGGCCCGAGGAGAAGGTTGTCGTGGAAGGTGGACGTGACCAGGATGCCCTTGCCCATCTTCGTGGGCATGGAGAACACGACGGTGTTCAGCACGTGGCCTGTTCCCCGTCCGAGCAGGATGTACTCGCCGGAGCGGGGCGTGATCGTGAACGTCGGTTCGTTGACCATCTGGTCGATCTTGTCGGAATGCAGGCCGGCGGCGTTCACGACGAACCGGGACGTGAAGTCCGCGCCGTCGGTGTGGACGGTGAACGTGCCGTCGTCCTCGACGTCGATGCCGGTGACCGGGGAGTTCAGGAACAGTTCCGCTCCGTTGTGGATGGCGTTCTCTGCCAGAGCCACGGTGAACTCGTACGGGGAACAGACACCGGCGCCCTTGCAGTAAAGGGCATACTTGACGTTCGGATTGACGTTCGGCTCGATGGCGAGGATCTCGTCGTGCCCGAGGATCTCGAGGTCCGGCAGCCCGTTTTTCTCGCCGTTCTCTTTGATGGCTTCCAGCTTCGGCAGGTCCGCCTCGTCCAGGGTGATGACGAGAGAACCGGTCTCACGGAACCCGAAGTTCAGTTCTTTGTCGAGCTGGGCGTACTGGCGCCGGCCCTGGTAGCAGACCCGGCCTTTCAGCTTCGCGTTGGCTTCGGCATAGCCGCCGTGGACGATGGCGGAGTTGGCTTTGGACGAGCCCATGGACACGTCGTTTTCCGCCTCCACGATGGCGATCTTCAGCTGGTAACGGGAGAGTCTCCGCGCGATCGCGGTGCCAACGACGCCGGCGCCGATGATCAATACATCATACATGAGTCATACCTCCTGCGGCTTACTGCTCATCTTCCTTGTCGCTCGAGAAACTGGTGTCGAGGTATGTCCGGAAGTTCGCTTTATAACTCGGGAAGAGCTTGGGCGATACAACGCCGGTGTCCACCCACGCGTCCGCCAGTTCTTTCTCGAAGGCGGCCACGTGGTCCATGTTCAGCTTGCCGACATGGTCGACTTCCTTCGCGCGGGCGGCTGCCTGCCGGCCGGACTCGCGGCCGAAGACGATGACGTCGAGGAGCGAGTTGCCCATGAGACGGTTGCGTCCGTGGATGCCGCCGACGACTTCGCCCGCCGCGTACAGGTTTTTCGTGTTCGCGACTTCGCACTTCTCGTTGATCTCGATACCGCCGTTCTGGTAGTGGAGCGTCGGGTAGATGAGGATGGGTTCCTTGCGCATGTCGATGCCGTACTTGTTGAACATCTTGAACATGCCGGGGATCTTGGAGACGATGGTGCCTTCGCCGTGGATGGCCTCGATCATCGGGGTGTCGAGCCAGACTGCCTGGCCGCCTCCCGGGATGTCGACGCCTTTGCCGTGCTCGGAGCACTCGCGGATGACGGCGGCCGCCGCCACGTCACGGGTCTCGAGCGGATGCATGAAGACTTCACCGTCCGCGTTGACCAGTTTCGCGCCGAGGCCGCGGACTTTCTCCGTGACGAGCGCGCCGAGGATCTGCTCGGGGTACGCGGCGCCGGTCGGGTGGTACTGCATGGTGTCAGCGAACAGCAGCGGCGCGCCGACGCGGTACGCGAGGACGAGGCCGTCCGCCGTGGCACCGTGGTGGTTGGAGGTCGGGAAGCCCTGGATGTGCAGTCGGCCCGAACCACCGGTCGTGATGATGGTGGTCTTGGCACGGACGACCTTGAGCTCCTTCGTGTTGGTGTTGATGAGCACGGCGCCGCCGATGTTCCCGCTCTCGTCACGGAGCAGCTCGATGCAGGCCGCGTAGTTGAGGCACGGGATCCGTCTGCAGCGGGTCTCGTCGCGGAGGGTCCGCATGATCTCGGCGCCGGTGTAGTCCTTCGCCGCATGCATACGTTTCCGGGACGTGCCGCCGCCGTGGATGGCAATCAGCGTGCCGTCTTCTTCTTTGTCGAACTCGACGCCCATGTCGCTGAGCCACTGGAAGCAGTCCGGCGCCTCGGTGACGAGCTTGTAGACAAGCTCCTTCTTGCCGAGGTAGTGGCCGCCGCCGTAAGCGTCCAGGAAGTGCTGGGCGGGGGAGTCATTGGGCTTCGTGGCGCCCTGGATGCCGCCTTCCGCCATCATCGTGTTCGCGTCGCCGAGGCGGAGCTTGGTCGCCATGAGCACGGAAGCTCCGGCGTTGTCCGCTTCGATGGCGGCGGCACAACCGGCACCGCCGGCGCCGATGATCAGCACGTCTACGTCATAGTCGATGTGGGACAGGTCTACATCGCCAACATGGATGCGGCTCTTGCCCATGAGGGTCTCGGCGAGCTCCGTGTTGACTTTGTCGCCCTTGTTGGCCCCGGCCCGCAGTTCCGTGTACTGGTCCGTGCGGTAGTCCGGGTGGAAGCCCTTCAGAAGGACGTCCTTTTCTTCCGCGGTCATGCGTTCCGGCTGCAGCGCCGTGTTCGCTTCGCGGTGTTCTGCAACTTTCTCGAGGGAAAGCTGTAAATACTCTGGATACATGTTCACGCCCTCCTTACTTCTCGATCTCGCGGTTGTTGTACAGCTCGCGGATCTCGGCATCGGATTTTGCCATCAGGGTGCGGACATCTTCGAGCAGATCGCCCTTTTTGACCTCTTCCACACGTTCCGTGAGGTGTTTGGCTTCGGGGGCGATGTACTTTCCGTTGATCCGCCGGGCGAGCATCGCCACTTCGGGGTGGGAGATGCCGGCGGGGCAGCGGCTCGCGCAGCAGTTGCACATGATGCAGTCGAAAGACTTCTCGGCGCAGGCCTTGAAGTCGCCCTTCTGCGCGTCGTGGATGTACCCCATGACGTCGAGGCCCTGGGTACAGGTCGCGGTACAGGTGTTGCAGCTGACGCAGGAGTAGATCTCCGGGTACAGGTGCTGGATCATGTCCGCGGTGGGCTCGATCTCATCGAGGTGATAGGTCTGCTTCTCCAGCGGGAAGTAGGAGATGGTGGAAATATACATCTGGTCCTGTACGCGGGTCTCGCAGCCGAGGCAGTAGTGCAGCTGGCGCTCGCCCTTGATGCGGTAGACCATGGCGCACGCGCCGCAGAACCCGTGACGGCAGCCGATGCCCCGGGTGGGGGCATAGCCGCAGTATTCCAGTGCTTTCAGCATGGTCATGTTGTCCGGGACACGGTACCGTTTGCCGTACAGGTTGATCGTGATCATTTTCGGTGCCACTTTTTCCGGCATGGAACAGTTCCTCCTCAGATCATCTCTTCCGGATGGAAGACTTCGTCGAATTTTTCAGCGGTCAGGAAGCCGAGACGGACGCAGGCCTCTTTGAGGGAGATGTTCTCCTCGAAGGCGAGGTGGGAAGTCTTGGCGGCGTTCTCATAACCGATGTACGGGTTGAGAGCGGTGACCAGCATGAGCGAGTTGTGCAGGTTGTCGTGCATCTTCTCCTTGTTGGCGGTGATGCCGTAGACGCACTTCGTGCGGAAGGAGACGATGGACTCCGCCATCAGGCGGGCGGACTGCAGGAAGTTGTATGCCATGACCGGCATGAAGACGTTCAGTTCGAAGTTGCCCTGGGAGGCGCCCATGCCGACGGCGACGTCGTTGCCGATGACCTGGACCGCCACCATGGTGACCTGTTCGCACTGGGTCGGGTTGACTTTGCCGGGCATGATGGAGGAGCCGGGCTCGTTGGCCGGGATGACGATCTCGCCGAGACCGACGCGGGGGCCGGAAGCCAGCCAGCGGACGTCGTTCGCGATCTTCATCATGTCGCAGGCCAGGGCCTTGACGGCGCCGTGGGCGACGACGATCTCATCCTTGGAGGTCAGCGCGTGGAACTTGTTCTCCGCGGTCACGAAGTTTTTGCCGGTGAGGGCAGAGACCTTCTCGGCGACCTTGACGTCGAAACCTTCGGGAGCGTTGAGGCCGGTGCCGACGGCGGTGCCGCCAAGAGCCAGCGCTTTGAGGGGCTCGACAGTGAGCTTCAGGAGCTCGACGTCCTTCTCGAGGGAGGAGCGCCAGCCGGAGATCTCCTGGGAGAAGCTGATCGGGACAGCGTCCTGGAGGTGAGTACGGCCGGATTTGACGATGCCCTCGTTCTCTTTCTCGAGGCGCTTGAACTCGGCGATGAGGTCTTCCGCCGCGGGGATGAGCTTGTCCTCGACGGCCAGAACGGCAGCGATGTGCATCGCGGTCGGGAAGGTGTCGTTGGAGGACTGGGACATGTTGATGTCATCGTTCGGGTGGCAGAGCTTCTCGACGCCGGCAATGGCGTTGGCTCTGTTCGCGATGACCTCGTTGGTGTTCATGTTGGACTGAGTGCCCGAACCGGTCTGCCAGACGACCAGCGGGAAGTTGTCATTGAGCTCGCCGGCGATGACTTCGTCACAGGCCTTGGTGATGGCGGCCAGTTTCTCATCGGTCATCTTGGCGGGGTTCAGTTCGTTGTTGGCCTGCGCGGCGGCCTTTTTCAGGATGCCGAACGCGTGGGTGATCTCGCGGGGCATGGTCTCGATGCCGACGCCGATCTCAAAATTCTCGTGAGAACGCTGTGTCTGGGCAGCCCAGTATTTGTCTGCCGGGACCTTCATCTCGCCGAGAGAGTCATGTTCGATTCTGTACTTCTGTTCGCTCATGTTGATACAACTCCTTTGTCTCCTAATTAAGGATATAAGATAACAGATATATTGTGCCATTTTTGCGTGCATCGCGTCAACCGATATTGTCCATCATTTAACAATTTTTGCCGAAATTTTTTCTTTGCATTTCCCCGGGCGATGTACAGACAGAAAAAGACCGCTCTTTCGAGCGGTCAAACGGTCAGTTGTAATAGATCTCATGCATGTAGTTTCGGAGCTGTTCGAGGGTGTAATCCTTTTTGGACCAGAAGGCCTGGTTGAAGACTGCCATGAGGCCGTCGACATAAGTGTTGAACACCACCTCATAGGGGTATTCATACTCTTTGCCGCTGGTGCAGTTCTCGGCGATGATCTCGCCGAATTCACAGAAGCACTCCCGGAACAGCCGGTGCAGGGAGCCGTACATCGGGTTCTGGACGGCGATTTTCCGGAAGATCGTCTTGTATTTTTCGATGAACCCGTAAATGGCTTCCGCATCGTAATCGATGTTGTCGTAGTGGTTCATCTTTTTGTAGAGGTCAGGGTAGAGCTCATGCATGGTCCGCCAAAACGCCCAGCGGACCACATCATATTTGTCATCGAAATAATTGTAAAACGTGGAGCGGGGGATCAGGCTGTTCCGGCAGATCTCCTGGACGGAGATGTTGTCGAAGTTCTTTCGGGAGAGCAACAGGAAAAACGCGGAAACGATGATGTTGGTCGTCCGCTTCTGACCGGTCGTCAGCTCGGCGCGATGATCCAATTTCATTTCACATCACCTCAAATTGTTTCTGAACACAGTATACTACAAAAAACCGCTATATCAAACAGGATGGCAAGGTTTATACGTATACAAAAAAATGATGGACACTATGGCGAAACTGTCCAGATCTGGGCAGTTTCGCCGGATTATCAGAGGTAAATCGCGGCCGTAAAATCCATAATAAAGAGGTAGGGTTGTTATTTCGTTAACGACATTTTTGGAAACTAATTTTAGACAGGAGGAAAAGTAATGTTGAACCAAGACCCGAAATACAACAGAGGGATCCCGGACCTTACGGACATGACCCAGGAAGAGCTCCTTGAGTATTTCAAGACCCTTGAGGCCCCGACCATCGAAGAAATGGACGGTGAGTATCACACGACGAAACTCGGGTATCACGGGATCCGTGACTACCTCGAGTGGAGACTGACCTGCGACAACCCGCTGATGAACAGCGAGTGGCTCGGAAAGGCGTTCCATCCGACCGGAGACGGCATGGGCCGCGGCTACAACCTGTTCCGGAAACTCGGCGGCAAGCTGACCCAGGTCTATCCCATGAGAACCGTGATCGGCCCGTCCCGCTACGACGGCAAACCGGTCTACACGCTCGTCTACAGCGCGTTCCCCTTCACCGGCACCTGGCTCGTCCAGATGGTCGATGAGCTCCGCAAAGTCGGCGACGGCACCTATCTGCTGATCGGCACGTACAGAGGTGTCTTCAAGGGCGCCAAGATGAGACCGCACTTCTGGCTCGTCGAGGGCCCGTACCGTGCATATCGCGGCGACATCGGCCGCGAGACTCCGAAGAAGGTCGACCTTTCCAAGGAGATCCCCAATTATAAGAAGATCATGAAACAGGCAAAAAAAGCGAAATGAAAAGGTGTTAAAGCATGAAATACGAAAAACTGTTTACACCGGGGAAGATCGGCAATGTCGAGATCCCCAACCGGATCGTTATGGTCCCGATGGGCGTTGATGTCGCGGAACCGAACGGCAAAGTGGGACAGCGTTGGATCGACTACTACGATGCCCGCTCCAAAGACGGCGTCGGCCTCATCGTCACCGGCATCGTCCGTGTGAACGAGACCAACGGTGTCGGCCTTCCGTTCCAGGTATCCATGTCGAAAGACGCGAACATCGAATCGCTTCGCAAGGGCATCGAGAAGATCCACGCGAACGGAAGCAAGATCTTTGTTCAGATCCACCATGCCGGACGCCAGAACATCCCGCTCCTTCAGACCATCTGGGGTCTGATGGAACTGGGTGATCCGATCCCGCATTACTGGGACATCATGCTTCCTGTCGGCAGAAAGCTGATGGAGTTCGCCTATCCGCTTCTGGAGACGAACCCCTTCCTTCTGAAATATCAGAAGTATTTCTTCACCTCAACGGTCAGCGCATCCGGCATCGCGCTCGACCCGACCCGTGCCGGCTCCATGCCGTCCCGGTGCCGCACCCTGACCGTCCCGCAGATCAAGAAACTGGAGAGGCAATTCATCGCCGCGGCCGGTCGCGTCAAGAAAGCCGGCGCCGACGGTGTCGAACTCCACGCCTCTCACGGTTACCTTATCCAGCAGTTCCTGTCTCCGTGGACCAATCGCCGCAAGGACAAATACGGCGGAAGCCTCGAAAACCGGATGCGGTTCCTGCTCGAGATCATCGAAGGTGTCCAGAAAGAATGCGGTCCGGACTTCCCGATCAGCGTCCGTCTGACCGTCGATGAGTTCTATGCCAGCATCGGCGAACCCGGCAAGGGTCTGCAGATGGACGAAGGCATCGAAATCGCGAAACGGCTCGAAAAAGCAGGCGTCGCCGTCCTCGACCTCTCCTGCGGCGGCTATGAGACGCCGAACCGCACGGTCGAGCCCATGAGCGTGCCCGAAGGTTGGAGAGCCTACTTCGTGAAGGCGGTCAAAGACGCGGTCAACATCCCCGTCATCGCGGTCGGCGTCATCCGGACTCCGGAATTTGCCGAAAAACTTCTCGAAGACGGTGTCCAGGACTTCATCGGTCTCGGCCGTCCGCTACTCGCCGACCCTGAGTGGGCGAAGAAGGCCAAAGAGGGCCGGGCGGAAGATATCCAGCGCTGCATCGGCTGTCTTGCCTGTTTCCAGACGCTGGTCGACAATGCCTTCGTGTTCTATCCGACCGAATGTGCCCTGAACCCGCGCTGCTGCCGCGAGATCGAATACAAGAACATCCCGAAGGACGGCAAGGGCAGAAGAGTCGTCGTTATCGGCGCCGGCCCGTCCGGCCTGACTGCCGCAAGAGAGCTTGCTGCCAGAGACTTCGATGTCGTCGTCCTCGAAAAAGAGGCCTGCTCCGGCGGTCAGCTGAACGCCGCCAACAAGCCGCCTCATAAAGAGAAGATGAACTGGGCGATCGAGGACCTGACCCACCGCGCCGAACAGGCAGGGGCAAAGATCCTCTACAACCAGACCGTCACGGAACAGACCCTGAAAGATTATGCGCCCTATGCCATCGTCGTCGCGACCGGCGGCAAACCCGGTGTCCCGAAGAGCATCCCGGGTGCCGATAAAGCCACCGTTATGACCGGCGCAGATGCCATGATGCAGGAACTGAAACTGACCGGAAAGGATATCGTCGTCGTCGGTACCGGCCTCACCGGTATGGAGACTGCCGAATACTTCCTCGATCAGGACAACCGCATCACGATGGTCGAGATGCAGGACAAGGTCGGCCCCGGCATCTATACACTGCTTTACTACGATCTGTATCCGAAACTCGCCGACGGCGGAGTCCTGTTCATGACCTCGTCCAAGCTGACCGAGGTCGGTGACGGCGATGTTACCGTTGAAACGCAGTACGGCGCGAAAGTACACCCGAAGGCAGATTATGTCTTCTTCGCGACCGGCGTCCGGAGCCAGAACGAGCTTGTGGATGTCGCAAAGAAGGTCTGTTCGAACGTCCGCGCGGTCGGCGACGCTGACAAGGTCGGCACCATCCTCGGCGCCACACGCAGCGCGTTCCGCACGGTCGCAGAGATCCATTAACGTTTTGAAATAATAATTTAAGGGAGAGTTAGTATGAATATCATTATCGTCACCGGCGCCGCCGGCGGAATCGGCAAAGAGTTTATCAGACAGCTCAAAAATGAAAAAGGCATCGATGAGATCTGGGCCATCGGCCGCACCCTTTCCAAACTGGAAGCCCTGACAGAAGAGTTCGGCAAAAAAGTCGTTCCGGTCCCGCTCGACGTCACGAACGACGACGAGCTGATCGCCTTCCAGAACACCCTGAAAGAGAAACAGCCGAACATCAAGTGGCTCATCAACTGTGCCGGCACCCGCGCGCTCTATAAGACGGACGTCCCGCTGCCCCGCATGCTCGCGACCATCCGCACGAACTGCGTCGGCAACATGGCCATGTGCTATATCTGCGTCCCGTACATGCACAAGGGCGACCACCTTCTGAACGTCTCTTCCGCCGCGAGCTTCCAGCCGCTGCCCTTCAATAACTCCTATGCGGCTTCCAAGGTCGCTCTCCGGTTCTTCACCAAGGGCCTCGAGCGTGAGCTGAAAGACAAGAAGCTCAAGATCACCTGCTGCTGCCCCGGCTGGGTCGACACCGAACTCATGCACTTCGGCGACGACGAGCTGACCCCGATCATCAAGCTGCCCGGCGTCACCACCGGCCCCCACGTTGCGAAGAAAGCCATCAAGGACTGCCGCAAAGGCAAATCCATCTGCTTCCCGACTCTCAAGGTCCATCGCGACTACTACCTGACCAAGTACCTGCCCGGCAAAGTCGTTCTCTGGTATGCAGAGCACATCGAGTGCGACAACGTTCCGGCCGTCGACGGCAAAGGCATCCTGACCTGATCGATCCCAACACCAGTTCAAAGGGCTGCGGACCTCGTCTGAGGTCCGCGGTCTTTTTTGCTGCCCGTTTTCCTTTTCTCTTGACAAATCGCCGACTACATACAATAATAGGAAATCAAGGCGAGTTCGCCTAAAATAGTATGTAATCTAATATATTAAAGAAATCCACCGAATACAGGAGTAAAATGCATGTCGAATCTCATCATTGTCGAGTCCCCGACCAAGATCCGCACCATCAAGTCCGTCCTCGGATCGGACTACGATGTCACGGCCAGCATGGGCCACGTGCGCGATCTACCGGCCGCCAGACTCAACGTCGACGTCAAAAATGACTTTGAACCGAAGTACGCGGTCATCAAGGGGAAAGAGAAGCTCGTCAAAGAGCTGCAGGACGACGCGAAGAAGTATGACAACATCTACCTCGCGACCGACCCCGACCGGGAAGGGGAAGCCATCGCCTGGCACCTCGCCACGGTCATGGGCCTCGATCTCAAGGACAAGAACCGTGTCACGTTCAACGAGATCACCAAGTCCGGCATCGAAGCGGGCATGAAGCATCCGCGGGCGATCAACCAGGACCTCGTCGACGCGCAGCAGGCGCGCCGCATCCTGGACCGTCTCGTCGGCTACCGCATCTCGCCGTTCGTCTCCCAGAAGATCCGCCGCGGCCTCTCCGCCGGCCGGGTCCAGTCCGTCGCGCTGCGGCTCATCGTGGACCGGGAGAAGAAGATCCGGGACTTCAAGCCGGAAGAGTACTGGAGCATCGACGCGAAGTTCAGCCCGCCCGGCTCCCGCCGCGTCTTCCCGGCCGCTCTCACCGCCGATGAAAAGGGCAAAGTCGAGATCAACGACAAAGAGACCTCCGACAAGTACCTCGGCCGGCTCGAGAACGCCGTCTATGTCGTGGACTCCGTGAAGAAGGGCACCCGCCGCAAACAGCCGGCGCCGCCGTTCATCACGTCCACCCTGCAGCAGGACGCGTCCCGCCGCCTCGGCTTCCAGGCCCGCCGCACCATGAAGGTGGCCCAGGAGCTGTACGAAGGTGTCAACATCAAAGGCACCCAGGTCGGTCTCATCACCTACATGAGAACGGACTCCCTGCGCATCTCGGACGAGGCCCGCGCGGCTGCCGCGGCGTACATCAAGTCCGCCTACGGCCCGCAGTACGTTCCGGACAAACCCCGCTACTTCAAACAGCGGAACAACGCGCAGGACGGCCATGAGGCCATCCGCCCGACCAACATCTCGCTGACCCCGGACGAAGTCCGCGGCTCGCTCAGCTCCGACCAGTATAAACTGTACCGTCTCATCTGGCAGCGGTTCATCGCCTCCATGATGGCGGCCACCGTCCAGAACACCATGAAAGTGGAGATCAAAGCGGCCGACCCGAACGGCGACCCGAACGAGTACTGCATGTTCTCCGCCTCCGGCTACAGCGTCAAGTTCGACGGGTTCACGACCCTCTACAACGTCGACGACGAGAAAGCCGGGTCCATGCTTCCCGACCTCAAAGTCGGCGACATCCTGAAACTCCGCGAGCTGCTCGGCAACCAGCACTTCACCCAGCCGCCGGCCCGCTACACCGAGGCGTCCCTCATCAAGACTCTGGAAGAGAACGGCATCGGCCGTCCGTCCACCTACGCCTCTATCATCTCGACCATCCTGAACCGTGAGTACGTCGTCCGCGAGGCGAAGAGCCTCAAACCGACGGAACTCGGCGAAGAGGTCACGAAGCTGCTCGAGAAGCAGTTCCCGAAGATCGTCAACACGAAGTTCACGGCCGGAATGGAGACCGACCTCGACAAGGTCTCGGAAGGCACCGAGGACTACGTGAAGATCCTCCGCGAGTTCTACGACGACCTCGAGACGACCCTCGACAAGGCGAAGGCCGACATGAAGGGCGTCAAGATCCAGCTCGAGTCCGACAAGACCGACGTCCCCTGTGAGAAGTGCGGCCGCATGATGGTCATCAAGACCGGCCGTTACGGCAAGTTCCTGGCCTGCCCGGGTTACCCCGAGTGCAAGAACACGAAGCCGCTCATCGAGGAGACCGGCGCGGACTGCCCGAAGTGCGGCGGCAACGTCATCAAGCGCAAGTCCCGCAGAGGCTATGTCTTCTACGGCTGCTCGAACTACCCGAAGTGCGACTTCTCCACCTGGGATGTCCCGGCGGGCGGCGACAAGTGCCCGAACTGCGGCTCGTCCCTGTTCAAACACCGCGGCAACCTCGTCTGTCTCAAGGACGGCTGCGGCTATGAAGCCAAGATCCAGCGGAAGAAAAAGACCCAAGAATAAGGAGTTCCTATGAGTAAGACCGCCATCGTCGTGGGCGCCGGGTTTGCCGGCGTCGAAGCGGCTGTGCAGCTGGCGAGAGCCGGCGCGGAGGTGCACCTCTACGAGATGCGCCCCGTGAACAACACGCCCGCGCACAAGACGGACGGTTTTGCGGAACTCATCTGTTCGAACTCCTTCAAGGCGGAGCGGGTGGCCTCGGCCGCCGGGCTCCTCAAAGAGGAGATGCGCCGGTTCGGCTCTCTGTGCGTGGAATGCGCCTACGAGACCCGTGTCCCGGCGGGCGGCTCCCTGTCCGTGGACCGCGACGCGTTCTCGAAACTCGTCACGGAGCGGGTGGAGGCGCTGCCGAACATCACCGTGCATCGCGAAGAGGTGAAGACCCTCCCGCGGCCCGGCGTCGACGCCGACGTCGTGGTCATCGCGGCGGGCCCTCTGGCCTCCGACGCACTGGCGGACGACATCCACCGTCTCTGCGAGGAGACGCTGGCCGCGAAGGCCGCCGCGCATCCGGAAGACCCGGACGCGCCAAAGAAGATGAAGTCGAAAAAGAACACGGAAGGGAAGACCGCGCTCCATTTCTATGACGCGGTGGCGCCCATCGTGTCGGGCGACTCCATCGACATGACGAAAGCGTTCGCCCAGTCCCGCTACGACCGGGGCGGGGAGGACGATTACATCAACTGTCCGATGAACAAGGAGGAGTATGAGCGCTTCTACGAAGCTCTCGTCTCCGCCGAGTCCGCGGAACTCCACGACTTCGACAAAGGCGGTGTCTATGAAGGCTGCATGCCGATCGAAGTCATGGCGAAGCGGGGACACGACACCATCCGGTTCGGCCCGATGAAGCCGGTCGGCCTCACCGACCCGCGCACCGGCCACCGCCCCTGGGCGGCGCTGCAGCTCCGTAAGGAGACCGCGGAAGGCACCATGTACAACCTCGTCGGGTTCCAGACGAACCTCAAGTTCGGCGAGCAGAAACGGGTCTTTTCCATGATCCCGGGTCTCGAGCACGCCGAGTTCCTCCGCTATGGTGTCATGCACCGCAACACGTTCCTGAATTCTCCGGAGCTCCTGAACGCGGACTTTCAGTTCCGCACGGTGCCCGGCCTCTACTTCGCCGGTCAGATCACCGGCGTCGAAGGCTACATGGAGTCCGCGATGAGCGGCATCCTCGCCGGCGTCAACGCCGCGCGGGCGCTGAACGGCGAAGCACCTCTCGTTCTCCCGCCGGAGACGATGATGGGCGCGCTGTCGCGGTACATCGCCGACCCCGCTATCAAGGAGTTCCAGCCGATGGGCGCAAACTTTGGCGTCCTTCCGCCGCTGGAAGAGAAGATCAGAGACAAGAAACTGAGATACGAAAAACTCGCGGAACGCAGTTTGGAGTATTTTGGAAAAGAATGAGGGAAGACAAAATTTTTCTTCGGAGGCAAAATCCGGCGTCTCCAAGTGAGACTGCACAGCGCGCAGCGCCGCGAAGCGAACCAAAGGGCTGTGGGCTCCGGGGGTTTTGCCGTAGAAGAAAGAATTTTGGCTTCCAACTAAGACAAAGGAGAGTCACTTATGCGAATCATCGTTGACGCGTTCGGCGGCGACAATGCCCCCCTCGAGATCCTGAAGGGCGCGGTCGCGGCGAAGAACGAATTCGGCTGTGACATTCTGCTTTGCGGAGACGAGGAGCAGATCCGCGCCTGCGCAAAAGAGAATGACATCGACCTGTCCGGCATGGACATCGAGACCGCGGACGGGTTCATCCCGGTCGAGGAAGACCCCCGCAGCCTTCTCAAACAGTACAAGAACAGTTCCCTCGGCGTGGCCTGCCGCGCTCTCGCGGAGGGCAGAGGCGATGCACTGGTGTCGGCCGGCTCCACCGGAGCCCTGGTCGTCGGCGCCATCTTCATCGTGAAGCGCATCAAAGGCGTGCGCCGCCCCGCCATCGCCACCATCATGCCAGGCGACAAGGGCAACTTCATGCTCATCGACGGCGGCGCGAACATCGAAGTCACGCCGGAAGCCCTCGACACGTTCGCCCTCATGGGCTCTGTCTACATGGACAAAGTCATGGGCGTGAACGACCCGAAGGTCGGGCTTCTCAACATCGGCGTCGAGCCGAACAAGGGTACGGAACTGCAGAAGCACGCGTACCCGCTGCTCGAGCAGAATGAACATATCCACTTCATCGGCAATGCCGAAGCCAGAGACGTCCCGGCCTGTGTGGCCGACGTCGTCGTCTGCGACGGCTTCACCGGCAATGTCTTCCTCAAGACCTACGAAGGCGTAGCTCTCACGCTCTTCTCGAACGTCAAAGAGGTCATGATGAAGTCCACCATGACCAAAGTCGCGGCCCTCATCCTGAAGGGCGGTCTCAAGGAACTCAAGACGAAGTTCGACGCGAACGCCGTCGGCGGCGCGCCGATCCTCGGCGTTCAAAAGCCCGTCATCAAGGCCCATGGCTCCTCGAAGGAAGTCGCCTTCAAGAACGCCATCCGTCAGGCCATCTCCTTCACCGAGAGCGGCGCCATCGCCACCATCGAGGAGAACCTGCCGAAGAAGGAGCGGGCGGATGAGTCCGCGGAGACGGAGGCGGAAGAATGAGCGGTAAATCGCCAAAAATGACGGAAGAACGGGAAGCGGCCCTCCACGAACTGGAAGGCAAGCTCGGGTACACGTTTTCGGACCTGTACCTCCTCGACACCGCGCTGACCCACTCCTCCTACGCCAACGAACAGGGCCCGGGACACAAGTACAACGAGCGCCTCGAATTCCTCGGCGACTCGGTCCTCGGTTTCATTACGGCGGACAAGTTTTTCCACGCGTTCCGCGACATCCCCGAGGGGCGATTGACCAAGCTGCGCGCCAGCACGGTCTGTGAAGAGAGCCTCTTCGAGTTCGCGAAGCAGATCGACCTCGGTTCGTACCTCCTCCTCGGCAAAGGGGAAGAGAAGAACGGCGGCCGGGAGCGGGCATCCATCGTGTCCGACGCGTTCGAAGCGGTCATCGCCGCCATCTACCTCGACGGGTCCATCGACCCCGCGCGCGAGTTCGTGCTGCGGTTCGTCATGACGGCCGTCGAAGAGAAGACCATCACGTTCAAAGATTACAAGACACAGCTCCAGGAGATCATCCAGAAGAACCCCGAAGAGCAGCTCCAATATGTCCTCTCCGGCGAGTCCGGACCGGACCACAACAAGCGCTTCGAAGTCGAAGTGCACCTGAACTCCAACGTCATCGGAAAAGGCATCGGCCGCACCAAGAAGCAGGCCGAACAGGAAGCCGCCAGAGAAGCACTGGCGCTGATGGGCCTGTAAGATGGCGGGGGAGAAACACGCGAACATCGCGCTGTTCGTGAACCACGTCGGCTGCCCGCTGCAGTGCACGTTCTGCAACCAGAACGTCATCGTGGGAGAGACGGTACAGGGCGCGGGCCCGCAGACCTGCACGCCGGACGACGTCCGGAACGCCATCCTCACAGCAGAGGCCCACGGCACGACCGGTGCTCAGCTCGCCTTTTTCGGCGGGAGCTTCACCGGCATCGACCGGGACTACATGGTGTCCCTGCTCGAAGCGGTCCAGCCGTACATCGGGACCGTCGTCACCGGCATCCGGTGCTCGACCCGGCCCGACTACATCGACGACGAGGTCCTCGACCTGTTGAAGACGTACCACGTGGAAGCCATCGAACTCGGCGCCCAGAGCATGGACGACCGGGTCCTGGCACTCAATAAACGCGGGCACACCGCGGACGACGTGCGAACGGCTTCGCGCCTCATCAAGGCGCGCGGCTTCGAACTCGGCCTGCAGATGATGACCGGCCTCTACGGAGACACCGATGACGGCGCGCTCCGCACGGCGGACGAACTCATCGCGCTGGCGCCGGCCACGGTCCGCATCTACCCGACGGTCGTGCTCGAGGGCACGGAACTCGCGCGGCTCTGGCGGGCCGGCGAGTACACTCCGCAGACCCTCGACGACGCGGTACCGCTCTGCGCCGAACTCCTGTCGAAGTTCGACGACGCGGGCATCGCCGTCATCCGCCTCGGCCTCCACTCCGGAGGCGGCGTCGAAGACGGCTGCCTCGCCGGCGCGTACCACCCCGCCTTTCGCGAACTCTGCGAAAGCCGGATCTACCTCGCCCGCGCCCTCGCGGCGCTCGGCGCCACACCGGACGCACCGCCCCCCTCGGGGCCCGCTTCACCGGCGGACACCAAAACCGCCAACCTCCTCGTCGCGCCCTCCGAGATCTCGAAGATGGTCGGGCAGAAGAGGGAGAATCTCAAAGAGTTAAAGAGACTTGGCTATGACTGCCAGGTAAAAGCAGATGAGAATTTGCACAAATATGAAGTTGCAGTTTTAAAAGATTGATTGTTTGCCCCGGCAAACAAGATCCACCCGTAAATCGCCAACTTAAGGAGACCAACTACTTATGGTTTTGAAAGCACTCGAACTGCAGGGTTTCAAGTCCTTCCCGGACAAGACCGTGCTGGAATTTGACCGCGGTATGACGGCGGTCGTGGGCCCGAACGGCTCCGGAAAATCGAATATTTCCGACGCGGTCCGCTGGGTCCTCGGCGAGCAGTCCACGAAGAACCTGCGCGGCTCGAAAATGGAAGACGTCATCTTCGGCGGCACGGACAAGCGCCGTGCCCTGGGGTACGCGGAAGTCACGCTGCGGCTCGACAACTCGGACGGCACGCTGCCCTACGACAAGAAGGAAGTCTCGGTCACCCGGCGCTATTTCCGCTCGGGCGAGTCGGAATACCGCATCAACGGGGAACAGGTCCGTCTGAAGGACGTCAACGAGCTGTTCATGGACACCGGCCTCGGCCGGGACGGCTACTCCATGGTCTCCCAGGGCAAGGTCGCCGACATGATCTCCGGCAAGTCCAGCGGCCGGCGCGATATGCTCGAGGAAGCCGCGGGCATCTCCCACTTCCGTTACCGCCGCACGGACGCCATCCGTCGTCTGGACCGGGCTGAGGAAAACCTCGTCCGTCTGAGAGACATCCTCGCGGAACTCGAGTCCCGCGTCGGTCCCCTTAAGACCCAGAGCGAAAAGGCCCAGAAATTCCTGGTCCTCGCCGAGCAGAAGAAGACCCTCGAGATCTCCCTCTGGCTCTACACCATCGACAACCTGAAGACCCGGCTCACAGAGCAGGAGCACAAAGTCGAAGTGTCCCAGGCCCAGTACCACGACGCGGAGGAGGCCCTCGCCAAGATCGAGGCCGACACCGAAGCCGCGACGGAAGCGGTCCGGAACATCACCTTACAGATCGAAGAGATCCGCATGGCGGCGTCCGGCGACGAAGAACAGATCGCCGACCGCAACGCGAAGATCGCCGTCGCGGAGAACACCATAGAGCTCAACAACCAGGCCATTGCCCGTCTCGAACAGGACAAGGAGTCCCACGACGCGGAGCAGGAGGAGCGCAGGGGGCACATCGCCGAGGCGAACGAAGCCATCGCTGCCCTCCAGGCCAGGATCGACGAGAAACAGGCCGAAATGGAGGCCATCGCCAAAGAGAGCGAGGACTTCCAGGCGGCCATCAGCCGGCAGGAGGAGTCCCAGGACTCCCACGCCAAAGAGCTGTCCGAACTCGCCGCCAAACTGTCCGATGCCCGCATCCGGAAGTCCGCGGCCGAGACCGCCATCGAGGAGGTCAAAGACCGCACCGCGAGAGCGGAAGAGTCCGCCGGCGAACGCCGCACCCTGCACCTGAACCTGGCCACGGAAGTGGAAAAAGCGAAGAAGCACCTCGAGGAATGCAACGAGACGGTCACGTCCCTGCAGAACTCGATCGACGGCTATGAACTCCGTCAGCAGAAGCGGAACGAGCGCCTTGCCGCCCGCCGGGAGGCCTTCGAGGCCCTGCGCCGGGAGTCCGAACAGAAGTCCGGACGCGTCCGCATGCTCGAAGACCTCGAGAAGAACATGGAGGGCTATGCCGGCGCGGTCAAGTCCGTCATGCAGGAGTCCCGCCGGGGCACCCTGCGGGGCATCCACGGCCCGCTGTCCCAGCTCCTGAACGTGCCGGACAAGTACAGCACCGCCATTGAAACGGCCCTCGGCGCCGCCGTCCAGTTCCTGGTCGTCGACAACGAGAACGACGCCAAGCGGGCCATCCAGTTCCTGAAGAACTCGAACGGCGGCCGGGCCACGTTCCTGCCCATCTCCGCCATCCGCGGGAAGACCCTGCAGGAGAACGGCCTCGAAGACTGCTTCGGCTACATCGACATCGCCGCCAACCTCGTGAAGACGGACAAAAAGTATGAAGAGATCGTCCGGGCCCAGCTCGCCCGCACCGTCGTTGTCGAAGACATGGACGCGGCCGTGGCTCTCGGACGCAAATATAAAAACCGGTTCAAGATCGTCACCCTCGACGGTCAGGTCATCAACGCCGGCGGTTCCATGACCGGCGGCTCCCGTGTGAAGAACGCGGGACTCATGGCCCGGTCCGGCGCCATCGAGAGCCTCCGTAAAGAGGCGCAGAAGCTTCTCGAGAAGCTTGACGCCGCGGAGAAAGAGTTCGAACAGGCGCAGGCCGAGTCCGCCAACGCCTCTGCCGAACTGGAGGCGGTCCAGGCCGACCTCATCAACGCCAACGAAGAGAAGGTCCGCGCCGAGAGCGCGCTCGAACTGGCCGAGAGCCAGCTCTCTTCTGTCGGCGCCACGCTGCAGGAGCTGGAAGACGAGCAGTCCTCCGCGAACGAGCGTATCGCCGAGCTGAAGAAAGAAGCGGAAGCCGCCGCCAAAGAAGAGGCGGAGCTGGACGCGCAGGTCACCGCCGTCGAGCAGAAGTCCGACGACGCCACCGGACGCCTGGAGGAGATCCGCAAGTCCTTCGAAGAGACCTCCGCCCGCGTCATGGCCATCAACGTCGAGATCGTGTCCCTCACGAAGGACATGCAGACACACCGGGAACTCATCGCCCGCTATGAGGAAGTCGCGGCCGCCGTCACCGAGCGGAAACAGGCCCTCGACGAAGAGATCGCGGGCATCCAGAAAGAGAACGAAGGCCTGACGGAGCAGATCGCCGCGCTGAAAGAAGAAGTGGCCGGCCTGCGCCAGAAGGGCGATACGTCCAAAGAGAAGATCGACGCCCTCACCGCGGAGCGGGAGGAGAAGGAAGCCGAGAGCGGCAAGCTGCGCCTGCTCGAGCGGAACAAGACCACGGAGCGGGAGCAGATCTCCGGCGAACTGGCACGTCTCGAAGAGCGCAAGGCCAACATGCTGCGCGACTACGACGACACGGTCAACAAACTCTTCGACGAGTATGAGCTGACCCGCAGAGAGGCGGCCGAAGTGGCACAGCCGACGGAAGACCCGACCGGCACCCGCGGCGCCCTGTCCGAAGTCCGGCAGCAGATCAAAGCCCTCGGTTCCGTCAACGTCGGCGCCATCGAGGAGTACAAGGAAGTCTCCGAGCGGTACGAATTCCTCACCGAACAGGTGGGCGATGTAGAGCGCTCCAAGAAAGAACTTCTCGACCTCATCGAGGAACTCACCGGCAACATGTCCAAACAGTTCGCGGAGCAGTTCGCCCGCATCAACAAGGCCTTCGGCTCCACCTTCGCCGAACTCTTCGGCGGCGGCAAGGCGGCCCTGGTCCTGGAGGACGAGTCCGACATCCTCGAGACGCCCATCAACATCGAAGTCCAGCCCCCGGGCAAGAACGTCCAGAACATCGACCTTCTGTCCGGCGGCGAAAAAGGCCTTTCGGCCATCGCGCTGCTGTTCGCCATCCTGAAAGTCACGCCCGCCCCGTTCTGTATTTTCGACGAGGTCGAGGCCGCGCTGGATGACGTCAATGTCGCGCGCTTTGCCCAGTACGTCCGAAACATGACGGAAAACACCCAGTTCATCCTCATCACCCACCGGCGCGGCACCATGGAAGAAGCCGACATCATGTACGGCGTTACCATGCAGGAGGAGGGCGTCTCGAAGCTGCTCTCCCTGCGCACCGCCGAGATGGCGAAGGAACTGGGTCTCAACTAACAATAAATCGCCTTAGAAGGAGAAACCTATGGCACTCTTCAGAAGAAAAATGAACCGCGGGATGCAGAAGACCCGCGACAACTTCTCCGGGAACCTGGACAACGTCCTCGGCTCCTTCGAGTCCATCGATGAGGACCTCTACGAGGAACTCGTCGAAGTGCTCGTCATGTCCGACGTCGGTGTTGTGACGTCGGAGCAGATCGTCGAAGAGACGAAGGACCGGGTGAAGTCGGCCGGCATCTCGAACCCGGCGGAAGTCCGTGAAGTCATCAAGCAGGTCGTCTCCGACATGCTCGGCAAGGACGAGACCATCGACTTCCTGACCACTCCGGCGGTCATCCTGGTCATCGGCGTCAACGGCGTCGGCAAGACCACGACCATCGGCAAGATGGCCCACTACTTCGAGTCCACCGGACGCAAGGTCATCCTGGGCGCTGCGGACACGTTCCGAGCTGCGGCGATCGACCAGCTGCAGATCTGGGCCGACCGCGCCGGCGTCGACATGGTCAAACACGATGAAGGCGCTGACCCCGCCGCAGTCGTCTTCGACACCATCCATGCCGGCATCAACCGCGGAGCAGACGTCATCATCTGCGACACCGCGGGCCGGATCCATAACAAGAAGAACCTCATGGCAGAACTCGGCAAGATCTACAAGGTCATCGACCGCGAACTGCCTTACTCCGACCGGGAGATCTTCCTGGTCCTCGACGCGACCACCGGTCAGAACGCCATCTCGCAGGCAAAAGAGTTCATGGCGGTCTGCGAAGTCTCCGGCATCGTGCTGACGAAACTCGACGGCACGGCCCGCGGCGGCGTGGTCCTGTCCATCAAGAACGACCTGAAACTGCCGGTCAAGTTCATCGGTCTCGGCGAAGGCATCGACGACCTCCAGCCGTTCAAGGCGGAGTCCTTCGCGGCCTCTCTGTTCGAGCCGCTGGCCGAAGAGCAGGAGAACCTCATCAACGAGGCGCTCTCCGAGAACCTGCAGATGTCCGAGAACCCGGACTACCTCAGCGAAGAAGCCATCGCCGAACGCAAGGCGATGGAGGAAGCGGCACGCATCGCCGCCGCCGAAGAAGAGGCGGCCAACTCCGCGCTCCTCGAGGGCATCGACCTCTCCGACAAAGAGCCGGAGGAAGTCGTCCTGCTCCAGGAGGCCGCGAAGCAGGTCCGCTCCCTGCATAAGTTCGCCGAGACCCGTGACCTCTCCAAGAATGAACGCCGTGCCCTGGCCCGTTCCGAAGCTCTGCTCGAGGACGCCGGCGCGGACATCGATATGATCCTCGGTACGGACGTCAGCGCCGCGAAGGCGGCTGCCGCCGCTGCCCTGACCGGCGCCGCTGCCGGCGAGCTGACCGAGAAGCAGAAAGCTGCCGACGCCGCCGCGGCCCGCAAGGCCGAGCAGAAGAAGGCGGAAGAAGCCCGCAAGGCAGCTGCCGCCCGCGAGCGTGAAGCCGAAAAGGCCCGCGCCGAAGAGCAGGCACGCCAGCGCGCCGAGGTTCAGGCCCGCCGCGAAGCGGAAGACGCCGCCCGCGCTGAGGCCGCCGCTGCCGCCGAAGCAAAAGCAAAAGCTGAGGCAGAAGCCCGCGCTCAGGCAGAAGCCGAAGCGAAGGCCGCTGAAGAAGCCAGACTTGCAGCCGAAGCTCAGGCCGCTGAAGAAGCACGCCTTGCCGCGGAAGCGGAGGCGAAAGCTCAGGCCGAGGCCGAAGCCGAGGCGGAAGCTCAGGCCGAGGCCGAAGCCGCAGAAGCAGCTCGCTTAGCCGCTGAGCAGGAAGCCGCCGCGAAGGCAGAGGCAGAAGCTCAGGCCGAGGCCGAAGCCGCAGAAGCAGCTCGCTTAGCCGCTGAGCAGGAAGCCGCCGCAAAAGCAGAGGCCGAAGCAAAGGCTGCCGCAGAGGCTCGTCTCGCTGAGGAAGAGGCCCGCATAGAAGCGGAAGCCAAAGCGCAGGCAGAAGCCCGCGCCGCCGAAGAGGCCAGACTCGCCGAAGAAGCGCAGGCGAAAGCCGAAGCAGAAGTGAAAGCCCAGGCAGAAGCGGCCGAACAGGCGAGACTCGCCGCCGAAGCGGAAGCCACTACGGCCCCGGCTATCGACCCGGCGGTCCTCGAAGAGCTGAACACCAAAGCTGCTGAGTACCGCAAACAGATCGCCGATGCCGAGGCCGCCATGGCCGCCACCTGGAACCCCGCTATGAAACAGCGTCTCCAGGAGCGCATCGACGCCACCCGCGCCAAACTCGCCGCCGTCGAAGCACAGCTTACCGGAAAGTAATTCCATCTGAGTCCCTCACATTGCGTGAATAGATGGAGAAATCTCCATCTGGTTCAAGAAAAGCTCGAGCAGAGATGGATGAAAGGACCGGATTTGCCACGTTTTTCCATCTGAATCGCCAAAACTGCACGAACAGATGGAGAAATCTCCATCTAAACGGAAAACAATGAAGTTTTTGTTGGAAATATCGAAGTGAAATGGCTTGAAATTCCGACAAAAATGGAATGAAACCCAGATAGTTGGAAACGATTCCGACCTGCAAGCATAATACAGCAGACAAGCAGGAATACAGCAGACAAGCAGGAATTATCAAATGATTTTTTTGATCGCAACGCAGAATAAACATAAGAAGACCGAGTTCTCCCGGATCCTCGCGCCGCTCGGCATCGAGATCAAGACCGCCGGAGAACTGGGCCTGCAATACCCGGATGTCGAAGAGACCGGGACCACCTTTGAAGAGAACGCGCTCATCAAGGCGCGGGCGGGCTGCATGCTCGCCGGGGTCCCGACGCTCGCGGACGACTCGGGCCTCTGCGTCGACGCCCTCGACGGCGCGCCCGGCCTCTACTCCGCCCGCTGGAGCGGGGACGGCGAGACGAACGGCGACGATGAGGCGAACAACGACAAGCTCCTCCGCCTCCTCGCCGATGTCCCCGACGAGCAGCGCACCGCCCACTACGTGGCGGCCGTCGCGGCGGTCTTCCCGGACGGCCGGGAATTCGTGACCCGCGGCGAGTGCTACGGGCGGATCGCCCATGAGCGGCACGGCAACGGCGGCTTCGGCTACGACCCGCTGTTCCTCGTCTCCACTGCCGGCACCGAGTCCAACGAACAGGCCGCAACGGGTGAGTTCACCCAGACCTTCGGCGAAGTCCCGCCGGCGGTCAAGGACAGCCAGTCCCACCGCAGCCGCGGCCTGCAAAACATGTATGACATCCTGAAAAAAGAATTATAAGTTTAGAAAGAAGATAAGCTTGAGCGAAAGCTAAGAGAGAAAAGCAAAAGCAAAGCCAAAGCAAAAGCAAAGCAAAAGCAAAACAAAAGCAAAACAAAAGCAAAACAATAAGCAAAACAATAAGCAAAAGGAGAACCCATTTGACCAGTAAAGAACGAGCGGCTCTCCGGGCAGAGTCCCACCATCTGGACCCCATTTTCCAGATCGGCAAGGGCGGCCTGTCCGAAGCCTTCTATAAACAAGTCGATGAAGCTCTCACCACGAGAGAGCTCATCAAAGTCCGCGTGCTCCTCGAGACCACGCCGATCTCCCCGAAAGAGGCGGCCGAGGAACTGAGCAAAGCCACCGGTGCCGAAGTCATCGGCGTCGTGGGCGGCGTCATCATCCTGTACCGCTACAGCCAGGAGAAGCACGACAAGGAAAAACAGAAAGAGCAGAACATCAAGCGGGCCGCGGCCGCCAAGAAGCGGAAAGCGAAACTGGAAGCCAAAGGTACGCACAAACTGCGCCAGAAGCGGTAAGTGCGGCCGGGCAGAAAGCCTTGGGCCGGAACTCGCGGGTAGAGAAACCGCCAGTAAACAGCAGTAAGCCAGAGAGCCAACCAAAACCACCAGAGAGGACAGAGCCTATGCGTATCGGCATTTTCGGGGGAACGTTCAACCCGCCCCACAAAGGCCACCGGCACATCGCGGAAGATTTCCGCGACCAGATGGCCGCCATCGGCCTGCCCCTCGACAAGGTGCTCATCATCCCGACCTTCGTGCCGCCCCACAAAGCGGCGCCCGACCTCGCCTCCGGCGAAGACCGTCTGGCGATGTGCCGGCTCTGCTTCGAAGACACCGCCGAAGAAGAGACGCCGTTCGAAGTCTCGGACTATGAGATCGCCCGGGGAGACACCAGTTACACCTGGATGACCCTCGAAGACCTGCACGAGCAGTACGACGAGGTCGACCCAGAGACGGGAGAGAAAACTCCTGCTGAACTCTACTTCGTCATGGGGGACGACATGCTCCTGTACCTGCCGCACTGGAAGTACCCGGCCGTCTGGACGCTGTTGAATTTGAAGATGTACCACATCACCAGGAAGCACAGCACGTCCAGCACGGTGCTGAGCAGGCCGAAGTACACCATGAACTTCTTGATGCCCGGGATGTCCCACTTCTTCGGCAGGCGTATGTACTCGTCCTCCACGTGGTCGAAGGGCATGCCCAGCTGGGCAAAATCGTTCAGGATGTTCTGCACCAGGATATGCAGCGGCAGCATAGGCAGGAAGGGGAGGAAGATGCTGGCGATCAGCACGGAGAACATGTTGCCGAAGTTGCCGCTGACCGACATCTTCAGGTACTTGGACATGTTCGCGAAGGTCCTGCGGCCCTCGATGACGCCCTCGTCCAGCACGTTCAGGTCCTTCTCCAGCAGGATGATGTCCGCGACCTCCTTGGCGATGTCCACCGCCGTGTCCACGGAGATGCCGACATCCGCCTGCTTCAGGGGCAGGCTGTCGTTGATGCCGTCGCCCATGTAGCCCACGGTGTGGCCGTTGCTCTGGAAGGCCTTCACCACCCGCTGTTTCTGGTAAGGCGAGAGCTTGGAGAAAATATGGCATTTTTCGCAGGCGTCCTTGAGCTCCTGGTCGTCCATCTTTTCCACCTGGGCGCCGGTCAGGGTGTAATCCACGGGAATGCCCAGCCGGCCGCAGATGTTGATGGC
>ONJD01000007.1 GCA_900317985.1 uncultured Eubacteriales bacterium | reverse complement strand
TGCAGGATGGCGTTGAGCAGCACCGGGAACGCGAACACCAGAAAACTTCCGAACACGAAATAGTAGATCGCCGTCGTGATGCCGGAGATCAGCAGGACGAGGCCGACGACCCAGGCGACCGTACTGACGGCCCCAATGGGGTCCGCCAGGCAGACGATGCCTGCTGCCACGAGAAGGACGCCGATGACGGCCAGGAAGATCTTGGTGGCGAGTTTCATTGTTTTCATACTGTATCACCTCAAAAATCAAATATTGAAATACTGTTTCAGGAGCGCCAGGGTCTGGCCGATGACGGCGATGTCGCCGAGAAGGCAGACGCCGGCGAGGATGCCGGTCGCCAGGGGAAGCACACCGGCAAGATGGAGGACCAGCGTCAGAAGACCGGCGCAGGAGAGGCCCAAGGTGGCGATCAGGGATCTTCGGAACACATCGCGGAACGCGACGCGCATCCGTTCGAGCGCTCCGGCTGCTACAAGGTCGCCGCCTTTGGAGGCCCGCCGGTACCAGTAAAGTGCCTTTGACAGATCGCGCTTCTGTTTGACGCCGACACCGTGTTCATACATCTCACCGATGCGGGTCATGGCGAAGGGGTCGCCGGCATCGGCGGCATTCAGGAACAGGTCGACCGCCTTTTCTTCGTTCGCCTCGACCCCTCTGCCGACCGCATAGAGCTGGGCAAGGTTCGTCATGGCGCGGGCGCAGCCGAGGGAGGCCGACTCTTCAAAGAGGTGCCGTGCCCGGACGGGGTCTTTCGGGACGGCGATGCCTTTATCGTAATAGTATCCGAGTTCACAGACGGCATCCGGATGCCCCTGAGCAGCCGCCTTGCTGAGCCACCGGAACGATTCTTCATCGTTCTGGCGTACGACTTCACCGAGACGGAGCAGGACCGCGTAGCGGAACTGGGCGTCCGGCAGACCGTATTCCGCCGCGAGGCGGTAGTCGGTGGCCGCGCGGACCGGGTTCGCGAGTGTGCCGATGCCGTTTTCCCGGCAGTGTGCGACCGCGTACCAGGCTTTTTCATAGCCAGCTTCCGCGGCGTCGAGGAAGAGGCGGAACGCGTGGCATTCATCTCTCGGATGCTGTTCATCGCCTTCGAGGTAAAGAAGGCCGTTCAGGTACATGGCCCGGGGGTCCATCTGTTCCGAAGCAGCCTCCAGAAGACGGGACGCTTCCGCATGGTCCGGTTCGGTCCCGCGCCCCTGCCGCAGCAGGACCGCGAGGTTCGTCATGCCTTCCGTATTGCCGAGGCCGGCCGCCATCTGGTACCACGAGACCGCTTTCGGCAGGTCCTGCGGGACACCGTTGCCCGCTTCCGAAAGGACGCCGAGGCGGACCATGGAACGGGGGTCCCCCGCCATGGCGGCTTTTTCATACCATTCCGCCGCTTTTTCATAATTCTGCGCGGTCCCGTGCCCGGTCTCGCAGCAGAGGCCGATCTGGTACATGCCGTCGACATCGCCGCGCTCCGCGGCTTTCCAGTAGTATTCGAGTGCTTTTTCGAGATTTTCTTCCACCCCGGTCCCGAAGTCATAGCAATACCCGAGCAGGAAGTTGGCCCGCGGGAACCCGTCGTCCGCCGAGAGACGGAACAGACGGACGGCCTCTTCCCGGTCTTCCGGGACGCCTTTTCCGTTGAAGTACAGGACACCGAGGAAGCAGTTCGCTTCCGGGACGCCCTTCTGGGCGGCTTCTTTATAGAGAGCGGCCGCCTTTTCGAGGTCCCGCTCCACGCCGGCTCCGGTCTCAAAACAGAAGCCCAGCATGAACAGGGCACGGTGGTCGCCGCCTTCGGCCGCTTTCCGGTAGAGTTCCAGCGCTTTTTGATCGTTTCGTTCGACACCGCTTCCGAGGAAATAGAGTTCCGCCAGCTGGAAGGCCGCTTCGACGGACCCGCGGTCCATCGCCGCCGTGTAGCAGAACACCGCCTCTTTCAGGTCCTGTGCCGTCCCGATGCCGTTCTCATAGCAGGCGCCGAGGGCGCAGAGCGCCAGAGGGTCTTCGTGGTCCGCCGCCTGTTTCAGGAGGTCGAATCCCGCTCCCGTGTCCTCTTCGGTGCCGATGCCGTTCATATAGCAAAGCCCCAGCCAGTAGTCCGCTTCCGGGCTGCCTGACTCGGCGGCTTCAAAATATTCAAATGCTTTGCGATCGTCCTGTTCGACGCCTCCGATGCCGTACAGATGGTTGATGCCCATCTGCAGCTGGGCCTCCGGGTCTCCGCTCTCCGCGTCAGACTGCCAGTGGACCAGAAGTTCGTGCTCCTTGCGGCGATTCTCTTCGATGACCTCCATGAATTCGGGGGAAAAGAACGCCACTTCGTAGCGGGGGCGTTCGTCGACGTTGGCGACGACCGGTTCTTCTGTGATATTGAGGTTCGGATCTGCCGGGGAGCTTTCATTCAGAAAGTCCGGTCGCTCAAGGCTCATGCAAGCACCTCCCTTTATATATCGCTATCTTAACACAAATGGTCCCTGAATTCTATGGAAATGGTCACGCCTTATATGTTATAATTTAATGACTTTTTTAAGGAGGTCAACTTCTTATGGCAGACTTTCACGACAGCAAACAGAAGATCCTCATGACAAACCGTCTCGGGGAACAGCTCATTTCGGCCACCATCACGGAGATCGAATGGGAGCGCATCCATATGCACCTCACCGTGAAGGTAGACTATTCGGACCGCTTCGACCCGTCGAAGCCGCTCGACTTCTACCTTGTCGCGGCATTCCTGATGGCCAATGCCAAATACAAGGCGGAGAAGCTCGACGAGCACACCTACCGCCTGTCCCTGAACGTGACGAACAACGGCGCTGTCATGTGTGTGCCGACCGGCACCTACACCATCTATGCCTGCCAGGGCACCGACATCCTCTGTGCCCCCGAAGTGGCGCCGGAACTCGCCCCGAAACTGCAGGAGCGGTCCCGCACCTTCCTCCACAACAACAAGACCAAGGGCTACTGCGTGAACTTCTCTGTCACGGAGGACGAGGAAGACCTCGGCATCATCCTCAACATCATGGACCTCACCAAGAGCGGCCTCAAGGTCTTCAATGTCGATAACCGTCAGGAGAACAACCCGACGGGCATGGCAAAGTTCAAGAAAAACCTCCATAAACGTTATGTCAAAGCCGGGCGGCGATTCATGATCTGGGACTACAACACCTCCCACGATCTGAACCGCCTGTTCCGCGGGAAGAATGCCAAACCGACCATCCTCTTCATGAGTGAGCAGAGTGAGAAACTCGGCACCAACATCATGAGTGTCGCCGACCGCATGGTCGAGCGCGGGATGGACAAGGACTACAATATCATCTACTCGGCCCGCGCCACGGTGGCGAACCCCCATTACGGCATCCCGAGCTGGCTCAAAGTCCTCTGGAAGATGGCGCAGTCCGACATGATCTTCATCGACGACCACGCCCCCATCCTCGACTGGGTCTTCCTGAAGGACGACACCACGCTCGTCCAGCTCTGGCACGCCGGAGCCGGGTTCAAGTCCTCCGGGTACAGCCGCTGGGGCCACACCGGATGTCCCGCTCCGAACGGCTGCCACCGTCAGTACAAGTACGGTATTGCCGGCAGCCGGCACATCGCCCACTTCTTCTCCGAAGTCTGGGGCATCAACACGGAGAACGTCCTCCCCACCGGCATGCCGCGTATGGACGAGTTCCTCGACCCGGACTACCGGGCCAACAAGGAAAAGGAACTGCTCGAACAGTTCCCGATGATCGACGGCAAGCGCGTCATCCTCTTCGCTCCCACCTACCGGGGCAAGAACCATTTCGACGCCCACTACCCCTACAACCTCATCGACTTCGACCGGCTCTATGAATTCTGCGGAGACGACACCGTCGTCCTCTTCAAGATGCACCCCTGGGTCTCCGAACCGGTCCCCATCAAAAACGAGCACAAAGACAAGTTCGTCGATGTCAACAAGTACCCGAACATCAACGACCTCTTCTACAAGACCGACCTGCTCATCACGGACTACTCCTCCAACATCTTCGAGTACTCCCTCATGAGAAAGCCCATGCTGTTCTTCGCCTTTGACGAGATCCAGTACTCCTTCTCCCGCGGCTTCCACCGCGACTATGAGGAGTCGGCGCCGGGCAAGGTCTGCCACACCTTCGACGAAGTCATGACGGCGCTCGAGAACGACGACTTCGACTACGAGAAGGTCGAAGAGTATGTCGATGTCCATTTCGACTACATCGACTCCGGCGCCTCCGACCGCGTCATCGACTGGATCGTCCTCGGGAACATCCCGGAAGACCTTCAGGCGGCCATCAAAGCGGTCGAAGACGACGTCGAGCTCTTACGTCACCTGGACTTCTCCTCCCTGACGCCCCGTGAGGAAACGGACGACGAGGAAGAGAAGCAGGACACTCACGACTAAGCAATCAAAAAGGAGGATCCCTTTATGAATATCGCTCTGATCTTTGCCGGCGGCAGCGGCGTCCGTATGGGTGCCGGTATCCCGAAACAGTTCCTTGAGATCAACTCCATGCCGGTCCTCGTCCACACGGTCCGTCTGTTCCAGTGGCACACGAAGATCGACAAGATCTACATCTCCACACTGGAAGACTATATCCCGTACGTGGAATCTCTCTGTGAAGAGTACCGCCTTACCAAGGTGGCCGAGGTCATCCCGGGCGGTTCCAGCGCGCAGGACACCATCTACAACCTTCTGAAGAAGGCGGAGTCCGAGAACCCGGACGACAGCATCGTGCTGCTCCACGACGGCGTCCGTCCCTTCGTCTCCTACGATGTCATCACCGAGAACATCGAGACCGCGAAGGAAAAGGGCAACGCCATCACCTGCACGCCCTGCTATGAGACCATCCTCCTGAGCCATGACGGCGAGGGCGTCGACCAGGTCCCGTACCGGAAAGACACCTTTGCGGCGCAGGCTCCCCAGACCTTCGTCCTGAAAGATATCATCGCCGCGCACGACCGCATCCGCGCGACCGAAAACGGCTACGAGAACATGGTCGACAACTGCACCATCTGCCATACGCTGGGCATCCCCGTCCACATGGTGGAGGGCAACCGCGGCAACATCAAAGTCACCACCCCGGAAGACGTTTACATGTTCCGCGCGCTGCTCCAGTACCGTGAGAACGAGCAGACCTTCGGCTTCGGTCTCACGAACGGCAACCGCACGAAGATCAACACCTTCCGCAAACCGAAAGAGAGCTGACCATGACCGATTCTGTACTGCGGGAGGACATGGCCCTCTGCGCGAAAACACTGAACGACAACGGCCTTCTTCCGGCTCTGTCCGGCAGGACGGTCTTCATCACCGGAGCCACCGGTCTCATCGGTTCGCAGATGGTCCGGACCCTGCTCGAGGCAAATCGCCTCTACGGCGCGGACATCACCGTGGCCGCCTTCATCCGCAATGAGCAGAAGGCACAGGCGATGTTCGAAGATGTGCTTCCGAATGAGAAGCTCGACTTCGTCATCGGCGATCTGTCCCGCCCGGTCGAATACGACAAGCCCGTCGACTACGTCGTCCACGGCGCCAGTGCCACCGGTTCGAAGTTCTTCGTCGAGAGCCCGGTCGAGACCATCCAGACCGCCATCTACGGCACCGACCGTCTCCTGCAGTTCGCGAGAGACAAACAGGTCTCCGGCATGGTGTACCTCTCTTCGCTCGAAGTGTACGGTGTGCCTGACGGGAAAAACCCGACCATCTCCGAGTCGGACTACGGCCTCATCGATCCCCTCTCCGTCCGCAGCAGCTACTCCGAAGGCAAGCGCATGGTAGAATGCCTCTGCGCGTCCTACGCCTCCGAGTACGGCGTGCCGGTCAAGGTCGCCCGCCTCTCCCAGACGTTCGGCGCCGGGGTCGAATACCACGACGGCCGTGTCTTCGCCGAGTTTGCCCGCTGCCTCATGGAGAAGAAGGACATCGTCCTCCACACGGACGGCTCCACGGTCCGCAGCTACTGCTACACCGCCGACGCGGTCTGCGCTCTCTACACCATCCTTCTGAAGGGTGAGAGCGGAGAGGCTTACAACGTCACCAATATGGACACCGCCTGCTCCATCCGCGAGATGGCGGAACTGGTCGCCGGTCTCGAACCGGAAGCCGGGGTCAATGTCCGTATCGAGATCCCGGAGGACCTTGCTTCCTTCGGATACAACCCGCAAATGGTCATCCGTCTGGACGCCTCCAAACTGAAGTCCATCGGATACGTCCCCTCGGTCGGCATGGAAGACATGTTCCGCCGCACCATCCGCAGCATGAGAGAAAGGATCTGATCCTCTGGCTACTGCCAAACGAGACCCCCGATGGGACAATGCAAAGTTTCTTCTGATCCTTCTCGTCGTCCTCGGGCACGCCATCGAACGCGGCTGTGAATACTATGCATATGACCGGAGCCTCTTCCTGTTCATCTACAGCTTTCACATGCCGGCGTTCCTCTTCATCTCCGGCCTGTTCTCCAAACGGACCGTACAGGCGGACAAATACAACTGGAAAAAGCTCCTGCCCTATGTGCTGGTCTGTCTGGTCCTCGGATTCTTCCGGGACCTGTCCATCCACATCCGGAAGCCGGAGCACGGGTTCAGTTTCTACAACCAGAACAAGATCTCCTGGTTCATGCTGGCCCTGTTCGCGTCGTACTCCATCGCCTGGTTGTTGAGAAAATACCCGCCGAAATATGTGTTCCCGGCGACCATCGCCGTCGGCCTCGCGGTCGGGTATGTCCCCTTCATCAGTGAAGGGTTCTCCCTCTCCCGGATCATCGTGTTCTTCCCGTTTTTCTATGCGGGCTACATGCTGGACCGGAACAGGCTCGCAGAGTTCCTCGACAAAAAGGTCGTCCGCGCCGGAGGAGCGTTCGTGTTCCTTCTGTGGTTCGTCCTGTGTTTCGTCCTCGACAAACAGGTCTATCTCCTGCGGCGGCTCTTTACGGGGCAGAACAACTACGACGAGATCCCGAACGCTCTCGGCCCGGCAGAGTTCGTCTTCCGCGCTCTCGCCTACGCCATCAGCGCGCTGGTCATCCTCGGGTTCTTCACACTGGTGCCCCGGTTCTCGGTCCCCCACATGACCGAACTCGGCGCCCGGACGCTGTCCGTCTACTTCTGGCACCTGCCGGTCCTCGACGTCATCATCCACATGGACTGGGCCGTCGACTTCATCCACCGGTCCTTCTGGTGCCATCTGCTCCTGTCCATCGTACTGATGTTCGCGCTCACCTACCTGTTCTCCTGGAAACCGTTCACGGTCCCGGTGAACGCACTGCTGGACCCCTGGCCATGGCTGGAAAAGCTCCGGCCGAAACGCGGCAAAGCAAGTGAATAAAAAACAACGTGTCATCCTCCGGTGAGGATGGCACGTTTTGTTTTCTGTTCTGTTGGGCGATTCACCGCAGGCGCTGTTCGAGACGGCTCTTTTCGAACGCGAGCGCCAGGACGGCGAACACGAGGATGCTGCCGACGGCCTGGACACCGTTGGACCAGAGCGCCGCGAAGGCGTATGCCCCGCTCAGCAGGTAGTCGACGAGGAAATATCCGCCGAGGGTGACCGGGATGGACACGAGGGACCACAGGAAGGTCCGCGCGGTCAGGATCCGGTGCCGGCCGTCCACGTCTCTGCTCTCTGCGCGCTCTTTTCTGGCGTTCCAGAAGACGGGCAGCGCGATCAGCGCCTTGATGAGGACCGTCGCGGGGGCGTACTGGAAATATCCGCCCGCCACATCGGCGAGCCCTTCGCCGATCGCTCCGACCAGGAGCGCGAGCGGGTCGCCCGAGACGGCGGCGTAAAGCAGGACGAGCGCATCGCCCAGGTGGACATAGCCGAGGGCCGTCGGGACCCGGATGAGGAAAGTGAACAGGAACACGAGCGCCGTCGCCACCGCGGCGGTCGTCAGGCGCAGAACGTTGTTCCCGCCCCGGGACACGGCCGAAGCCGTCGTGCGTTTGGTCATAAGAAGGTTCCTTTCGATACAGTACTTTTTCTTGCTCTGAAGTTGAAGTCAGTATATACTGTAACTGGCATGAAAGAAAGTGACAATTTCAACTATTTTTTAAAGGACAGATAAAACGCCATGAAGAAATATCTGGAGCTTTACGAATACTACAAAGAGCGGATCCTGGAGGGTCAGCTCCGTCACGGGGACCGCCTTCCCTCCATTCGGGAAGCGGCCGCCATCCACGGCGTCAGCCGGACCACGGTCGAGAACGCGTACTTCGCCCTGCAGGCGGAGGGGTTCCTCCTGTCGTCGGACCGCAGCGGGTACTATGTGTCCCGCAAGGCCGGCACGAAGCAGGCGGCGCCGAAACCGGCCAGGGACTTCACCGGCAAGGTGAAGCCTCGATTCGACCTGTCGAGCGGCGACGCGGACCTCGAGAGCTTCGACGTCGCACTCTGGCACCGATACATCAACGCGGCGCTGCGCCAGAAAGAACGGCTCTGCTCGTACAGTGAGCCCCAGGGCGAAGAGGACCTGCGGGAGGCGATCGCCGGATACATCCGCGGGAAGCGGAACGTCATCGCCGACCGGGACCAGATCGTCATCGGCGCCGGCGTCGACACCCTGCTCGACATCCTCTGCGCCCTGCTCCCAAAGGACAAGACGGTCTCGTTCCCCGATCGGAGTTTCCAAAAGGGCATCTCCCGGTTCGAGAACTACGGCTTCGATGTCCACTTCCGGGACAAGGACGCGACCATCATCTACGTCTCCCCCTCCCACATGACCCGCTTCGGCGATGTCATGCCGATGAAGCGGCGCCTCGAACTCGTCGAATACAGTGAGGCCAACGCGGCCCTCGTGCTGGAGGACGATTACGACAACGACTTCCTCTACGCCTCCCGACCGACGCCGTCCCTCTACGCGCTGGCCACCGCCGACAACGTCGTCTACATGAGTTCCTTCGCGAACGTGCTGACCCCCGGCATCCGCATCTCGTTCATGGTGCTGCCCAGGGTCCTGGCGGACGCCTACCACGAGCAGATCTGGCGCTTCTCCCAGACCGCCAGCAAAACAGAGCAGATCGCCCTCTGCGGCTACATCCGGGACGGGCACATCGGCGCGCAGATCCGCAAGATCCGCCGGTTCGCCACAGCCAAGACCCGCCGGTTCTATGAGCTGCTGCGGGACAACCTCTCATATGAGGAATGCCGCGTCAGCGAGAACGGATTGCAGGTCCGTCTCACGGTGCCTTTCACCGGAAAGAAGGAGGACTTCGAAGCGGTCGGCCTCAGCGTCTTCTGGGAGAGCTTTGACGGGCAGACCGCCCGCCTGACCCTTCTTCCTTCCGCCCTGCCGGAAGAGGACTTCCCGGCCGCTCTGAGCGCGTTTCAGAAGGTGCTCGGGCAGGACTGATACTCCTTTCAAAACAATAGCAAAGCACCCGGACAGGAGTCTTCCCGTCCGGGTGTTGTTTTCGATTCGGTTGGCGATTCACGCATAGAGGTCCAGAAACTCCCGGATGGTGTCGTCGAGCGAGAAATGCTGTTCCTTCAGGCGCTCGTAGGGGTCGCCCCGCTCCGCGCCGTTCAGGGCCGCGAGTTTGTCCGCCCACTGCGGCATGTCGGTCTCGCCGATCGGCAGGAACCAGGACGCGTCGGTCAGTCTGGCCTCTTTCGTGATGGTGTCCGCGAAGAGCACCGGCAGGCCGGCCGCCTGCGCTTCGACACCGACGATGGGCAGGCCCTCGAAATGGGACGGCAGGACAAAGACGTCGAAGCCGGAGAGGAGTTTCTCCACTTCCCTCGAGAGACCGGCGAAGATGACGTCATCGGAAAGACCGAGGTCCTCGACCTTCGTGCGGGTCTCGTCCAGCAGGCTCCCCTCTCCGACGAGGAAGAGTTTCGCGCTCGGCACACGGTCTTTGACAGCCGCGAAGATGTCGACGAGGTAGGTATGGTTCTTCTGGTATTCGAACCGGCCGACGTGGCCGAGGACGAACGCGTCTTCGAGTCCCCATTCCTTCCGCATGGCGGCCCGCTTTTCCGGGTCGAATCGGAACTTGTCGAGGTCCACGCCGTTGTGGATGATGGTGATCTTCTTCGCCTTCACGTTCGGGAACATCCAGTCCGCCGCGAGGTCGGAGCAGGAGACGTACCCGGTCCCGGTCCACTTCAGGAACCGGCGGGACGCCATGTGCAGTTTCTGTTTGAGACCGCGGTGGTTCCCGTCGGTGCCGGAGGCGTGGGAATGGAGCAGGATGGTCTTCACGCCGGCGAGCCGCGCCGCGACGGAGTAGACCAGAAGCTTGTAGGCGACATCGCCGTGGATGTGCACCGCTTCATACCCGCCCTCCCGGATGAGCTGCTTCAGGTTTTGGATGATGACGAACTGCTTTTTGATCTTGTTCCCGGCATAGCCCACGTAGTGGACCGTACAGCCGTGGGCCGCGAGTTCGTCGATATTCTTCTGTTGTTCAAAGGGTTCGATGCAGGCGATGTCGAGGGTCGTCCCCGCGGGCTTCGCGAGGATTACGTTCCGGACGAGCGAGTAGACGCCGCCGAACCCCATATCGTCCACATTGACTTCGAGGATCTTTTTCATGAGCGGTTCACGAGCCTCCCCAGTCTGTTTTTCCGGGCCACCGGCAGGGCGGCGATGCCCGCTTTCCGGGCGCCGAGCAGGTCGGCTCCGATGCTGTCTCCGATGTGGATGAGGTCTTTTTTCGAAAGACCGTACTCTCTCAGGACTTCGCCGAAGAGTTTTCCGCTCCGCTTGCTGACGCCGTACTCATTGGAGACGAAGAGCTTTTCGTAGCCCTCGTAGCCGCAGCGGGCGGCCATGCCGGAGATGACTTCCGGCGGAAGGTACATGTCCGAGATGAGGAACACGGTCTTGCCGCGTTTCAGCGCGGCGTCGAAGACCGGCTTCATGGACGCCTTGACGAAGCAGCCGTTCAGCTCCGAGCGGACTTCTTCGGTCTTCAGTTCCTCCGCGACCGCGCGGTCATAGCCGGCCGCCACCAGTGCCTCGTAGATGTCGTCGAGAGTCACTTCCCCGTTCGGGGCGGGGACGCGCGCCGCCTGTTCGGCCGCGATGCGGTCCGCCCGGAACTGCTCGCCCTTCCCGGCGCCCAGCACGATGTCGCCGACACGCAGGAACACGTCGACCGGGCGGTCGACGTCCCGCTCCAGGAGCGTGTCGAAGATGTCGAAACTGACCGCGCGGTACCGGCGCAGGCAGAGGGTGTAGAGGAACGTCTTAAGTCTCATGGGAGTCTCACTTTCGGAGGATATCGTAGATCTTGAAATACGGGAACGGGACCTTCAGGACCGACTTCATGAAGCCGGTCTTCCAGACGCTGTTGGACAGGTCGTGGACGAGTTCCTTCGGCCGGTACTTCCACAGCGGTTTCTGCGCCACGAAGTACTGCTTCGTCCCGTCGACATTGTAGAAAAAGGAGAAGAGCTTCACGCCCCGGAGCGTCGGCGATTTCCCGAACGCAACGAGGGGCATCGCCCAGTCTCTCAGGTCCTTGACTTTCGCTGCAGACGGATCGTCTTTGGCGAACGCCACGAAGTCGAGCGCGCCCTGCTGCCATTCGCGGATGAAGCCCTGGATCGGTGCATCGCCCTCGTATTCATAGGCGGCACAGACGGGCACGACGGTGCCGTTCTCCCGGACATATCCGTCCGTGGAGCCTTCCAGGCTCTGGAACAGCTTCTCGAGTCCGCCGAAGAAGCACAGGAGACTCTTGCGCAGCGTGAGGTCTTCTTTGTTGTAGAGGTAGCCTTCCGCGGAACCGGAGACCGGGTTTTCGGGGTTCATGCCGACGTAGAAGCCGGAGACGTCGAGATCTCTGCCGCTCATACGGGCGAACTCCTCGAGGGCATATTGCATGCTGCCGATCCACCCGATGTCCACGATGGCGACCCGGCCGGTCATGCCGATGGCGTCGAGGTAGTCTTCCAGGAGGTCATACTGTTCCCGGGACTTGCGGGCGATGTCCTCCTTGAGCAGACCGTACACATGCTCCGCGGTCTCGTTTTCGGAGAGGTCGTTCCACGGCAGGTCCTGCGTGAGGTCGAGACCGTACCGGTCCGCGACTGCCGCGCGTTCGGATTCGCCGTAACCGTAATAGTCGAGGAGCCGGCCCACGGAGATATAGTTCTCGTAGGTCAGGTAGCGCAGGGACTCCCGGAAGCCGTCGCACTTCCAGAGAAGGCTCTGGCGCAGGCTCTTGCGGGAGAAGTAGACATATTTGGTTTTCGGGAAGTCCGGTTCCAGGAGTTCGAAGGCTTTCTGCATCATGTAGCCGTCCCGGGAGAAGAAGAAGACGTTCGTGAGTCCCTCTTCCGCGAGCCGGCCGGAAAGCCACTTCGTGAATCCATACAAAAAAGGTCCGAAATATTGAAACCCGAAGGTATAATACTCAGACCTTTCTTTGAATGATTCGGTTCCGGATCCCCGTGCCACGGTGCGTGCGACCGCGTTCTTCATGGGAATCACCTTGATCAGAAACTGTTTTCGTAGCGTTTGTGCAGGAACTTGGCCGACAGGAACGCGGTGCCCTTTTTGATCCAGTTGACCTTTTCGGTGTAGATGCAGGGCAGCTCACAGATGTCGGACTTTTTGAGGACGCCGGTCTTCAGCTGGTGCTGCAGCCAGACGTTGAAGATGATCTCAGAAACTCTGCCGTAGAAGCGGCCCTGGTAGAAGGAGAGCTCTGACTCCTGGGCTTTCAGCGCGTCTTCCAGGCGGAAGAGGATATTGAAGACCCAGCTGCAGTAATCGTTCATGAGTTCGCGGTCCATGACGCACATGTTGAACATGTAGCCGGAACGCTGGTCCATGACGGTATCGAAGTCTCCGAGGTAGTCCGGGCAGATCTCCTCGATGATCTTGCGGGTCTCATCGAGATGCTCCGCGTAGTGGGTGTGCGCGTAATGCGAGTAGAGGGTCTCGATGTAATAGTTCCGGCGGGTCGGGACCAGGACACGGTACTTCTTGAAGAGGCGCTCTGCCTCTTCCCCGGTCAGGACGGTGTCGTAGAGGTCCTTCGCCTTGGTCTTCTTCGGCGAGCCGAAGTACCGGCGGTAATGGACGAGGCCGAGGTGGTCCGCTTCGAGGTTCTTCCAGGCCCAGTAGAGACCGGTCAGTTCACAGAAGTGCGGGTTCTTCGCCGAGATGTTGTCCCCGGTGTTGTCCTTCAGAAAACCGAGGTCGACGGGCTTCCCATCCGCGTCTTTATTGCAGGCTGCGCCCACCTGTACCGGGACGTAGATCGGGTCGTCCGGCATGCGGTACTGCTTGTGCGCAGCGATGATGATCTTAGTTGCCATAAAATATCTCCCAGGGGTATTGCGTGTTTGCGTAACGTCAGTCTTCGTTCTTCTTTGCGGCGATGGACTGATCCATCTCGAACTGCTGGACGAGAAGGCGGACGTTCTTTTTGTCGAGCAGGAAGTTCTGCCCGAAGGGGTTGATGATGACGCCGAACAGGTTGTCCGCCGCCAGGCTGGAGCTCAGGATGTTGTAGATGCTGTCTGTCATACAGTACAGCTCCGGACCGCCGGATGAGACCTGATTCTTCGAGGTGAAGATCGGCAGGAGGAGGTGGCCTTCACTGTCGTTGATGCACTGGACCTGGACCGCGTCGGCGCTGGTGGAATACTTCAGCGACTGGCTCGGCGCCTGGACCGTGATGAGGACCACTTCGTCCTTCCTCAGCAGTTCCGCGATCTCATCGAGAACGGGCTGCGGCTCCATTTTGCCGCTGCCCGACTTGACGTAGAACTCGGAGATGGCGAACTCGAGGTTCTTGAGCCCTTTCAGGACTTCATCGGGGTTATAGTAGACACTCTCTTCCCACCCGGGCAGCGGAGTGCCGGAGTGGTCGACGTAGAATCGACGGAATTTGAAGACCGTGGCGGAGAGGTCCGGATCGAGCCGGGCGAACGCGTCTTTCTCCACCTGTTCCGGGACGCCGTAGTAGGCTTCCGCGATGGCACCCGCCATACAGGCGATGGTGTCGCTGTCGCCGCCGATGGAGACGGCCTTGCGGATGACATCGACGAACCCGTTGCCCTCGAGGAACGCCGTGATGGCTTCCGGGACGGAGCCCTGACAGGTCTCGTCCATCTTGTAGCCGGGGCGGATCTGTTTCAGGGTCCGGGTGAGGTCGTAGCCGAAGGTCCGGGACAGGTACGCGCGGATGTCGTCTTTCGGCAGGCGGAGCCTTGCCAGGAAGATGGCGGCCGCGATGGCCTGCGCGCCTTTGATGCCTTCCGGATGGTTATGGGTGACACGGGCGGTGAGTTCGGCCGCGTGCAGAGTCTCTTCGAGGGTGCGGTACAGCCAGCCGGCCGCCGCGACGCGCATGGCACTGCCGTTGCCGAAACTGTTGTAGGCTTCCGCGGTGTCGACCAGCAGCCAGGCCTGGAACATGCCGCCGTAGCCCCGTCCGGGGTAGTTGCGGCCGAGGGCGCGCATCTGCATGGTCAGCGCGTTTTCGATGACGTCGTCGTCCGCGCCGTAGGTGTCCATCAGCGCTCTGGCAACGGCGACCGTCATGACGGTGTCGTCCGTGAAGACCGACTTGTCGGTGAACAGCGGGAAATTGGTCGTCTTGATATTGTTCTCATTGAATTCGTAAGGAGAACCGACGATATCTCCAATGATCGCACCCAACATAGTCTTTGCCTCCGGGGAATTAGTAGTGTTAACTAAGTAATCATAACATATTTAAAGGCGATTTGCCACCTTCGGTCGAAAAAGTCAGCTGGTGACCCGAAACTGAGTTTCGTGCGGTTCGACCGGGATCTCACGCATGTACTTCTCTTCGATGCGGATCCAGCGGTCGCCTTCGAGCGTGTCGATCAGCTGGTAGATCTTCACGATCGGGCCCTGCAGTTCCATGGCGACCGAGCCGTCATACTCGTTGCGGACCCAGCCGGTGAGGCCCAGTTCCCGGGCGATCGTCTGGGCGCGCCAGCGGAAACCGACGCCCTGGACGCGGCCTTTGAAGGAGATGTAGTAGCGGACGGGATCTGATGCCATGGTGGGACCTCCTTTTGGTTGGTAGAATCATTATAACATAAAAAGGCATCTGACTTCGGGTTTTCTGTCGAGCTCCGCTCGACCGGTGGGATTCCCGCACCGGCGATGCAAGACTCCGTCTTGCGCGGAGACGGTGGGATTCGACGTGCTTTTCGCTCTGCTTCGCCGCGAAAACCACACCGAGCTGCTGCCGCAGCTCCTCTCGCTAAAAACAGTCCGCAGGACTGTTTTCTTAACGCTCGAGCCCTTACGGGTTCGAATCCCAACCGCTCCAGTAAAAGAAAAAGAGCATCCCGAAGGATGCTCTTTTTCTTTGGCGGAGACGGTGGGATTCGAACCCACGTGCCGGAGTTACCGGCAAACTGATTTCGAGTCAGCCCCGTTATGACCACTTCGATACGTCTCCGTATTGCCAATGTATTCTAGCAGAGAGGACAGCCCTTTGTCAATCGACATCTACCACATTGAAGGGCTCCTTTTCGAGCCAGGCGTACACGTTGCTGAGGACCACGTCGACCAGCCTCTGGCGGGTCTCTTTCGGGGCCCAGGCCACGTGCGGCGTGACGATGCAGTTGTCGACTCCGAGCAGGACCGAACCCTCTTTCATGGGCTCTTCCTCGATGACGTCCACGGCGGCGCCGGACAGGTGTCCGCTCTTCAGAGCGGCCGCCAGAGCCTTTTCGGACACGATGGGTCCGCGTGCCGTATTGATGAAGAACGCGCCCTCTTTCATCTTGGCGAACGTCTTCGCGTCGAACAGATGGAGCGAATCCTCGTTCAGCGGGCAGTGGACCGAGACGACATCGGCTTCTGCCAGGAGCGTGTCCAGCGGGACGAACTGCGCGAGGCCGTCTCCCGAGTACCCGGACAGGAACGACCGGGACGTGGCCAGGACGTTCATACCAAACGCTTTGGCGATCGACGCCACCTTGCTCCCGATGCGCCCGTACCCGACGAGACCGATGGTCTTGTGGGCCAGTTCCGCGGTCGGGAAACAGAATTCGGAGAAGTTTCCGGAACGGACCCATCCCCCGTCTTTGACGAAGTCGTTGTAGTCGTGGACCCGCGCAAAGTGCTCCAGAAGGAAGGCAAACACCTGCTGCGCCACCGCGTCGGTCGAATAGGCCGGCACATTGGTGACGACGATGCCCCGCCGTTTGCAGGCGGCGATGTCGATGTTGTTGTACCCCGTCGCGCACTCTCCCACATACCGCAGTCTCGGCGCGGCCGACAGCAGGTCCTCGTCGACGTTCCATTTGTTGACGAACAGGATGTCGGCGTCGGCCAGTTCGGCTTTCAGTTCCGCTTTTGTCGGGTGATCCAGGACGACGAGGTCTCCGATCGTTTCGAACCCGGACATATCGATATCGCCTCTGGTCAGAGTATTGTATTCGGGCATGACGACTTTCATGGGTATGGCTCCCTTCTGTAAATCGCCTCAAGACTAACACAAACCGCGTTCTCCGTCAAACCCGCGTTCGTTGACTTCCCCTCTTTATTTTTATATAATCATGAAAACTCTTTGAAGGAAGTACCTTTTTATGTTTGTCGATATTGCGAAGATCACGGTCACCGCCGGCAAGGGCGGCAACGGAGCCGTCGCGTTCCACCGTGAAAAATATGTCGCCAGCGGCGGGCCCGACGGCGGAGACGGCGGCAGAGGCGGGAACATCGTCTTTGTGGTCGACAACTCCCTCGCCACCCTGTCGGACTTCCGGTACAAGCGGAAGTACAAGGCGGAAAACGGCAAGGACGGCCGCGGCAACAAGTGTAACGGAAAAAGAGGCCAGGACCTCTACATCAAGGTCCCGAAGGGCACCATCATCCGGGAAGTCGAGACCGACACCATCATCGCCGACATGTCCGATGAAGAGGAATTCATCGCGGCCCGCGGCGGACGCGGAGGCTGGGGCAACCGGCATTTCGCCACGCCCACGCGGCAGGCGCCCCGCTTTGCCAAGGACGGCGCTCCCGGCGAGGAATGGGAACTGCAGCTCGAGTTGAAACTGCTCGCGGACGTCGGCCTGCTGGGCTTCCCCAACGTCGGCAAATCGACGCTCATCTCGGTCGTCAGCGAGGCAAAGCCCATCATCGGCGACTACCACTTCACCACCATCGTCCCGGTCCTCGGCGTCGTCTCCATGGGCGAAGGCAAGTCCTTCGTCATGGCGGACATCCCCGGGCTCATCGAAGGCGCGGCGGAGGGCATCGGCCTCGGCCATGAGTTCCTGCGCCATGTCGAGCGCTGCCGGATGCTCGTCCACATCGTCGACGTGGCAGGCTCCGAAGGCAGAGACCCTATCGAAGATTTCAAGGCGATCAACGCCGAGCTCGAGAAATTCAACCCGGAGATGACCGGCCTTCCGCAGATCGTCGCCGGCAACAAGATCGATATGGCCTCCGACGAACAGATCGAAGCGTTCCGCTCCTACGTCGAAGGGCTCGGTTACGAGTACTTCAACATCTGCGCCCCCATCCGGGAAGGCACGCAGGAGCTCATCAACGCGGTCGCCGCGAAGCTCGACACCCTGCCGCCCATCAAGCGGTACGAGACGGCGGAGATCCCGCTCGAGGCCCTCGAGAAGAAGCAGGACAACGGCTTCACCATCCGCGTGGAAGACGGCATCTATATCGTCGAAGCCGAATGGCTCGTCCCCATCCTCTCGAAGATCGATTACGACGACTACGAGTCTCTGCAGTACCTGCAGAGGGTCCTCCAGTCGAGCGGGATCGACCAGGCGCTGCAGGACAACGGCATCGAGGACGGCGACACCGTCAGCCTCTATGACATCGAATTCGACTACGTGACATAAGGACTGGACTATGGACCGATTTTTGAACACCGAGACCGACCCGAACCTCCTGAGCCCGTTGGACCTCGCCTTCCTCGGCGACTGCGTCTATGAGCTCTTCGTCCGGGAGAAACTCGTCACCGAAGCGAACCGGCCGAACCGGGACCTCCATGCCGCGAAGGTCAAGCTGGTCAACGCGGAGGCCCAGGAAGCGGCCATCCGGAAGCTCCTTCCCCTCCTCACGGAGAAAGAGGAGTCGGTCTTCCGCAGAGGGCGCAATGCCCACACGAACCATACACCGAAGAACATGTCGAGCGCGAGCTACCATGCGGCAACGGGATGTGAAGCCCTGTTCGGCTACCTGTACCTCAATGGTGAACTCGACCGTCTTCGGGAGTTTTTCGAGATAATTTACAATGGACAAGAGGAACGTTCCTCTATATAATAGTTTCCGTATTTTGACAATTCACTAAGGGAGGCGTGCACCCATGTCCGGACATTCCAAATGGAGCACCATCAAACGCAAAAAAGAAAAGACCGACAACGCGAGAGCGAAGGTCTTCACAAAGATCGGCCGTGAGCTGGCCGTCGCCATCCGCGAAGGCGGACCGGACCCCGACAACAACTCCAAACTGAAAGACGTCATCGCCAAAGCCAAGGCTGCCAACATCCCGAACGACAACATCGAACGCGCCATCAAGAAGGCTGCCGGCGAGGACTCGAACAAGGAATATGTCGAGAACGTCTATGAAGGTTACGGCCCGAACGGCATTGCCGTCATCGTCGAGACCCTGACCGATAACAAGAACCGCACCGCCGGCGACGTCCGCCACTACTTCGACAAATACGGCGGGAACCTCGGCCAGTCCGGCTGCGTTTCCTTCATGTTCGAGCGCTGCGGCGTCATCCTCATCGACCGCGAAGACGAAGATGAGAACGTCATCGACGAAGACACCCTGATGGAAGCCGCTCTGGAAGCCGGAGCCGAAGACTTCCTCACCGACGACGATACGGTCTTCGAGATTCGTACTGCCATCCCCGACCTCGGCGCGGTCCGCGACAACCTGGAAGCGGCCGGCTACAAATTCTCCACGGCAGAGATCCAGTACGTCCCGTCCACTTACGTCAAACTGACCGACGAGGACGCGCTCAAGAACATGGCGAAGATGATCGAAATGTTCGAAGACAACGATGACGTCCAGAACGTCTGGCACAACTGGGAGAACCCGGAAGACGCCGAAGACCTCATCTGATCAAGACAAAACAAAAACGGTGTGTCCGGAGGGCACACCGTTTTGCTGTATAAGGCAGACTCTACCTGCTATGTATGTAAACCTGAGAAATGGGCGACTCAGGCTACACGCTTGGGTTCTTCGGAACGGTTCCGGAGAACGGCATGGTTCCGTGCGTACTCGGCACTTCTGGCGATGCGCTCCCGCTCGTCCCAGGCGCGCTGTTCCGCGGCGCGGGCGGCGTAGTAGGTGGCGGAGTGGGCGGCAGCGGTCTCGCTTTTGGGGGCGAAGCGTGCTTTCAGCTGTTCCCAGAGCGCGCGTTCAAAGTCGACGACTTTGTCTTCGTTGAGCCATCCGATGAGAAGAAGGACGATGGCAGTGAATTCGAGGATGGTTTTCAGAGCGAACATGTGATATACCTCCAATGAAGCCGAACAAGATTCGAACATTTGTTTTTCGTTACAAGTCAATTATACACGCCAACCGAACAAAGTCAACACTCTTGTTCTAAGTTTTTTCGATGTGTCCTTTTTTACGGACACAAATCGTCCAAAACCCTCTGTAATGTATCTGAAACCATTTGTAATTGGCTTTCTAACCGCTTTTATATTAGAATGATACTGGTATTTTACGTTTGTATGAAAGGAGAACTTCCATGTCATACGAAAACTTATGCATGAACTGCATGAAGGAAAAAGGTTCGTCGGAACAGTGTCCGCACTGTCATTTCCACAACGACTCCCTGCAGCTGCCCCCGTTCCTCCCCATGAGGACCATCGTCGGCGGCCACTATCTCATTGGCGCGGTCACGGAGTCCAACGGCGACGGCACCACCTACATGGGTTATGACACGCAGACGAAGACACCGGTCACCATCCGGGAGTTCCTGCCGGACACCATGGTCCGCAGAAGCTCGGACTCCTCTGCCCTCCTCGTACGGGAAGGCTCGCAGGAGACCTACTACAGTCTGCTCAGCTCGTTCCTCGAGCTCTGGGGCAAACTCCAGAAGATGAACGGCCTGTCCGCCCTCATCTCCGTGGTGGACATCTTTGAAGAGAACAACACGGCCTATGCCGTCAGCGAATATGTCGAAGGCGCACAGTCCCTCCGGGACTATCTGCTGGCCGCCAAAGAGGGCTACCTGCCCTGGAAAGAGGCGCGGGTCCTGTTCATGCCCGTCCTCTCCACGCTGGCAACGCTCCACCAGAACGGCATCATCCACCGGGGCATCTCCCCCTCCACCCTTTACATCTATCCCGACCATAAAGTCCGCATCTCCGACTTCTCCATTCCGGAATGCCGCATGGTCAACGGCGGCCTCACGACCGAAGTGTTCCCGGGCTACACCCCCGTCGAACAGCTCGGCGTCCAGGCGGCCTCCGGCGCATGGACCGACATCTATTCCTTTGCCGCGGTCCTGTACCGTGTCCTCATCGGACGGGCGCCCATCGACGCCATGGTCCGTCTCGAGAACGACGAGATGATGATCCCGGCGAAGTTCGCCGACGCCCTGCCGAACCACGTGGTCGGCGCGCTCGTCAACGCCCTCCAGGTCCTGCCGGAAGACCGGACCCGGAACATGGACCGCTTCCGCGCCGAACTCTCCGCGTCTCAGGTCGCCGAGTTCGCCTCCGAATATGAGGAGGAGGAAAAGGCCCGGAAACGCCAGAAGATGTACGCGCCCCACCCCATCGGCAACAAAGACGACACGCAGGAGCTCAAGTTCAACCCGCTGCAGCAGCAGGCGCTGAACGACGGCTATGTCCGCACCCATCTCCACGAGGAGGAAGAGGACGAGGACGACCGGCCGCGCAGAGACCATACCGGCGGCACGGCCAAGACCATCCTCACCACCATCATGGTGGTCCTGCTCATCGCGGCCCTCCTGTTCGGCATCCTCTACGTCACGGTCCTGAAAGACCACTTCACGGTCGACCCCGGCGAGACGACCACCGTCACGCTTTCCTCCGACGTCAAAGTCGTGGAGGTCCCGGACCTCGTCGGCAAGTACTATGCCGCCATCGAGCATTCGCCGCGCTACTCCTCGTTCACCTTCACGGAGGTCGAGCAGTACAGCGATGAGCCGTCCGGCAAGATCATCGCCCAGGATCTGACGCCCGGCACCAAAGTCAACGAAGGCGCGAACATCGAACTGACGGTCTCCAAAGGACCGGAACAGATCACCATGCCCAACGTCACCGGCAGCACCTATGACGACGCCAGCGCCCGGCTCACGGCCCTCGGCTTCAAGGTCAGCCGTTCCGACATCACGAACGACGGCACGCAGGTCTCCGGCACCGTCAAGTCCGCGTCCCTGTCCGCCGGCACACAGCACCGGAAGGGCACGCTCGTCGTCCTGCAGGTCTGGGATGAACCCGAGACCCTGCCGACCGAGCCGTCCACCGAGTCCGACAACACCGAACCCTCGTCCGAAGACCCGAACTTCTTCGGGAACCTCGTCGGCAACGATTGACGGACCCGCAGCAAATCAAAAAACCTCTCTGACTTCGGTCAGAGAGGTTTTTCTGTTTCAGAGCTTGGTTCAGCGGTCTTCGAAAGGCTTGTACTCCCGTGCCGGGCAGATGTTCATGTATGCCGGACGGATGATCTTGCCCTTGTTGATGATCTCTTCCATCCGGTGGGCACTCCAGCCCGGGATCCTCGCGATGGCGAAGATCGGCGTGTAGAGTTCCAGCGGGAGGTCGAGCATGCTGTAGGCAAAGCCGCTGTAGAAGTCGACGTTGGCGCAGACGCTCTTCTGCGTGTTGCGCTTCGAGGTGATGAGTCCGGGTCCGATGCGCTCGATGCGCTCGTAGAGTTCGAACTCGTCGGTGCGGCCCTTTTCGGCGGACAGTTCACGGACGAACTGTTTCAGCATGCGGGCACGCGGGTCGGACTTCGTGTAGATGGCGTGGCCGAGACCGTAGATGAGGCCGGCCTTGTCGAAGGCGTCGCGGTTCAGGAGACGGTTCAGGTAGGCGGCGATCTCGTCGTCGTCCTTCCAGTCTCTGACCACAGTCTTCAGTTCGTCCATCTGCTTAACGACCTTGATGTTCGCGCCGCCGTGACGGGGGCCCTTCAGGGAGCCGAGGGACGCCGCGGTGGACGAATAGGTGTCGGTGCCGGTGGACGTGACGACGTGGGTCGTGAAGGTCGAGTTGTTACCGCCGCCGTGCTCGGCGTGGAGCACGAGAGCCATATCGAGGACCTTGGCCTCCAGCGGGGTGAACTGGCTGTCCATGCGCAGCATGTGCAGGATGTTCTCGGCCGTGGAGTACTCCTCGAGCGGCGGGTGGATGAAGAACGAGTCTCCATCGTGGTAATAGCGGTACGTCTGGTAACCGTAGATGGACAGCTGCGGGAACAGCGCGATGAGTTCGAGGCACTGGCGCAGGACGTTCTCCGGAGTACCGTCGTCCGAATGCTGGTCGTAGGAATAGAGGGTCAGGACACTGCGGGCCAGGGTGTTCATCATGTCCTTGCTGGGCGCCTTCATGATGATGTCGCGGACGAAGTGGATGGGCAGCGTCCGGTAGCCGGCGAGCAGCTCCTTGAATTCGGCAAACTGTTCCTCCGTGGGAAGCTCGCCGAAGAGCAGGAGGTAAATGACCTCCTCGAAGGAGAAGTTATTGTTTTTCGGGAAGCCGTTGATGAGGTCTTCCACGTTGTAACCGCGGTAGCGGAGGATGCCGTCGACTTCGGTGTCGACTCCATCGATGACCTGGTGGCCCCAGACTTCGGAGATCTCCGTAAGGCCGGTCAGGACACCTTTACCGTCCCGGTCGCGAAGACCGCGCTTGACGTTGTATTTGGCATAGAGAGCCGGATCGATCTGACTGTTTTCCACAGACAGCTTCGCAAGTTCCTCTACCTGAGGAGGGATCGTGGAAAAATCTCTTGCGAAATCCATTGGCAGCCACTCCTTTCTGTCAGTTTCTGCAAAGCAGAACTGCGTATTTTGCAAATAATAGACATGGTTTTGGGCGATTTACCCAAAGAGTTGAAGAATATTCTATCATAATAGACAATGATTATCAAGAGAAAGGGCGGGCATCCAAGTGGATGTCCGCCCGACAGCTCTTGCAATTATTCTTCGATCAGGTTGCAGATGATCTTCATGAGATCGATGTAGAAATCCCGGTATTTGTCGGGGCGCTGGAGCACGCCGAGGTAGCCGAGAGAGTTGCCTTCCCAGATCGGCATCTGGTACCACTCACCGGGGTAGCAGTCGTTCACGGAGCGGTAAGCCCGGACGGCCTCGGTGGAGGGAGCCAGTGTGTTGTCGGTATTGATGAAACCGTCGTTCGGGTGCAGGACCGGCGTTGCCAGCGGAGCATCGGCAAGATAGTTCTTGTAGGTGCCGATGAGCGCCGCGGTGGGAGCAACGGGGAGGCCGCCGTGTCTCAGGTCCGGAAGGGTGAGCTCGGGACGGTTCTCCTGAGCGCGCCGGTAGGACTTCGACGTGAACGGGTTTTCATATTTGCGGATCTTCCGCTCGGGGAGAAGACGGCCGTAGTCACGGGTCGCCTCTGCCGAGTATGCAAAGTAGTAGGTGTCGGGGTTGGTCTCGAGACGTTTGTTGAAGTCTGCCATGCCGTCGAGGCCCATCTCGTAGAAAAGGTTCGTGCGGGACCGCTGGAGGTATTCTTCCACGTCTTCGTCGGTGAAATAATCTTCACTCATCTTGAAGCAGAGGCCGGCCATCTTTTTGGTGATGCCGGGCATCTTGTCTTCGAGTGCCTGGATGAGGGTCGTGCCGTCGTTGTTACCGGCGAGGGTGACGACCGCGTGGACCGCCTTGCCGTTGCCGCCGGCAAACAGCGGAGAGAGGTCTCCCCCTTCGGCCTGCTCTTTCTGCGAGCCGAACGCCATCAGATAGGCAAGCATGCGGGCGACGGGCGCGCCGAAGCCGTGAGCGATGAGTGTGACTTTCTTGTATTTCCCGAATTCGTTGGTGGTTCCCCAGTCGCCGACGAATCCTTCATAAGTCTTTCCGAAACGGGGTTTGCCGTACCGTTTGGAATAGGCGGCGCCGTAGTCGACCGTGCCGCCGGCGATCTGCGCGTAGAGTTCACAGGTGCGCTCCCAGATGCCCGCGTTCGGGGTAAAGGAAGCCGTAAAGCAGTCGACGTCGAGGCTGCGGACCGTCTTGGCCACGCTCGCGGACATCGTACCGAAATAGGGCACTACTTTCGACAGTTTATTGTCGTCTCCATAACCCAGGACGCCCGGGACCAGGATGACCGGATAGGAACTTCTTTTATCGATCATTTCATTTCCCTCCAGAGAACTTGTTGGCTCAAATATTCACTAGAAATTTTACCATTTTACCGCGCGGCGTGTCAAACTATAATAGACGTTATTGATAAAATTATAGAAGTCGCTTATAATAAGGCGATTCAAAGACCCGGAAAGGCGGTGAGGACGTGAAGGTCTATCTCCATTCGCTCGGCTGCAAAGTGAATAAATACGACACGGAATCGCTGGCGGAACGGTTCCGCCGCGCCGGCTTCTCTCTGGCGGAGACGCCGGAGGGCGCCGATGTCTATGTCATCAACTCCTGCACCGTGACGGCGGTCGCGGACCAGAAGTCCCGTCAGGCCATCCGGAAGTTCCGCCGCATGTCCCCCGACGCCTGCGTCGTCCTCAGCGGCTGTATGGTCCAGGCCTACCCCGACAAGGCGGCGTCCCTCGACGAGGCCGACATCGTCGCCGGTGTCCGGGACCAGGAAAAGATCATCGACTACGTGAACCGGTTCTTCGCGGAAAAGGCGCAAAAGAAGGTCCCGGAGAAGGTCCTCGACGTCGTCGAGCACGACCGGGACGAGACCTTCCAGAACGTCCCCATCGAGGAATTCCTCGGGCGGACCCGGGCATTCATCAAGGTCCAGGACGGCTGCAACCGCCGCTGTTCCTACTGCATCATCCCCACCGCCCGCGGGCGGAGCCGCTCCCGCACCCTCGAAGACCTCGAGGCGGAGCTCAAAGAGATCCAGGCGGCCGGCTACCGGGAGGTCGTCCTCGTCGGCATCAATTTCTGCTGCTACGGACCGGACATCGGGAAGCACTTCACCGACCCCATCGAACTCGCCTGCAGCATGGGCTTCGACCGGGTCCGCATCGGGTCCCTCGAATTCGACAACATCGGGCCGGAAGCCATCGAGAAAATGGCGTCGTTCCCGAATTTCTGTCCCCAGTTCCACATCTCGCTCCAGAGCGGTTCCGACAACACGCTGCGGCGCATGTACCGCAACTACGACACGAAGGCATACAAAGCCCTCTGCGACCGGCTTCGTGAGACCTTCCCGGACGGCACCATCACGACCGACATCATGGTGGGCTTCCCCTTCGAGACCGAAGAGGATTTCGAGGACTCCATGGCTTTCGCCCGGGAGATCGGCTTCGAAAAGATCCACGTCTTCCCCTACTCGCCGCGCACCGGGACGCCCGCCGCGGAACTGCAGCCGCAGATCGCCAAAGCGGTCAAGAAAGAGCGCTGTCGCCGCATGATCGAGGTGGGCGATGAACTGCGGATGGATTTCCTGAAGCGCCAGATCGGACGCGACGTCGAGGTCCTCTGTGAGACCTTCGAAGACGGCTTCGTCACCGGCTACACGATGAATTACACTCCCGTCCGCTTCCCCTCTGACCGGGACCGGCACGGAGAGCTGGCCACCGTCCATATCACGGGGGCAGAAAAAGAGCAGGATGCCTGTGTCGGCACCCTGCTGTCAGAGTAAAAAGTTTTATAGCATGACGATCTCGTCGGAGTACTCGGTCCCGCACGGCAGGATCCGGGGCGTCGCGAGGTTATAGAGATTCGTCGCCCGGCATTCCAGTTCAAAGGTGTGCCGGGCTTTTTCATCGAGTCCGGCGATGGCGGAGGGTTTCGTGATGATCGGCAGAGAAGCCGTCTCCTTGGCCGCTTTCAGGATCTCGAGTCCGCGGTCGTTGAACCCGAGCACGCGCAGGTACGGGACCGCTTCCCGGTCTTCCGGCAGGATGCCGAGATAGAGGGCGGTCACGATGCGGCGGATGCGGGAATGCGTATACCGTTTCGTCTTGACGATATCGTAGAGTTCTTCAAGCGACGTGGCGCTCTGGATGGCGTTGTAGATCCGGTTCTCGAGCCCTTCCGAGACGTCCGGCGCCTTTCGGATGTCCTCGGCGGTCAGCATCCGCAGACGGGACAGGATAGCGCGTTCGCTCTCCTCGACTTTGACCGGAGCCCGGCCGACACCGACCATGCGTTTGAACTCGACCTCCGTGGTCGCCGGCATGAAGTCGAACGCCCGTTCATCGCCGCGTTCGAGCAGGATGCGCAGCATGGAGGCACTGGCGAATTCGTCAGTCGCGGTCAGCCCGTCGTGTCCGGAGCCGACCCGCTCCATCGGTTCGACGGCCATCCCGCTCCCCCGGCGCTCGAGCTCTTTCAGATACTCGACGGCCAGGATGTTGTTCGGGCCCTCCAGCACATCGGCGATATCCGCGCCGTACACGCTGCGGACCGCGTAGGCTCTGGCGGTCGGATAGCTCACCCCGCCGGAGAGTTCTGTTTTGATGAGTTCGTCGACCTTCGGGTCAGTGACAGCTTCTGCCGCTTTTTTCAGAAGAGCGAGGTCTTCACACTCCGCTCCGAAAGCCAGGGCATCGACACAGCCGAGTGAGTCGAGGACCGTGACGCCGCCGCGGGCGAACACTTCGGCCGTGGCGACCGCAAAAGGCACCGGCAGTTCGAGGACGAGGTCCACCCCGCCCCGAATGGCCGCCGCCGCCCGGGCGCGTTTGTCCATGATGGCGACACTGCCCCTTTGAACGAAATTGCCGCTCATCGCCGCGACGATGTGGGTGGCTCCGTTCTCCCGGCACCGGTCGACGAGCGCTTTGTGACCGTTGTGGAAGGGGTTGTATTCTGCTACGATGCCTGTGGTTTTCATAAAAATTTGCCTCCTGGATGAGATTTCTTGAAGAAATCTTTCATTTCTATTGTAACGGACGTGGAAAAGTTAGGCAATTTATTTTATAATTGACTACAAGTAAAGGATTCGGAAGGAGAACTCTATGAAAATCCTCGTTATCAATTGCGGCTCCTCGTCGCTCAAGTATCAGCTCATCGACATGAACGATGAATCGACCATCGCCTCCGGTCTTTGCGAGCGTGTCGGCCTCGACGGCAAGATCACCGCGAAGGCAAAGGGACAGAAGGTCAAATTCGACGTTTCCATGCCCGACCACACCACGGCGTTCTATGAGGTCAAAAAGATCCTCACCGAGGGCGACCTCAAGGTCATCGACTCCCTCGAAGAGATCGCGGCCATCGGTCACCGGGTCGTTCAGGGCGGCGCGCTCTACAAGGAGAGCTGCCTCGTCAACGAGCAGGTCAAGGCGGACATCGACATGCTCAGCGACCTGGCCCCGCTCCACAACCCGGCGCACATCCAGGGCATCAACGCCGCGGAAGACGTTTTCGGAAAAGACGTCCCGCAGGTCGTCGTCTTCGACAACGCGTTCCACAGCACCATGCCCCCGAAGGCTTACATGTACCCCCTGCCCTACGAGTATTATGAGAAACACGCCATCCGGAAGTACGGCGCGCACGGCACCTCTCACCGCTACGTGAGCAAGCGCCTGGCCGAACTGCATCCGGAGTATAAGAAGGTCATCATCTGCCACCTCGGCAACGGTTCTTCCATCACCGCGGTCAAAGACGGCAAGGTCATCGACACCTCCATGGGTCTGACCCCGCTCGACGGCTTCATCATGGGCACCCGCACGGGCGCCATCGACCCCTCCGCCGTCACGTTCCTGATGCAGAAGGAAGGCCTGACCCCGGCAGAGACCGACAACATCATGAACAAGAAGTCCGGTTTCCTCGGCATTTCCGGCGTCTCCTCCGACATGCGTGACGTCGAAGAGGCGGCCGCGGACGGCAATGAACGCGCACAGCTCGCTCTCGACATCTTCTACTATGAAGTGCCGAAGATCATCGCCTCCTACATCGTCGCCCTCCAGGGCCTCGACGCGCTGGTCTTCACCGCCGGCATCGGCGAGAACGGCTGCAATGTCCGCGAAGGCATCTGCAAAGAACTCGAATGCCTCGGCATCAAGATGGACTACGAGAAGAACGACGGCATCCGCGGCAAGGAAGTCCGCCTCGACGCCGAAGGTTCGACGGCAGCCATCTTCATGCTCCCCACCAACGAGGAACTGATGATCGCCAGAGACACCAAAGAGATCGTCGAAGCACTGTAAACCACCCGAATAGGAAAAGACCTCCTGAATGTTCAGGAGGTCTTCTTTTTTGTTTCGTCAGCTCTGCGGCGCGCCGCTCGCGCTGTTGTCGTCCGCCTTGTCGAACCCTTCGGTGCTCTCTTTCATGAAGAGGACCTTCACGGTCATGAAGATGAGGCGGATGTCCGTCCGGAGGCTGTAGTTCTCGATGTAGAAGAGGTCGAGTTTCAGCTTGTCGTAGGACGTCGTATTGTACTTGCCGTAGACCTGGGCATAACCCGTGAGGCCCGCCTTGACTTTGAGGCGGTACGCGAATTCGGGCATCTCCTTCGTGTACTTTTCCACGTGTTCGACCCGCTCGGGACGGGGGCCGACGATGGACATATCGCCCTTCAGGATGTTGAAGATCTGCGGCATCTCGTCGAACCGGATGGCGCGGATGACCTTGCCGATCGGCGTGATGCGCTCGTCGTCGGAGACGGCGGGACGGGACTTCCCGTCAGCCTCAGCGTTCGGGATCATCGAACGGAATTTGATGATGTCGAATACTTTACCGTCCTTCGTGACACGGGCCTGCTTATAGAAGACCGGGCCCTTGTCGTAGGCCTTGATGGCAATGGCCGTGATCAGCATGAACGGGCTCGTGAGGACGAGGGCGATGAGGCTCAGGAGGATGTCGACGATCCGCTTCAGGACCTTCTGCTCGAACGTGAGGCCGGTGTTGCGGCAGAGCAGCAGCGGCGTGTCGAACACGTGAAGGTTCTCGCCGGAGCGGATGATGATGTCGGAGACTTTCGGCGTCACATAGGTGCGTTTGCCGTTGTCGTAGCAGTACTTCAGGATGTCGTTGCGCAGGGATCCCGGGATGTCGCAGATGATGGCGCCGTCATAGGCCATGATGCGCTCCTTGATGTAATCGTACCCCTGGTCGATGTTGACCGCCTCACAGATGATGAACCGGTCGTCTCTCGCGGACATCTTGCGCACAAGGCTCGTCGCCGAGTGGTAACTGTAGACGATGACGAGGTGGTACGGCGGGTACAGTTTGCGGTAGACGATGGCGGCGAGGTACGCCCAGATGAGGATGATGCCCATCTGCACGAGGAACAGGATGAGGACCGGTGCCACGGCCACCATCTTACGGGCGACAAGGCTCATGATGGCATACATGATGGCGTCGACCAGCAGGGTCGTGATGCCCTGGGAGTAGACGATGTCACTGACCCGGTAGAGGTCGATCTTCAATGCGCCGTAGACACGCGACAGCACATACTGCAGCACGAAGTACAGCGTGAAGATGAGGTAGTTGCCCCTCCGGAAGAATGCCCAGATGATGCCGACATTGATGTGGTTCACCCAGGTGTATCCGAATGCCACCGTCAGTGACAGCAGGATCAGGATGGAGAGGGTGAACATGATCATCTTGCGGAATTCATCCGCTCTGGTTTTAGATTTCATAAGAGCCTGCCTTTCCCTGTCCGGTCCCTTCGGCGATCGACTTCGAGACCACCGCAGTCATGACCTGTGTTGCCGCGTCCGTCTCCTCCGGACGGGAGGAGAATTCGCAGCCGCAGTAGTTTTGCCGGTACAGGCAATATTCTCTGGAAAGTTCAATGGACTTTTTGTAGCCGTCCCGCTTCTTGAAGTCGGACGGCAGGAACGGCACCCCGATGTCAGCGGCCAGTTCCTGTCCGATGCGGTTCAGCACCTCTGCGTTCTTGTGCGGGCTCACGGTCAGAGTCGTACAAAACCAGTCGTAGCCGCCGGTCTTTGCCGTCTCGGCCGCTTTGCGGAGCCGCTGGTCAAAGCAGATGGCGCATCGCGCACCGCCTTCCCGGTCCTCTTCGTGCCCCGCCACCTTGTCGAGGAAGGACAGGTGGTCGTATGGTTCGTCGAGGTATCGGATGTTTTGGCCGTGGGCGTTCATCCGGTCGATGAGCCCCTTTTGCACGTCTTTGCGGAGTTCGTATTCCTCCTCCGGGTCGATGCAGGGGTTATAGTAAAGGACCGTGATGTCGAACCACTGAACCAGATAGTCGAGCACATAGCTGGAGCAGGGTCCGCAGCAGCTGTGGAGCAGGAGGGTCGGGCGTTCGCCTGTTTCCTCGAGCTCTTCCAGGATGCCGTCGAGTTCCAGCTGATAATTCGTTTTCATGTTACAGAGCGTACTGCTTCGCCACCGCTTCCGCGGTCTCGCGGACCGCTTCCCGGACGTGGTGCGGAGACACGACCTGCATCTTCGTCCCGAACTTGAGGACCCAGCCGATGAAGCCTTCGCTGGTGGCCGCCTCGACCCGGACCGTGAACGTGTCGTCGTCCGCGTCGATGATGGCGAGCTTGTTGCCGAAGAGGTCGGCGATGGTGTCGTAAAGCTCGTGGGCGCAGCGCAGTTCCACGACCTCGACCGTCCCCGAGAAGCCCTCGAAGATCTTGGCGCTGTAGTCCGCGGTATCGAACTTGTCGCGGTATTCGGAGACTTCGGAAACCGGGCGGACGGGCTCGTGTTCGAGGATGTCGACCCGCTTGATGCGCTCGATACGCAGGTGCAGGAGGTTGTCGTACTTTGCGTTGTTGCAGATGAGGTAGTAGTGGTCGTTCAGCCAGATCATCGCGTACGGCGAGACCGTCATGATGCGGATCTCGTTGCGGACGGCGGAGCCCTCCTCGAGACGGCGGCGCTCATAGGTGACCTTCACCCGGCACTTCCGGTCGATGGCCTCGGCCAGTTCGTTGATCCGGTAGTAGATGGCGTCGTTATCCGTTTTGTTCCGCTGGTCGATGTACACCTGTTTGCGGAAGTCCTCGCGCTGGTAGATGGAAAGGTTCTTCTCGAGCTTCGAGATGAGTTTCCGGCTGTTTGCCTGGGAGATGAAGCTCGCGGACTGGACCGCGTCGGCGATGAGCCGCAGTTCCACCGGTTCGAATTCCCGGTCTCCGAGGAAGAATCCCTTCTTCGGGGTCGACGTTTTGACGATGTCGAGGTTGTACTGCCGCAGGACCTCAAGGTTCGCGTAGATGGATTTCCGCTCAGCCCCGACGCCCCGGTCATCGAGCTCTTTGCAGATGTCGGCGGCGGACATGGGATGGTCCTCATCGGTCTGTTCCCGGAGGATGTCCATGAGGTAGAGCGTTTTGAGTTTCGAGTCGGCACGTCCCGGCATTGGCCTCTCTCCTTTTTACATACTTTATTTGTTTCAGTGTACCACGTTTCCGGCCCAAAGTCCATAAAGTCGTACAATTGACTTTTCCCCCTGAAAAAGGGATAATAATACCCGTTCAACCGAATACGCACCTATGGTGGAATTGGCAGACACGCCAGATTTAGGATCTGGTGCCGCGAGGCGTGCAGGTTCAAGTCCTGTTAGGTGCACCAAAAAACAAGACCCTGATCCAGGGTCTTGTTTTTTGTTTGCCAACAGGACGCAGAACCAAATAACGATCTTCTGTATATTTTTGCTAAAACCTTGTCAAAATCTCCGCGCAATATATTGAATCAAACCATAAAAAATGTTAAATTTATAATGATATGATGGTTTGACCAGACACGCACGTGTTCCGGGCGGACCCATCGTCTTGGGTAAGGGAGGTTAATCTATGAGTAATGAACATCTGACGACCATTCTCGCTCTGGTCGGAAAAGGCGGTGTCGGCAAGACATCCCTCTCCGCACTGACCGTAAAACTGTTGTCGGAGCATCATCCGGATAAGAAGATCCTCGCCATCGATGCGGACCCCGCTGTCGGTCTTGCGACTGCTCTCGGGGTCGATGTCACATCGACGGTCGACGACATCCGGAAGTCCTTCGTCACCACGGTGGAAGACGGCAACACGAAAGCTGCGGTCGAACTCCTGGGCGAAGCCAAATATCAAATGTTCGACGCGCTGGTCGAGATCGGAGACAACATCTCCTTCCTCGCCATCGGCAGACCGGAGAGCGCAGGCTGCTACTGCAAGGTAAATGCCTACCTCAAGGAAGTCATTTCCATGATCGCTGACCATTTCGACTACGTCGTCATCGACGGCGAAGCCGGGATCGAGCAGGTCAATCGCCGTGTCATGGAAAAAGTGACCCACCTGGTCCTTGTCTCGGACGCCAGCAAGAAGGGCCTGCAGGTGGTGCAGACCATTCACGACGTCGCGCGCGATCTCGTCATGTTCGACAAAGCCGGTCTCATCGTCAACCGGATGCCGGACATGTCACTGAAGGATACTTTGGACACCGGCACGCTGGATCTTCTGGCTGTCATCCCGGACGACAGAGAGATGGCGCTCTCCGACATGAGCGGACGGAGCGTTTTCGAACTGCCGAGGGATGCCGCGGTCCATAAAGGAGCCGAAGAGGCTCTTACCAAGTTAGGTATTTTATGAGGAGGTATTTATGAAGGATCTCAAACATCTGTTTACCCTGGAACGTCTCCTGGACGACGTCGACAACGAACTCGTTCGCAAGGCGCAGGAAGACGGCCGCAAATGTATCGGTAACATTTGCTTCCAGACTCCGGAAGTCCTGATGGACCTTCCGGGCACGTTCACCATCCGGCTCCGGGCCCCGCGCTCCGGTTCCATGGATATGGCGACCTATTACATGACCAGTTTCCTCTGCGAGTTCTCGAGAGCCATCCTCGAGCGCGCCATCGAAGGCGGTTTCGAGTGCCTCGATGCCCTCGTCGCTCCCGACGGCTGCACCATGATCAACCGCTGCGTCGAGAACATGGAACTGCTCAATACCATGCCGAAGGAAAACTTCTACTATCAGTACCTGGAAGTCCCCATGAAGGACGACGACAACGGTCTGAACCTGTATGTCTCCGAGTGCCGCAAGAAGATCCTGCAGCCGCTCCATGACACCTTTGGCATCGACATCTCCGACGACGCGCTTCGTACGGCTGTCGAAAACTACAACAAAGTCTGCCGCGTCATCAACGAGATCGGCGACTACCGCAAAGAGGACAACCCGCGGATCACCGGGTATGAGTTCCACCTCATCACCATGGCGAGCCACGTCTGCCCGAAAGACCTTCTCCTCCCCATCCTGGAAGAGACCCTCGAAGAGCTCAAGACCCGTGAGCCCGACGAAAAACCGCCGTACCGCGCCCGTGTCGCCGTCGTCGGTTCCGAGATCGATGACATCGATATGATCAAGCTCATCGAAGAGTCCGGCGCTCTGGTCGTCGCGGACCGTTACTGCTACGGCTCTCTCCCCGGAAGACTGGAGATCCCTCTGAACGACGAAGAAGACGTTCTGACCCAGATCTGCCGTCATTACATGACGTCGAGCCAGTGCCCGCGTCAGATGAACTACAAAAAAGTCCAGAGCCGGAAAGACTATATCGCGAAGATCGCGAAAGAGTACAAGGCCGACGGCATCATCTTCGAACAGATGAAGTTCTGCGACCCCTGGGCTTATGAACGCGTCACCGGTTCGTTCGACCTCAGAGAGAAATTCAACTACCCCGTTCTGACCATCGACCGTCCGTATACCGTCGGTATCTCCGGACAGCTTCGGACCCGTGTCCAGGCCTTCGTCGAAAGCGTCGAGATCAAGAAGATCCAGGGAGGGAAATAATATGGGAAAAGCAATTGGATCCGAACGCCTGGGCGATCTCTACAAGCCCGGTGGAAAAACCAGAAAACGCCGTGAATGGCGCGGTGTCCAGGACACGTTCTACGATTACACCCGCTGGCTCGGCATCATGAAAATGCTCGCGACCTATCTGGTCCGCCCGCATTTCCTGAAAGGCTTCCTGCGCTATCGCTGGATGCTGAACTACATCGCCGTTCCCCACATGATCGACAAGCATACGGCCGGTCTTCGCGGCAACCACCTGAAGATCGCCCACGAAGAGTATGACCTCGTCGCGGAAGACGTCGCGAAGCTGCTCAACACGGCGTTCAAAGCCGACAAATACTGCGGCAACGATCAGGAACTCTCCAAACGCATCGTCGTCCTCGACGAGAACGAGATGTTCACCATCATGTGCGGTTTCCGGAACCTCAAAGCCATCTCCTGGGAAACGGCTGCCGTTTACGTCTCCGTCCTTCTCCAGGGCGACGGCGTCACCCATTACCTCGACGTCATCCAGGAAATGGGTATGCCCGGCGACGTCTGCCCGATGCCCGCTGCGGAAGCCGGCGTCGTGGTCGACGACGACATCCCGATCTTCGGTGCCTGCGCCGTTCAGTGTAACACCACCTGTGACGGCTCCCTGATGGGCAACGGCATCATGGCCCGCCGCTATGAAGAAGAGGGCATCCCGACCTTCCAGATCGCCGCTCCTCTCCGTCATACGGAAGACGGCGTCCAGGAATACGCCGCTCAGGAGATCCGCAACGCCATCAAATTCATCGAAGACAACACCGGTGAAAAATGGGATTGGGATTTCTACTTCGAAAACATCAAACGCTTCAACGAAGAAAACCGTCTTCGTTACAGCTGGATGGAGATGTCCAAGACCGATACCCCGCAGGTCATCGGCGCGAACCTCGCCCTCTATGCTGAGACCACCTACATGGCCATCGCCGGCCGTATCCAGGACTTCCTCGACGCCGACCGTCGCATCACGAAGTACGCGCAGGAATCCTTCGCCAGGAAAGAGATGCTGGTCCCCGAGTACCGCCACCGCGCGATCATCTGGGGCGTCCAGTCTCAGTACTACACGGACTTCCTTCCGTGGCTCCAGAACTGCTGGGGCATCCTGCCGCTCGTCGACATGCTGAGCCTTGTCTACTTCGATGAGGTCTCCGAAGACGACCCCGAGCAGGCCATCTACGACATCGCGAAACTCTATCAGGAAATGATCATGAGAAACCGTACCCACGGCGGTTACGAAGTCCTTCTCGACGACCTGTGGCGTTTCTGCGACTACTACAATGCCGACATGGTCATCCTTTGGGAGCACATCTCCTGCAAGGCCCTCGACGGTATGCATGGTCTGTTTGAGCAGAGAGCCCGTGACAACGGTATCAAACTGGTCTGGGTCAACCACGACCTCATGGATCCGCGTGTCGTTCCGCGTCAGTCCATCCGTGACGACGTCAACCGTTACATGCGCGCGGTCCTCCAGGAAGAGCCGCTCGATCCGTCTCTCGAAGTCCTCGACGACGAGAACATGTGGTAAGCATCAGGAAGGAGTAACTAACGATTATGAAGTATTATGGCGGATGCGACGTAGGTTCCACCTACACGAAAGCAGTCATTTTAGATGAGACCGGCAAGATCGTTGCCGACACCACCATCAAATCCAAGATCAACGCGGAAGAGTCCGCTCGCATTGCGATGAAGGAAGTCCTCGACAAGGTCGGC
>ONJD01000086.1 GCA_900317985.1 uncultured Eubacteriales bacterium | reverse complement strand
CATCGCCGAAGACGTCTCTTCCGCGGTCGGGACCCGCGCCGGCTGGATCCGCGAGACCTTCAAGACCATCGAGACCCATTACGGTTCTGTGGAGAATTATCTGAAACAGGAGATCGGGGTCTCGTCAAAAGACATCCGGACCCTCCAGAAAAACTACCTGACCCCCGCAACGAAATAGGAAAAAGTAAAGCCCGCCGGTTGGCGGGCTTTGTTTTGCTTATTCGTATTCGACGGTTGCCGGCGGCTTCGGAGTGAAGTCGTAGAGGACACGGTTGATGCCGTCGACTTCGGTCGTGATGCGCTGGACGAGGTGGTCCATGAGCGCCGGGTCGAGGTGCTCGACGGAGCATTCGACGACGTCGGTCGTGTTGATGGCGCGGATGATGCACGGCCACTCAAAGCTGCGCTTGCCGTTCGTGACTCCGGTGGACTTGAAGTCCGGGACGACGGTGAAGTACTGCCAGACTTTGCCTTCGAGACCGTTCTTCGCGAACTCTTCGCGGAGGATGGCGTCGGACTCGCGGACCGCTTCGAGACGGTCGCGGGTGATGGCGCCGGGGCAGCGTACGCCGAGGCCGGGGCCCGGGAACGGCTGGCGGTAGACCATGCCTGCCGGGAGACCGAGCTGATCGCCGACGACGCGGACCTCGTCCTTGAAGAGGATGCGGACGGGCTCGACCAGGTCGAACTGCAGGTCTTCGGGAAGACCGCCGGCGTTGTGGTGCGCCTTGATGCCGGCTTCGGACTCGAGGATGTCAGGCCAGATGGTGCCCTGGGCCAGGAACTCGATGCCGTCGAGTTTGCGGGCTTCTTCCGCGAACACTTTGATGAACTCTTCGCCGATGATGTGTCTCTTCTGCTCGGGGTCGGTGACGCCGGCGAGCAGGTCGAGGAAACGGTCGACCGCGTCGACATAGATGAGGTTCGCGTTCATCTCGTTCCGGAACACCTGGATGACCTGTTCCGGTTCGCCTTTCCGAAGAAGGCCGTGGTTGACGTGGACACAGACCAGCTGATCGCCGATCGCCTTGATGAGCAGGGCTGCCACAACAGAGGAGTCGACGCCGCCGGACAGCGCCAGCAGGACTTTCTTGTCGCCGACCTGTTCTTTCACGAGAGCGATCTGCTCCTCGATGAACGCGTCGGCCAGTTCGGGGGTGGTGATGCGGACCATATCGTCCGGTCTTCTGATTTCAGCCATAGGGCACCTCCAGAGAATAGATAAGGTATTTTTATGTCCTGTCCATTATAGCATTCCACCATGGGTTGTGCTATAGTGAACTTGTAAGACATACCCTTCTTTGGAGAGAATGGAGACACCATGAATACTGTTACCGTCAGAAATGTCGAGATCGGTGCCGGCATGCCGAAGATCTGCGTGCCGATCGTCGGAGAAAACCGGGAATCGATCCTGGAACAGGCAAGGACCATCAAAACGCTCCCGGCGGACCTCGTCGAGTGGAGAGTGGACTATCTCAACAACGTGTCCTCACTCAGTCTGCTCACGGTCCTGACGTTTTTGTCCGAGCTGCGCAACGAGTTGGGCGATACACCGCTCCTGTTCACGTTCCGCACCAAACGGGAGGGCGGGGAGAAGAGCATCTCGCCGCAGGCCTACGAGGAACTGTACAAAGCCATCCTCATGTCCGGCCTCGTCGACCTCATCGATGTCGAACTGTTCCTGGACCGGGAGACCGTTTCCCGACTGATCCAAACCGCTCATGAAAACGGGGTCCCGGTCATCGTCTCCAACCACGACTTCAAAAAGACGCCGCCGAAAGAAGAACTCCTCGACCGGCTCGAGACCATGCAGGACCTCGGCGCGGACATCCTGAAGATCGCTGTCATGCCGGAGTCTACGGAAGATCTTCTGACCCTTCTCGCCGCCACGGAAGACGGCTGCCGCTATCTGAAACAGCCGATCGTCTCCATGTCGATGGGCGGCAAAGGGGTCCTGAGCCGGGTGGCCGGTGAGTCGTTCGGTTCCGCCATCACCTTCGGAACCGCCGGGGCGGCTTCCGCGCCGGGACAGCTGCCGGCGGAGGAACTGAAAGAGATCCTCGAGGCCCTCCATAAAGAATAACGATTCTGCATTGACAAATCGCCAATAGTGTTTATATAATATAGGCGACAAGTAAATTGCTCCGAGCCATTGTTCCTAAAGCGGACGCCATGGAACATTGGACAGGGTAGGTCGGGAAACGGACCTGCCTTCCACCTTTGAAAAGGAGAACTTACCGGGAAAGGGATTACCATATCCTTTAACGTTTGTTTTGTGGTTCTATTCCATATGAAGCAATTCCTGAGAGAGCTCCTTTGTGGTGAGGGAGCTCTTTCCCTTTGTCAAAATGTTTTACGATGACTACAGTCGTTAAATCTCCCTCGGCTGTTCTCATATGGAATTTGAATACCACCACATTTGTTCAATTCCACAAACATCACCCGGTAAGAACCGTACAGAGCATGTGCTCTGCACGGTCCTTACTTTTTTTGCAGGCTTTTGCGCAAAACAATGAGACCCCCGAACCGGAAGGCTCGAGGGTCTTTTTTGTTTTGTGTTGGCGATTTAGTCGTAACGCTCGTCGATGACGCGTTTGGACTTCTTCTCGGAGCGGGGCAGCATGCCGAGCTCGACCACTTTGACGATCGGGGTGAAGCCGATCTTCGCTTTGATCTTGTGGGTGAGTTCCTGGCCGAGGGCCGCGAAGTCGACCATGCCGGAGGTGGCTTCAACGTAGATACGCATGGTGTCTCTGCCGTCGAGGTGCGAGATGCGGATCTGGTACTCGGAGGAGGCGCCTTCCGTGTCGGCGATGACTTCTTCGATCTGCGCCGGGAAGACGTTGACGCCCTTGATCTTCATCATGTCGTCGGTACGGCCGGTGATGACGTCGAGGCGCGGGTAGCTTCTGCCGCAGGGACATTCGCCCGGGATGATGCGGGAGAGGTCGTGCGTCCGGTACCGGATGAGCGGCGCGCCTTCCTTGACGAGCGTCGTGATGACGATCTCGCCGGGCTCACCGTCTGGGACGGGTTTCAGCGTGACCGGGTCGATGATCTCGATGTAGAGGAAGTCGTCCCAGTAGTGCATGCCGGTGTTGTGCTCGCAGTTGATGCCGATGCCGGGGCCGTAGATCTCGGTCAGGCCGTAGATGTCATAGAGCTCGATGCCGAGTTCTTCCGAGATGCGCTTTCTCATGGCTTCGCCCCAGCGTTCGGAACCGATGACACCTTTCTTCAGGTGGATCTTGTCCTTGATGCCGCGCTTTTCGATCTCCTCGGCGAGGAGCAGGGCATAGGAGGATGTGGCGCAGAGGACGGTGGACTTCATGTCGACCATCATCTGGAGCTGCTTGTCGGTGTTGCCGGGACCCATGGGGATGGCCATGGCGCCGAGTTTTTCCGCGCCTGCCTGGAAGCCGATGCCCGCGGTCCACAGACCGTAACCGGGAGTGATGTGGATGCGGTCTTTCTTCGTGATGCCGGCGGTCTCATAGCAGCGGGCGAACATGGTGGCCCAGTCATCCACGTCTTTTGCCGTGTAGGGGATGATGACCGGAAGGCCGGTGGTGCCCGAGGAGGAGTGGATGCGGACGATGTCTTCCTCCGGAGCCGTCATGAGGCCCAGGGGGTAGGCGTCACGCAGGTCTGCCTTTTCGGAGAAAGGCAGGGCCTCGAACTCTTCCTGTGTGGAGACGCCGGTGATGCCGGCCGCCTCGAGCTTTTTGCCGTAGAAACTGCCTGCTTCGACCAGCGCGTGGATCTGGTGGTTGACCTGCTGCAGCTGCAGTTCAGAGATTTTCATGGGGAACTCCTTCTTTCTACTGTTCTATGGGTGGCGATTCACGCCTTCTTTGCGTAATCGATAGCCCGGAAATTGACGTCCCAGAGTTTTTCCGGGAGGCGTTCTTTCAGAGCTTCCTTGAGGTCTTCGGCCGTGAGGCCCAGCGCGCCGCTCTCCGCGGCGTAGCCGAGCAGCAAGACATTCGTGACTTTCGGGTTGCCGAGCTCGGCAAGGGCGGTCTCCGTGTCCACGACGGACAGGTTCCGCACGTTGTCCTCGAGGTAACGGAGCATATCGGCTCCGTCGTAGGAGCCGCCGGTGAGGGCCGCCGTCACCGGCATGACGGAACGGCTGGCCGTGATGACCTGTCCGTCGGGTTTGAGATAGGGAAGCAGGCGGACGGTCTCGCCGGGTTCGAACCCGATGAGGATGTCGGCCGTGCCGAGGGCGATCATCGGAGAGGAGACTTCCTCGTCCGCGGCTCCCATCCGCAGGTGGGAGAACACGGAACCGCCCCGCTGGGCCATCCCGATGGTCTCAGCGCTCTGGACCGTATAGCCTTTTTTCATGCCGGCGGCCGCGAGCAGTTTGGAGGCAAGGACGGTGCCCTGACCGCCGATGCCGCACAGTACGATGTTCGTCATCTCTCGACACCTCCAATGCAGTTCTTCGGGCAGACCTGGCTGCAGAGGCCGCAGCCGGTGCAGGTGCCGGAGTCGATCTCGACGTGCCCGTCTTTGATGAAGAGGGCCGGGCAGCCGAGTTCTCTGATACAGCGGCGGCAGTCGATGCACTCCGCCTGGTCGACTTCACAGTACTTCGTCGGCTTGAACAGCGCGATGCACGGATACTGGAAGATGATCGCCTTGACGCCGGGCAGGGCGCTGACACGCTGCACTTCCGGGACCGCTGTGGAAAGGTCCATGGGGTCGAGGCACACGACTTCGGTGACGCCGATGCCTTCAAGCACTTTGACCGGGTCGATCTTCTCGACGACCTCGCCCATCATGGTGCGGCCGGTGCCCGGGTGGGGCTGGTGGCCGGTCATGGCGGTCGTGGAGTTGTCGAGGATGACCAGCGTCATGTTGGCCTGATTGTATACGGCGTTCACGACGCCGGTGATGGCAGAGGCGAAGAACGTGGAGTCTCCGACGAACGCGAAGGACGTCGTATCCGGCTCCGTCCGCCAGATGCCCTGGGCAATGTTGACACCGGCGCCCATGCACAGGCAGGTGTCGCACATGTCGAGGGGCATGGCATTGCCGAGGGTATAGCAGCCGATGTCGCCGGCGAAGAATGCCTTCTGTCCTTTCATCGCCTGTTTGACGGCGTAGAAGGAGGCACGGTGGGGACAGCCGGCACAGAGGACCGGAGGCCGGACCGGCAATTGCGGCGGCTCGGGACGTTCGACGGCTTTGGCGCCCGGAAGGCCCGTGCCGAGGAACTCGTCAAGCGCGGCGCCGACGGAGTCTCTGGTGTTCTCGCCGGACGCGGCGATGTGGTGGCTCAGCTTTCCGCAGATCTTTGTGGAAAGCCCGTGCTTTCCGCAGATA
>ONJD01000070.1 GCA_900317985.1 uncultured Eubacteriales bacterium | reverse complement strand
AAAGCACCCAGACAGGCGAATATCGAGCTCCTGCGCGTCGTTTCCATGCTGGCGGTCATCGCCATGCACTTCCTCGGCGTCGGCGGCGTCATGACCTCCTCGAGCGGGGTCTGGTTCGTCGTTGCCAGTACATTCTATTCCTTGGCCATCGCCGCCACCAGCTGCTATGTGCTCATCGGCGGATACTTCCTCGCGACGTCGAAGTTCCGCACCGGGCGCATCTTCCAGCTGCTGCTCGAATTCTTCACGTACACCTTCGGCATCTACCTTTTGTTCGGCCTTGCGGTGTACCTGAAAAACGGCGACAACATCTTCTCTCTCCATGAGTTCCTCACGTTCTATCTGTTCCCCATCGTCCACGAGGAGAACTGGTTCGTCACCTGCTACATCCTGATGCTGCTGATGGCACCGTTTTACAACATCCTTCTGCAGAACCTCACGAAGAAGCAGCACCTCCTGCTCATCGTGCTGACGGTCTTCCTGTTCTCGGTCGTGCCGACCGTCATCTGGCATGCGGCGGGACAGTTCCTGCAGAGCGGCGGCTACTCGTTCGTCTGGTTCTCGGTCCTCTACTTTGTGGCGGCATACTTCCGCCTCTACGGTGTCCCGGAGCATCTGAAGAGCTGGGTCCTCGGCCTCGTCTATTTCAGCGCTTCCGCCGTCACAGCGGCCCTTGTGAACCACGAGTTCCTCTACCCTTCCGTTCTGACGGAAGAGAAGAACGGGTATTACTTCTTTTTCAACTATAACTTTTTCACAGTGTTCATCGCCTCTGTGGCCATGTTCTTACTGTTCCACCGGGTGACCATCCGCTCCGCGAAGACCGGACGGCTCATCAACCGGATCGCGTCCTACTCCTTTGCGGTGTTCCTCATCCACACGCATCCATCCATCACCGGGGCGCTCTGGAAAGGCATCGTCCATACGGAGCGGTACGTGGACTCGCCGCTCATGCTCGTCGGTCTGCTGGTCATCCCACCGGCCATTTACGCACTCTGCATGGTCGTCGAGCAGCTCCGTCTCTGGGTCTCGAAGCCCGTTCTGGACAGCGAACGGCTGAACGCGAAATTTGCGGAATGGGACGAGCGAAGTGAGTTTAACGAAGTAGCATAATAACGTGCTGACATTTTCCATCGATTGTATAGATTCTTATATTTAAAAGTAGTAAACTGAATAAAGTCTATTCTGTCGGGACTGGTCAGAAGCGAAACCAAAACGCCTCTGCCGGTCTCTCGACTTAGTCAGGAGCATTTTTATGGATTACAAGATCAACGGGTTCGAACCCGCTGCCCTGTTCCGGAACTTTGAAGATTTCAGCGCTGTTCCCCGCGGCTCGTTCCACAACGAGAAGATCAGCGACTTCCTCGTGAAGTTCGCAAAAGACCGCGGCCTCGAAGTGTATCAGGATGAAGCCCTGAACGTCATCATCAAGAAACCCGGTCAGAACGGCGGTGAGGGCAAACCTCCCGTCATCCTGCAGGGCCACATGGACATGGTCTGTGAGAAAGTCCACGGCTGCGGCCACGACTTCGAGACGCAGGGCATCGACATGTATGTCACCGACGACGGCTGGCTCACCGCGAACGGCACCACGCTCGGCGGCGACGACGGGATCGCCGACGCCACCATGATGACGCTGCTCGACGACGACACCCTTACTTACCCGCCCCTCGAATGTGTCTTCACGACCGATGAAGAAGTCGGTCTGCTCGGCGCAAACGTCCTCGACTACTCGAAACTCGACGGACGCCTCATGCTGAACCTCGACTCCGAAGACGAAGGCGTCGCCACGGTCAGCTGCGCCGGCGGCATGGACTACACCATGACCCGCGCCCTCACCTGTGAGACACAGTCCGGCGAGACGGTCTCCATCGACGTCAAAGGCCTCCTCGGCGGCCACTCCGGCACCGACATCGACCTCGGGCACACCAACGCAGACAAGCTCATCGCCCGCGCGGTCCTGTCCGTCCTCGAAGACGAAGCTGCCCGCCTCGTCTCCTTTACCGGCGGCACCAAGGGCAACGCCATCCCGAGAGAGGCAGAAGCCGTCCTCTGGTTCCCGACGGCAGACAAAGCCGCCGCGGCAGAAGACAAACTCCGCACCCTCGGCAACGCGTTCATCCATGAGATCCGTCCTCTCGAGCCCGGCATTGACGTCACCGTCAGCCGCGCAGCGGCGGAAGTCTCCGTCCTGTCCCGTGAGGACACAGAAGCCGTCATCTCGGCCATCGTCCTGTCGCCGAACGGCGTCCAGACGAGAGACCCCCTCATGGACAACTTCGTCATCAGTTCTCTGAACCTCGGCATCGTCCGGGTGGAAGACGATACGGCGGTCCTGGGCTTCGCGCCCCGCAGTTCCGTCGACTCCCTGATGGACGCGATCACCGCCGAACTGGCTCTGACCGCAAAGACCTTCGGCTTCGAAACCGATGTTTCCGGCGCTTACCCGGGCTGGGAAAAGGTCGAGAACTCGGTCCTGTGCGACACCATGAAAGAAAGCTACCGGACCCTGTTCGGAAAAGAACTCAAAGTGGAAGGCATCCATGCGGGCCTCGAATGCGGCCTGTTTTACGCGAACCTTCCCGGACTCGACCCGGTCTCCATCGGGCCGACCATGCGCGGCGTACACACGCCCGACGAAAAAATGGACCTCACGTCCTGCGAACAGTTCTACAAACTGGTCGTGGACGTTCTGGAACGGCTTGCAAAGTGACGGCGTACATCGCCTCCGCACAAGCCAAGTGAGAATAAAAGAAAAGAGGAATCACAATGTCTGAAAACAAAGGGGCAGCTTACAAGCCGTTCATCCCGGCTGACAAAGTCGTCCCCATCCTCGGTATCATCCTGGCCGTCGTCTTCGGCGCCGCCAACGCATACCTGGGACTTCGCGTCGGTATGACCATTTCCGCGTCCATCCCGGCGGCCGTTCTGTCGATGGGTGTCATCCGGTTCATCCTGAGAAAAGACTCCATTCTTGAAAACAACATGGTCCAGACCATCGGTTCTGCCGGTGAGTCCCTGGCTGCCGGTGCCATCTTCACTCTCCCTGCCCTGTTCCTGTGGGCAGAGGAAGGCAAGATCGACACCCCCAGCATGCTGACCATCACCCTTATCTGCCTTGTCGGCGGTGTTCTGGGCATCCTGTTCATGATCCCGCTGCGCCAGGCCCTCATCGTCGAAGAGCACGGCGTCCTTCCCTTCCCGGAAGGCAAGGCCTGTTCCGAAGTCCTGATGGCCGGTGAAGAGGGCGGTTCCAAAGCCGGCGCGGTCTTCAGCGGTCTCGGCATTGCCGCGCTCTACAAGTTCCTGACCGACGGTCTCAAGATCTGGCCGTCCGAAGTCGGACACGACATCAAGTTCTTCAAGGGTTCGTCCCTCGGCATGCAGGTCCTGCCCGCCCTCGCGGGTGTCGGCTACATCTGCGGCCCGAAGATCTCGAGCTACATGTTCGCCGGCGGTACCCTCAGCTGGTTCGTCCTGATGCCGGTCATCGCGCTGTTCGGCGCGGACGCCACCATCTTCCCGGGCACGGAAGTCATCAACACGCTGAGCCCCGGCACTCTGTGGGGCACCTATGTCCGCTATATCGGCGCGGGCGCCGTCGCCACCGGCGGTGTCATCTCACTCGTCAAGAGTTTCCCGATGATCGTCCGCACCTTCAAGGCCACCATGGCCACCTTCGGCAAGAAATCCGAGAAAACCGCGACCGTCCTTCCCCGGACCCAGCAGGACCTCCCGATGCCTCTCGTCATCGGCCTCGTCATTGCTCTCGTCCTTCTCATCTGGCTCCTCCCGACCTTCCCGGTCAACCCGCTCGGAGCCCTGCTCGTCGTCATTTTCGGCTTCTTCTTTGCAGCCGTTTCGTCCCGTATGGTCGGCCTCATCGGGTCCTCTAACAACCCGGTCTCCGGCATGGCCATCGCCACCCTGCTCGCCACCACCGTCCTTCTGAAGATCACCGGCACCGCCGGTACCAAGGGCATGGTCGGCGCCATCGCCATCGGCGGCATCATCTGTGTCGTCGCCGCCATCGCGGGCGATACGTCGCAGGACCTCAAGACCGGCTTCCTGGTCGGCGCCACGCCGAAAAAGCAGCAGGTCGGTGAGATCATCGGTGTCATCGCCTCTGCCATCTCCATCGGCTATGTCCTCGACCTTCTCAACAGAGCCTGGGGCTTCGGCGGGACCGAGATCCCGGCTCCTCAGGGCATGATGATGAAGATGATCGTCGAAGGCATCATGAACGCCCAGCTTCCGTGGAGTCTCATCTTCATCGGCGTCTTCGTCGCCATCGTCATCGAGATCCTCGGCGTCCCGGTCATGCCGGTCGCCGTCGGTATGTACCTGCCCTTCTCCCTCTCTGCCGGCATCATGTGCGGCGGCGTCATCCGCTGGTTCGTCGAGAAGAGAACGAAGAAGAACGAGAAGTTCAACAAAGATGCCGTCGAACGCGGCACCCTGTACACCTCCGGCCTCATCGCCGGCGAAGGTCTCATGGGCATCCTGCTGGCTGTCTTTGCCGTTCTTCACTGGGACATCGACATCTCGTCGAAGTTCTCCATCGGTCAGATCGGCTCCCTCATCATGTGGGCTCTCATGCTGGCAACGCTGGTTTATGTCTGCTTCGGCAAGAAGAACCTCAAGATGATCGTCAAGAACTCCGATGTTCAGTACGACTCTGAGAAAGCGGCAGAGGACGCTACCGATGAGTGATCCGAAAAACTTCATGGACTATGTCCCGCGCCGGAACAGGAACTATCAGTACGAAGTCGACAAAGACGGCAAGGTGACCATCCTCGTCAAGTGGACCGGTCCCTACCACAAGATCGCCACGGTACTGTTCAAGAAACCGGAAGTCAGCCGCATCGATCTCGACGAGATCGGCAGCTGGGTCTGGCTGGCGATGGACGGGCACAAGACCGTATACGACCTCTCGAAAGAGTTCAAGACGGCCTTCCCCGATGAGGAGAAGCCCGTCGCGCGGCTCGCCCAGTTCCTGAAGATCCTGCGCAACAACAAATTCATCGTTTACAACGTCCCTCTGAAAGAGGAATAAACCAAAAGAAAACTGCCTGCCACCGGAGTGGCAGGCAGTTTCTATTTTACGGAATCTTGAGAGATCTCGAAGCACTTAAGAGAGTTTCTGAAGGATCCAGTCGACGTCGTCGGTGGTCTTCATCTTCTCGAGTTCTGCCGGGTCATCGAGCGCCTGGACGATCTTCTGGATCATGTCGAGGTGCTCATCGCCGATACCGGCTATACCGAACACGAGGTTGGCCTTTTCATCGCCGAAGTCAACGCCTTCGGGGAACTGGACCAGCGTGATACCGGTCTTCTTGACCTGCGCCTTGGCTTCCGAAGTGCCGTGCGGGATGGCGATGCCCATGCCCATATAGGTAGTGAAGACCTTTTCTCTGTCGAGCATCGCTTCGACATACGGCGGTTCGACGCAGCCTTCGTCGACGAGGAGTTTACCGGCAAGACGGATGGCCGTCTCTTTGGTGACCGGCGGCTGCTGGAGCAGGATGCCGCTGGCGTGCATGACCGAGGGTTTCGGCTCTGCGGGAGCGTCTGCTTTCTCTTCGGCCGCAGCTTCCATGGCCATGGACTCTGTGACCGCGGAGACCGGGTCGGAGGTGATCTTCTCGAAGAGGACATCGAGTGCGGGGTCGGCCAGGAAGTTTCCGATGGAGACGATCTCGGCCTGCGGAGCAGACTTCTTGGCGCGGTCGATCAGCATTTCCTGAACGACGGCGATGTCGCAGTCTGCGGGGATATTGTCAACAGAGGTATTGGTGACGGTGATGTCAGGACGCATCTCCTTGATGCGGTTGCGGAACTTGGTCGCGCCCATGGCGGAGGAACCCATACCGGCGTCGCATGCGAAGATGATCTTCTTGACGAGGGACGGATCGGCAATGCCGGCGCCTGCGGTAAGGGCAGCACCCTTGGCCTGAGCTTTGCTGGCAGCGACCTGATCCTGAGCGTCTTCGAGGTTCTTGCCCTTGTCGGTGAATTTGATGATCGGAGACGCGATGAGGAAGGATACGACAGTCGCCAGAAGGACACCGACGATGGTCTGCCACATCTTGTCTTTCGGAGTCATCGACAGGAAGGCGATGATGGAACCGGGGGCAGCCGGAGAAACGAGACCGCACTTCATGATGCTGAACCAGAAGATGGCGACCATGTTACCGACGATGGGAGCAATGATGACCAGCGGGTTCATGAGGACATACGGGAAGTAGATCTCATGGATACCGCCGAAGAAGTGGATGATGACCGCGCCGGGGACGGACTGCTTGGTCGCCTTGTCTTTGGCAAATGCCCAGTAAGCAAGGAGGACACCAAGGCCGGGGCCCGGGTCAGCTTCCAGCATGTACATGATGGAGCGTCCGGTCTCGAGGGCCTGTTCGGTACCGATCGGGGTGAAGATACCGTGGTTGATCGCGTTGTTCAGGAACAGGACCTTGGCGGGCTCGATGAAGATGGCAGCCAGCGGCAGGAGGCCGTGGTTGACGAGGACATCGACACCGGCGGAAAGGACTGCCAGGATGGCGGTCATGGCAGGACCAATGCCGTAGAAGCCCAGGATGGCAAGGAGCATACCGAGGATACCGACCGAGAAGTTGTTGATGAGCATCTCGAAGCCTGCCGGCATTCTGGTTTCCATGAACTGGTCGAACTTTTTGATGCACCAGCCGGCGAGCGGGCCCATGACCATAGCGCCGAGGAGCATCGGCTGTCCTTCGGTACCGCCGACACCGGCAATGGTACCCATAACAGCAATGGCACCCATAACACGGCCGCGGTCACCGCCGACCATGTAGCCGCCCTGTCCGGCAATAAGGACCGGGATCAGGTAATACAGCATGTAGGGCTGGATGGAGGCCAGTCTCTCATTCGGGAGCCAGCCGTCTGCAATGAACAGTGCGGTAATGAAACCCCAGGCGATGAACGCGCCGATGTTGGGCATGACCATCGCGGAGAGGAATTTACCGAACCTCTGGAGTCCGTTTTTCATACGTCTCCGTCTCCTTTCTCTGCATAAATATGCCTTTTGAACGGGATAACGATGATTGGATCAAACAACTGTTACATTGTGTTTTTCGCAAAGCATCCGGAATTCTTCCGGCAGGTTGCCGTCACTCACCAGGACATCGGCCTGATCCAGCGTGCAGAACGTGAACGTGCTGCTCTTCCCCACTTTGGAGGAATCCATCAGAAGAACGCTCTCGCCGGCACGGGAGACCAGGAAGCGTTTCAACGCGTTCTCTTCGGCATGGCCGCAGTTGAACCCGTTTTCGTCGTACCCGGTGACCCCCATGAACGCCTGGTCGATCCTCACCCGGGACAACTGCTCTGTCGTGGACTGGCCATACATACTGCGGCTGTTCCGGTTAAGGGTTCCCCCCACCACAAAGACTTCAGCCTGTTCGAGACGATTGAGTTCCATAGCGACGGTCAGGCTGCAGGTGAAGATCATCATCGGCTGGTCCGGAAGGTTCCGTGCCAGCATGGTCGTCGTCGAGCCGGAGTCGAGGAACACGGTGGTTCCCGGGCGGATCAGCTTCAGCGCTTTCGCGACGAGCTGTTCCTTTTCGGTGACGTTGCGGACTTCGCGCAGGACGAGTTTGTCGTCATTGCCGAGGACCGTGGTCACCGCCTTGGCGCCGCCGTGGATCCGGATGATCTTCTTCTCTTCGTCGAGGGCCCGAAGGTCGGTCCGAAGCGTCATATCGGAGACGTTCGGGAATTCCTTCTTCAGCTCCGCGAAGGTGATGGAGGAACGTTCGTTGATGAAGGCAACGATGCGGTTGCGTCTTTGTTCCATGTTATCCATATTTTATATCCTCTCTGTCGTTGGAACAGTTTCTCTTTGACAGAGTGGGATGTTCCAACGTTAGTCGATCACGAAATGGTTGAGGACGTACTGTTCCGCTTCGAGGTTCCAGAGGCCGTTGTGGGCGTCGACCAGGTCGGCCAGTGCCGCATAGCGGTCATCGTTCAGTTCCTCCGCGCGGGCTCTGAGCTCGGTGAGAGCGGTCAGAGGCATGTCGGTGTGTGTGTAGATGAGCTTTTTGCCGCCGGGGATGCTCGGCAGGTTCAGCGTCGTCTCCGGGACACAGTCGAGGCCGCCGATGTGGGTGACCATGACGCCGGGATAGATGCGGTTCTCCTCGGTCAGTTTGAGGGACTCGAGCATGTCGGCCGTGTTGCCGCCGGTGGTGCCCATGATGTGGGTCGAATTGTAGTGGATGTCATACATGTTCGTGAGGCCCTTGAGTTTCGTGTCGGTGGGGCCGGCGAAGAAGTTGAGGCATCCGTCTCTGCCGAGGATGTCGACCGCCTGCTCATAGACCGCGGGGATCGGAGCGTAGCAGAGGACATCGTCATAACCGGTGCCGCCGGAGATCTCACGGAGTTCCGCGGCCGGATCGGCCATGTCCTTCGTGTTGACGAAGCGGACATCGATGCCCTTCTTGGCGTATTCTTCCGGCGGGAAGAGTTCCGCGGCACGGTCGAGTCTGCCCTGGTCGATATCGGTGACGACGAGCATGCCGGGGGTCTTGTCACGGTTCAGGATGTAAGTGACAGCGCCGAGGCCCATGGGGCCGCCGCCGGCGACGATGGCGAGCTTGCCGCCCTCTTTGATGCCCATGATGTGGTTGTAGTCCCCCATCTTGGTGTGGTACATCGCGTTGACCGCCCCGATGGAGCAGGACAGCGGCTCGGCAAGAGCAGCGTCGTAGTAGGCTTCGCCTTTGTACTCAAGGAAGCAGTTGCACTCGAAGACTTCCATCGGCATGATGCAGTAGGTGGTGTCTCCGCCGCAGAACTCGTAGGAGTATCCGGGGCTGTCCATGCTGCCCTTGTAGTTGAGGGCCGGCTGATGAGTGAACTTCATGCCGGGTTTATACTTATCTTTATACTTGGCACCGACTTCGACGATGTCGCCCGCCAGCTCATGGCCGAGGATGGCCGGATGGTCGGCCACGTCAGCGTGGACACGTTTGTGCTCGACACCGAGTTTGGCCATCTTGTAGGTGGACATACAGATGCTGTCGCAGACGATCTTGACTAAGATCTCATCGTCTTTGATGGGCGGAAGTTCGAATTCGTCGATGCGGACGTCATTGGCGGCATGTAACCGCGCAGCTCTTGCTTTCATGATAACCTCTCCTTTGTCATTTTAAAAGTCCTTTGAGGTGATTGATGGTGATTTTGGGTCTGTAGCTTTCGTTTCGAAAGCATAATCCCTTGTTGCGCTTTCATTTTAACAGTTCAAAATCCAAAAAGCAACTGTTATTTTGACAATTTTTCGAGGTTTTCTTTGTATATAATGCTGAAAAAGCGCCCTCTTTGCAGAGAGCGCTTTCGTTTCAACAATTTATTCGACGGTAACAGACTTTGCGAGGTTTCTCGGTTTGTCGACATCGACGCCGCGGGCCAGGGACACATAATAGCCCATCAGCTGCAGCGGGACGACCGCCAGAGAGGTCGTGAAGTGTTCGTCGGTCTTCGGGATGAAGACACAGAAGTTCGCGATGTCTTCCATATTGTAATTGCCTGCGGTGGTGAGGCCCATGAGGTAGGCGCCGCGGCTGCCGGTCTCGACCATGTTGGACACCGTCTTCTCGATGACTTCACTCTGAGTGCAGACACCGATGACAAGGGTGCCGTCTTCGATGAGCGAGATGGTGCCGTGCTTCAGTTCGCCGGCGGCGTAGGCTTCGGAATGGACATAGGAGGTCTCTTTCATCTTGAGCGAGCCTTCCATGCAGGTCGCGAAGTCGAGGCCGCGGCCGATGAAGAAGATGTCGTTGGCGTTCGCGAACTTGGAGGCGAACCACTGCAGACGCTCTTTGTCGTCGAGGATCCGCTGGATCTTGTCCGGCAGAGTCTTCAGTTCCTTGACCATGGCGGAAGCCTGCTTCTTGGTCAGCTTCCCTCTCACCCGCGCGAACTCGATGGCCAGCAGGTCGTTGGCGACGAGCTGGGTAGAGTACGCCTTGGTGGTCGCGACGGCGATCTCCGGGCCGGCGAGCGTGTAGAACACATAGTCCGCTTCGCGGGCGATGGAGCTGCCGATGACATTGACGATGGCCAGGGTCTTCACGTTGTTCGCCTTGCATTTGCGCAGGGCTTCGAGGCTGTCGGCCGTCTCACCGGACTGGCTGATGACGATCGCGAGGGTATTCGGGGCGATCGGGCTTCTGCGGTACCGGAACTCGGAAGCGACTTCCACGCGGACCGGGATGCCGGTCAGGTCCTCGAACACATACTGGGCGACCATGCCGACGTGGTAAGCGGA
>ONJD01000057.1 GCA_900317985.1 uncultured Eubacteriales bacterium | reverse complement strand
TTGATGTCTTTTGCTTCCGTTTTCTTTTGAACTGCTTTTTTCGTCGTAGACTCTGTGGCAACTGTAGTTTTCAGAGCAGTCGTTGTCTCTTCTGCCTGATCCGAGCCACTGCAAGCAGCAAACATGATGCAGAACAGACAGGCGATCAGCGTTGCCGCAATGAATGTTTTGAGTTTCATGATGACCTCCTTTTAAGCAAGTGTCGATTGCTTGTGATAAACCAAAGATCCCTTTGTGCCATACGTAAAGAGCCAGCCGCTATATGGATGTCGGCCACGGTTTCTCCATTGTTGTTCATACTGAGCATCAAGGACATATGTCCGCCCGTTCCGTTTGACTTCATTCCAGGAATGAGCGCCCTGAGTACCGCCAACATGTGGAACGGTCCCTTTGATTACGTGGATATCCTCATTGCACATCCTGCCAAGGTAGTATACGCTGCAGCTGAACGTATAGCAGTTTCCCGTTTTCTTTTCAAGTCCGTAAATCGCGTAATTACTGACACCGTAGGACCCGTCTACCGGAACGATGTATTTGTTGTATTTGATATTGTTGATGGTCCAGTAATATGCTTTTTTAAAGTCCCATCCAACTGAGTTCAGTATTTTGACAGCATCTGTTTCGACCTGAGTAGCGCCTCCGGTGACCCTGCCGTCTGTCACACGATATCGGATCCCTTTGTAGGTGACCATTCCGCTATAGTTCTTTTGGACTTTGCCCTCAAGGACATACCATCTGCTTCCGGAATTGAGGACGAGGCCGGTCGCGCTTTGATCGACCTTTCCGTTCCGCACATACCAGGTCCCGAATTGGTTATCATAAAAACCGTTTGCTTTCGGCTGGACTTCTCCGTTTTTGAAAGCCCACCAAGCCGTCTCGCCATTATAGTTGTAATACGCCACCCCGGTATAGTTTTTGCCGGGATGGATATAAGGAGCCAGTGCGTTGGGAATCAAACTGTCCAGCCCAAACTGGTGCATTATGTTGGCGATTTCAATTGTAGTTGCGTTTGCAAGATCAAGTGTTTCTGCAACAGCAGCGGCCACCAAGTCAGCCGCCTGTGTGAACGGGTCGGCAGACTGGGCAGAAACAACCGGAGATGCGATCGCTGACTGGTCCAGTGCAGATGCCACCGTTCCTGCCGTCACACTCCCGATAATAACACCAAGGCTCATCAGCCCGGCGATTGTTTTTCGAAATGCATTCATATTGCTTTTTCCCCATTTCTTATCGATCAAATCATATAATATTATTTTCTATTTTACTCGATAATAAACCTCCTCACATTAACAACCGTTAATCTCGCGCGAACAATTACCTTGATACAAGATTATTCACACTTGTCTGTTAGTTATCCTTTTCCCAAAACAAAAAGGACCTCCGAAGGTCCCTTTAGTCAAATGATAATTATCTTGGAAACAGATTTATGTCACATGTGGCCGCCGTCATCCCAGAGGACGATCTCCCCGGTCTCCCGGGTGGCGGGCAGGTCGATGAGCCGCTGGTTCGAAGAGCCGCGGAACCGGAGCGTGATGCCCTTGAGGTCCTCCTCAAAACGGCCGTCGACGAGGACGTCGCAAAGAGAGAGCATCTCTTCGGAGACCTCCGTGTGGCAGTAGGTGCCTTCCGTCAGCAGGTCTTCGTACAGGAAGCCTGTGAAAGCCCAGATGTCCTTTCCCGGGAACTTCTCCCTCACCTCGCGCAAAAACGGCACGAGGGCTCTCTGGTTCGCCGGTTCGAATGGGTCTCCGCCGAGGAGCGTGAGCCCCTGGGTAAAGATGTGCGACAACTCCGTGAAGATGCGCTCTTTCGCCGAGTCGTCGAACTCCTGGCCGTAGTGGAAGTCCCAGGTCTGGGGCTGGAAGCAGTTTTTGCAGGCGTTGGTGCAGCCGGAGACGAACAGGGTCACACGGACGCCGGGTCCGTTGGCAATATCATAGGTTTTGATCTCGCCGTAATGCATGGGTTCTGCCTCCTTTTTGGCGATTTACGGGTTCTCAAGAAAAAGGCCGACGGGGATTCGTCGGCCTTTGTGTTTTCTTCCGTGTAAAGCCATGAGGCTTTACAGATACAGGTCGTTCTTACAGATGGAGGACGCGCTCCGCGATCTCCTGGGTACGGCCCTGGTTCCAGTACTGGGTGCCGATGTAGCCGCAGGTACGGCGGGCAACGTGCATCTTGGACTGGTCGCGGTTACCGCACTTCGGGCACTCCCAGATAAGTTTGCCGGTGGCGTCTTTCTTGATCTGGATCTCGCCGTCGAAACCGCAGATGTCACAGTAGTCGGACTTCGTGTTGAGCTCTGCGTAGAGGATGCAGTCGTAGATGTGCTGCATGACCGCGATGACAGCGGGGATGTTGTCCTGCATGTTCGGGACTTCCACGTAGGAGATGGCGCCGCCGGGGCTGAGCTTCTGGAATTCGGCTTCCTTGGTCAGCTTGTCGAAAGCGTTGATGTCCTCGGTGACGTGGATATGGTAAGAGTTGGTGATGTAGTTCTTGTCGGTGACACCGTCGATCTTACCGAAGCGCTTCTGCAGGCACTTGGCGAACTTGTAGGTGGTGGACTCCAGCGGAGTGCCGTAGACAGAGTAGTCGATGTTCTCTTCGGCTTTCCACTTGGCACAGGCGTCGTTCAGAGCCTGCATGACCTGAAGGCCGAACTCCTTGCCGCGGTCTGCGGTATGGGACTCGCCGGTCATGTAGTAGACGCATTCTGCCAGGCCTGCATAGCCGAGCGAGATGGTGGAATAGCCGCCGTAGAGGAGCTTGTCGATGGTCTCGCCGGGTTTCAGACGGGCGATGGCGCCATCCTGCCAGAGGATGGGAGCGACGTCGGACGGAGTGCCGAGCAGACGCTCATGACGGATGCGCAGCGCTCTGTGGCAGAGGTCGAGGCGCTCGTTCATGAGCTGCCAGAACTTGTCTTCATCCTGTCCGGAAGAGCAGGCGATGTCGACGAGGTTCAGCGTGACGACGCCCTGATTGAAGCGGCCATAGTACTTATGGACGCCTTCTTTGTAGTTTTCCGCATGACCCGGGTTGCCGTAACCGTTGTCGGTGAAGCGGTCCGGAGTCAGGAAGGAGCGGCAACCCATGCAGGGGTACACGTCGCCCTTCAGTTCGAGTGCTTTCTTCTCGGAGATGTAGTCCGGCACCATGCGTTTCGCGGTGCAGCGGGCAGCCAGTTCGGTCAGTGCGAAGTACTTGCTGTCCTCGGTGATGTTGTCATCCTGCAGGACATAGATGAGCTTCGGGAACGCCGGAGTGATATACGCGCCGGTCTTGTCCTTGACGCCCAGGATGCGCTGGTTCAGCATGACCTCGATGATGAGCGCGAGGTCGTCCCGGACCTGGCCTTCCGGCACTTCGTTCAGGTACAGGAAGACCGTGACGAAGGGAGCCTGGCCATTGGTGGACTGCAGGGTGATCAGCTGATACTGGATGGTCTGACAACCGCTCTCGACTTCCTTGCGGACTTCCTTTTCCACGAGAGTGGAGAACTTGTCGTCGTCGAGACGGACACCGGCTTCCGCCAGTTCCTCACCGAGACGGGCGCGGATCTTCTGACGGGTGACGTCGACGAAGGGAGCCAGATGGCTCATGGTAATGGTCTGTCCGCCGTACTGGCTGGACGCGACCTGAGCGACGATCTGAGAAGCGACGGTGCAGGCAGTGGCAAAACTGCGGGGACGGTCGATGTGGGTCCCGGAGATGCAGGTGCCGTTCTGGAGCATGTCTTCCAGGTTGACGAGGTCGCAGTTGTGCATGTGCTGCGCGAAGTAGTCGGCATCGTGGAAATGGATGACGCCTTCGCGATGTGCGGTGACGATGTCTTCCGGAAGCAGATACTTCGAGGTGTAGTAGCGGCTCCATTCACCCGCCATGTAGTCTCTCTGGACGGAAAGGACGGTCGGGTTCTTATTGGAGTTCTCCTGCTTGACCTCTTCATTGTCGCGCTCGACGACACCGGCGATCTTCTGGTCGATGTTGCTCATCTTACGCATTTCATTGTGTTTATAACGGTAAGTGATGTAAAGTCTTGCGACTTTCGTCTTACCGGTGCCCATGAGGGCGTCTTCGACCTTGTCCTGGATCTCTTCGACGGACAGGTCACGACCGGCATTGCGGGCGTCTTTCTCGATACCCGAGACGATGTCTTCGATCTGCTGATCGCTCAAGCGCTCCGAGAGGATACCCTCTTCGTTGTTCGCCTTGATGATGGCGGCGGCGATCTTATTGCCGTCGTACGGTACGCGTTCCCCCGAACGCTTCATGACACACACTTTGACGTCTTCCGTCTCCATGTTGCCATCGAGATGCTCATTATAATACATCATGATGGTATTTCCTCCCTGACACACAACAAAAACCCTAGATATTGTGCAAAAATTTTCGTTCGCATTCCATTATACCGCAAGATATAGATTTCGCAAGACCAAATTATCACAAAAATGCACAATATCTAGGGTCTCCGGACCACAATATGTTGTGTTTCACAGAGAAACCTTACGCAACGACGCGGGTTTCACGCCGCGGCGATGTAATATATGAATTTTTATATAATTCTATTTTTTATTCTTTTTACATTTTAGAGTCATCATAGATGGCTCTGGCGCCGCCCACATATTTGGGCCGGCGGCGGGCACAGATGAGGGGCGCTTCCCCGATATGATCGACGGAGATGCGCAGCGGGACGACTACCGGGTGGATATGCATGCCGATGAGCGTGGCGCCGATGTCCATGCCGGCAGATGCCTGCGCGCCGAGGTCCTCGACGACCACCGGGTGAGCCATGCGTTCATAGGCGACGGTCGCGAAGGCGCCGCCCGCGTGGTTGGGCTGCGGGATGGCGTTGACTTCTTCGAGGCGGAACGCGTCCGCGGTCTCCTGCTCGACGACGAGAGCGCGGTTCAGGTGTTCGCAGCACTGGGCGGCAAGGCGGATGCCCGCGGGCTCCAGAACACTCATGATACCTTCATACAGAGCACCGGCAATGTCTGTGTTGGTATGGGTGCCGATCTTCTCTCCCATGACTTCGCTCGACGAGCAGCCGACGACGAACAGGTCGCCCGGAGCGAGCCGTGCCGCTTCCAGGACTTCCGCCGCGGCAGACGCTGCCGCATTTCTGATTTCACCGAGTTCCATAAAAATGCCTCCTCGTTCTTTCTTCCAGTATCTTACCACATAACAGCCGTTCGGTTCTACCTTAACGACCGTTCGTGACGATTTTTCGACCGTTCGTCGAGTTCCTCTTCCCTTTTCACGGCGGGCCTCGTAAGATGAGAGCGCCCGGACCAGTAAAAGGAGGAGAACCATGTTTGCGGAAACTTTGAGAGAATTGCGAAACGCGCAGGGGCTGACCCAGTCGGAACTGGCGAAGATCGCCGGCGTGAATCTGCGGACCCTGCAAAACTATGAGCTGGGGGTCTGCCTTCCGAAAAGCCCCGTCACGCTGAACCGCATTGCCGCCTATTTCAACGTGCCCCTGCAGAGCCTCGTCAAGAGCGACGACTTCTACCGGCTGCTCGCTTCCGAGCAGAAAGAGACCGGCCGGGAGCAGGACCGGATGGAACTGTACCGGCTCATGCAAGAGATCACCGCCCTCTTTGCCGGCGGTCACCTCTCCGCGAGCGACCGGGAACTGTTCCTGGACGCCATGACCGAACTGGTCCGCGAATCGTATGACGGCTGACCGGGTCCGGGAACTGAAGGCGCTCATCGCCGACCTCGGAGACCGGTACGGGTTCGATGACGACCGTCCCGACCCCGTGGCGCTGGCGGAGGCGATGCACGTCCGCGTGCGTTACTTCCCGCTCGGCGGCCTCAAAGGGTTTTACCTCGTGCTGAACGACATTCCGTTCATCGCCATCGAACAGGACCTCCCGGAGGCGCTGCAGCGGGTCGTCTGCGCGCATGAGCTCGGACACCATCTGCTCCACCGGGAGGTCTCGTCTCAGACGCTGTTCAACGACTACGACCTCTACCGGATGGAAAACCGGTTCGAGCGGGAGGCCAACCTGTTCGCCGCCCTCCTGCTCCTCCCCGACCGGGCGGTCGAGGAGTTCTGCCGCCCCGAGAACCGGGGCCTCTCCATTCGGGAGGCGGCCCGGCTCCGGGAGACGACCGAAGAACTCTTTTCCATCCGGCTCAGCGCTGAGGGGCTCGACACCGGGGTCCGGTTCAGTCGGTTCCCCGCTGAATGAGCGGTCCGCTCACGTGGACGAAATAGGCCGCGGCATCGTGGTCCCAGGCAAACTCCTGTGCCTCTTTCCGGAACACTTCGAACTCCGCTTCGTTCATACGGTCTCCCGTGAACAGGTAGATGACCGCGTAGGTCAGGTCGTCGAACACGACGACCGAGGGCGCGTTCGGGCGGGGCTCCTTCCCCACGGCCAGCGCCTCATACCCCTGTTCCCGAAAGCGGTCGACGAGGCGGAGCCGCAGTTCATCGGACGGAGACTCGAGCGCTGCCCGCAGCACCGCTTCGATGGTCCGTTCTTCTTCGAGATACATATTGAGATCCTTTCCAACACGCGCGTGTATTGGTTTCCCGGGTGATTCTATTATAAAGATAAGATTCGTAAAAAACGGGTCCCCTGCCGCGAACGGTCGGTTTCGCTCAACGAACGGTCGTTATGGCGCAAAAAAATTCGTACGGTATGAAGCATACCGTACGAATCGTTTTTGGTTGTTCAGGCGATGTGCAGCAGCACGGTCGCCAGTTTGAAATACGTGACCAGCGCGATGGCGTCGACCAGCGTCGTGATGAAGGGAGATGCCATGACGGCCGGGTCGAGGCCGGCCCGGTCCGCCAGCATCGGCAGCGTACAGCCGATGATCTTCGCGACGAGGACCACGAGGACCAGCGTCAGACAGACGACGAGGGCCACCATGAGGACCAGCTTGTCGATCAGGAGAAGCTTGACGAAGTTGGCAGCCGCCAGCGTGAGGCCGCAGAGGACCGCTACGCGGATCTCCTTCCAGATGACCCGCAGTACATCGCGGAATTCCACATCGCCCAGGGAAAGGGCGCGGATGACGGAGACGCTCGCCTGGGAACCGGAGTTGCCGCCGGTGTCCATGAGCATCGGGATGTAGGCGGTCAGGACCACGAACGTGGCGAGCGCGTTCTCGAACTTCGTGATGATGGCGCCGGTGAAGGTCGCGGAGATCATGAGGAGGAGAAGCCAGGGCATCCGGGCTTTGTAGGTCTCGAAGATGCCGGTGCGGAGATACGGTTTGTCGGTCGGCGTGATAGCGGCCATCTTTTCGATATCTTCCGTCGCCTCTTCCTGCAGGATGTCGATGACGTCGTCGACGGTGACGATGCCGACGAGTCGGTCTTCCTTGTCGACGACGGGCACGCTCAGAAGGTCGTAGTGCTTAACGACTTCAGCCACTTCTTCCTGGTCATCCATGGTGCGGACGAAGATGAGCTGTTTGTCATCGTCCATGATGTCCCGGATGAGAGTGTCCGAGGGGTGATAGATGAGGTCGGCCAGTTCGATGGTCCCGATGAGGTGCCGGGTGGCATCGATGCAGTAGACCGTGTAGATGGAGACCTTGTCCTCGCCGGTGGCGCGGATGTAACGGATGGCGTCCCGCACCGTCATGCTGTCGTGCAGGGTGATCATCTCGTTCGTCATGATGCTGCCGGCGGAGTCCTCCGGGTAGTTGAGGAACGTATTGATCTCTTTGCGTGTGTCCGGACTCGTGACCTTCAGGACACGGGTGACGACGTTGGCCGGCACTTCCTCGAGGAAGTCGACCACGTCATCGAGGTACAGATCGTCGACGAGGTTGCGCAGTTCCTTGTTCGTGATGCTCGCGACGATGCTCTCCTGGTTGTCCGCTTCCAGATAGGAGAAGACTTCCGCGGAGATGTCTTTCGGGAGGATGCGGAACACCTTGATCATGTCTTTGGGTTCCAGTTCCTCCAGGAAGTCGGCGATGTCGACTTCATTCCATTCAGTGAGCTCTTTTCGAAGACCGGAGAAGTCTCCGGCGGCCAGCATGGCGAGCTCTGCTTCATAGGTTCTTTCTTCCATAAAAATGCTCCTCTCATACACCGTCACGGCAATGAGAGGAGCGCTCATTGTTCTTTGTTACAAGAATCAGAGTGTCCTGCCATGAACGGTATTTCGTTTTTCGATCGCAAAACGCAAAGGAATATTTCCATCAGGAACGTCCATGCAGTTCACTTCCTTTCTTATTTCTTGAACTGGTAAAAGCCGATCTTCTTCATGGCTTTGTTCAGGGTCTTCGAGGAGACGTACATCGCCTTCTCGGCACCTTCCTTCATGCACTGCTCAAGGTAGGCACGGTCGGAGGAGACCCGCTTGAACTCGGCCTGGAGCGGCTCGAGAGATGCGATGACAGCGTCGGCCACCGCGTTCTTGAAGTCGCCGTAGCCTTTGCCGGCGAACTCGGCTTCGATCTGCTCGTTGGTGAGCCCGGTGACGCAGGAGTAGATGGACATGAGGTTGTTGACCCCGTCCTTGCCCTCCGCGTAACGGACACAGGCTTCCGAGTCGGTGACGGCGGAACGGATCTTCTTCGCGATGACGTTCGGCTCGTCGAAGATGGAGACGTAGGACTTCGGGTTCGGGTCCGATTTGCTCATCTTCTTCGTCGGGTCGGTGAGGCTCATGACGCGGGCGCCGGTGTCACGGATCAGCGGTTCGGGGATGTTGAACACATCGCCGTAGATGCCGTTGAAGCGGTTCGCGATGTCGCGGCAGATCTCGAGATGCTGTTTCTGGTCCGCGCCGACCGGAACGTAATCTGCCTGGTAGAGCAGGATGTCACCGGCCATGAGTGCGGGGTATGAGAACAGACCGACATTGACGTTGTCGGCATGCTGTTTCGACTTGTCCTTGAACTGGGTCATCCGGGACATCTCGCCGAACTGGGTGTAACAGTCGAGGATCCAGCCCATCTGGGCGTGGGTCGGGACCTGGCTCTGGACAAAGATGATGTTCTTCTCCGGTTTCAGGTCGAGGGCAAGCAGCAGCGCGTACATGTCGCTGACCTGCTTGCGGAATTTCTGCGGGTCCTGGCGGACCGTGATGGCGTGAAGGTCCGCGACGCCGAAGGCACATTCGAACTCATCGGCGATGTCGCTCCAGTTTTTGAGAGCGCCAAGGTAGTGGCCGAGGGTCGTGATGCCGCTCGTCTGCATGAGACTCAGGACGCGTTTCTGTTTTTCTTCCATTCGTTTATTCTCCAATCATCTCTCGTGCGACTTCGCCGAGAAGTTTCAAGCCTTTCTCGATGTCCTCATCGGTGGGGGTCGAGAAGTTGAGGCGGATATACTGGGTGCTGTCTTC
>ONJD01000015.1 GCA_900317985.1 uncultured Eubacteriales bacterium | reverse complement strand
CTGCGGTCGATCTTCTCTCCGGGCACCACCGGCAAAATGGCAGGCGGACAGCCCATGGAAGTGTCGGCGGCGATGCGGCCCTCTGCTTCGGCAACCGGGATGGTCCCGGTCGGGCGGAACAGCACGTCGCGCGGCATGAGGACCTTCTCCGGCAGCCGGTCGGAGAACGGCGGCCGATCGTTGTCCGTGAACGGCATGCCCGGTTGCGCCGGCATCAGCGCATGGACCGCGGCGGACAGTTTTTCGAAGTCCTCCTTCGGGTTGTTCGGCGCGAACATCAGGACGACGACATCGCGGTCCGCGTATTCACATTCGATGTCGAAGTCCCGGAGCCGGTCCGCGAACGCGGTGCCCGGGCCCACGTTGGACGCGACACAGTCGACGGTCGTTTTCAGGGGTTCGTCCCCCATCAAAACCAGTCCTTCGGACTCCATCTGTGCTTTGACGGCATCTACACGCTCCGCGGTCTCCGAAAAGGCCGTCTGAGCGTTTTTTTCGATCCATTCGTTGCCGAGGTCCAGAGACTGGAGAATGAGGTACGAGGGGCTTGTGGAGCCAAAGAGGCACATCGCCTCACGTGCGGTCTCTTCGAAGCCCTCGGGAGCATTCGTTCCGATATGGAGGTACCCACCTCCGGTCAGCACCGGGAGCGTCTTATGTGCGGAGTCCGCGCAGGCGTCGGCGCCAAGCGTCATGGGGTGTCTGTCCTCCGGCAGGAACTTCAGGTATGCGCCGTGAGCATTGTCCACGAGCAGCAGCGTCCCGTACCGGTGCGCGGTTTCCGCCAGACCCCGGATGTCCAGGACGTTTCCAAGGTAGTCGGGAGACGTCACGAACACTGCGGCGACCGCTTTGTCTTCCCTGTTCAGCCGTTCCAGCTGTCTCTGCAGTCCATCCGGAGAGATGGCACAGCGGCATAGAGAGAACTCCTCTTCCGAGACCATCCATTCCACGTCGAAGCCGATGAGCTGAGAGGCCTGAACGAAGGACTTGTGCGCATTGCGTCCCGCCAGGATGAGCGGAGTCCCGTCATTGGCCTTAAACCAGTTTTGGCACGCAAGCAGGCACATCGCCTTGATGCTCTGGGACGAACCTCCGGTGGAGTAGAACGTGCGGCGGGAGCCAAACAGCTTTGACGCGTTCGCTTCACTCTCCGCGATGATGCCGTACGCTTCATAGAGGGAGTCCGCGCCCTTGACTTCCGTGAGGTCGAGCGCCTCAACGCCGAGCATGCCCTGACCTTTGTGGCCGGGCATGTGGAGTCTCGTTTTATTCTGTTGTGAATACTCTCTGCAGAAGTCCGCGATGGGAGTCTTCATCGGAGCACACACTCCTTTAAACGGTTACCGGACGATGGCGAATGCCATGGCGGCGAAATACAGAAGGACCATGACGGCGCCTTCCGGGCGTTTGATCGATTTCTTCGTGAGACCGAAGACATAGGTCAGGATACCGATGCCGATCAGGATGTAGAGATCCCAGACAGAGGCGGCATTGACCGCGATCGGGTGGATCGCCGAAGAGACGCCGAGGATCAGCAGGACATTGAAGATGTTCGAGCCGACCACGTTTCCGACCGCCATACCGGTCTCCCCTTTCCGGGCCGCCACGATGGACGTGACCAGTTCCGGCAGAGACGTGCCGAGGGCGACGATGGTGAGGCCGACCAGTGTTTCGGTCATGCCGGCCGCCAGCGCGATATTCTTGGCGCCGTAGACGACGGCTTCCCCGCCGGCGACGATCAGGGCGATGCCGATGATGATCAGCAGGAAGCATTTCCAGCCGGGCATGTCCTCATATTCCTCTTCCGTTTCCGCGGGGTTCTTCCGCGCATCGTGGATGAGATAGGCGATGTAACAGACAAAAATGACCAGCAGCAGGAGCCCGAGCCAGCGGGAGACGAGTCCCACATTGTCCGCCATCGAGTAGTTCAGCAGTCCGCCGTTCATGAACAGCATGTAGCAGGAGCCGATGAGCAGCAGGAACGTGACCCCGAGGTTCACCGGGAAGTCCCGCTTCAGCACACTGTTTCCGACGGGCAGCGGATGGATGAGCGCGCAGATGCCGAGGACCATCAGCGTATTGAACAGGTTGGAACCGACGACATTGCTGACGGCGATCTCATTGGCGCCCTGGATGGCAGCCGACGTACTGACGGCAAGTTCCGGTGCACTGGTGCCCATGGCGACGACCGTGAGGCCGATGATGAGCCCGGGCACTTTCAGTTTCTTGGCAAGGGCGGCCGCGCCGTCCACGAACCAGTCGGCACCTTTGATGAGGGCGATAAAGCCCGCGATCAGGATGACGACATCGAGAAGGATCTTCATAATAACTTCTTTCTCCTTTCAATGGGCAATCGGTCAGCGAAGGACCTCCTTGATGGATTCAGCCACATTGAAGTAGTGGTCAGCGACACGTTCGACATTGGAGAGGAACGTGAGGTAGTTGGCGCCGACTTCGGGATCGCACAGATCTTCATTGAGCCGGTCGATGTGGGCCTTCTTGTATTCTTCGGTCATATCGTCCATCTCCTGCTCAAAGACTTTGGCTTCTTCGAACGCCTCAAGGTTGCGCATGACATAGGCGCGGACCGTTGCGTCGTAGAGCTTTTCGAGCAGTTCCTGAAGGTTCCGGACCTCTGTGATGGCAGCGTCGGAAAGCTTGCCTTCCGCCTCTTTGATCTGGTCTCCGTATTCGATGACGTTCTTTGCGTAGTCACCGACACGTTCGAGGTCGGTCAGGGTGTGGAACGCGGTCGAGATATAGCGTTTATCTTTGACGCTGAGGTTCTGGTCAAACAGTTTGACGAGGAAGTGCGTCAGTTTCTTGTTGAGGAAGTTGAGCTCGTCTTCATTGGCCCGGAACTGATCCATATCGAGAGCGTCCGGGTGCCGCAGCCGGTAGAGCGAGTCGGAGAAGTTCCGCATGGCGATGTCGGCCATGTTCATGATCTCCTTTTTCACCTGCTGGAGGGCAAGGGGCGGAGTAGCGAGCATGTGATCATCGACATAATACAGCCGCGCAACTTCTTTTTCCTCTTTTGCTTCCACCGCGATGTGCTCCGGAATGAGACGTTCGACCAGCTGTACGAGTTTCTCCGTGAACGGGAGGAACAGGAGGACCGCCAGGCAGTTGAAGAAGGTATGGAACATGGCGAGCTGGGTCTGAGGCGCGTTCGGGAACAGCGTTCCGAAGATGGAACCGAAGTCGAGGTCGCGGCCCGGGACCATGCCGAGCAGCAGGCCGATGACCAGGAAAACGATGACGCCGCCGGTGTTGAAGAGCAGATGGATGAGAGCGGTCCGCTTCGCGTTCGTGCCGGACGTCATACCGGCAATGATGGCGACCACGCAGGAACCGATGTTGGAACCCATGGTCAGGTAGATGCCCTGGTCGAGCGAGATGAGTCCGACGAACAGCATGGTGATGGCGACGGACGTCATGACGGACGAACTCTGGATGATGGCGGTCAGAAGGGCGCCGATCAGGACCAGAAGCAGCGGGTTCTTGATGCCCGCAAGGAACATCTTGACCGCATCCAGTTCCGCAAAGCTCTCCATGGAACTGCTCATCATGGAAAGACCGACGAACAGCATACCGAAGCCGGCGAGGATGCCGCCGACTTTCTTGATCATGTCCTTTTTGGCAAAGGTCATGATGAAAGCGCCGATGCCCGCCATGGCGGAGAACAGGACGGTAGTCGAGATGGAGTCGCCGCCGAACATACCGAGGGCAACGATCTGACCGGTGATGGTCGTACCGATGTTGGCACCGAAGATGATGGTGGCCGCCTGGACCAGCGACATGATGCCGGCGTTGACGAAACCGATGGTCATGACGGTGGTGGCACCGGAACTTTGGATGGCAGCGGTCGCGACCGCACCGATCCCGACGCCGAGCCATTTACTGCCGGACATCTTTGCGAACAGCGCACGAAGTTTGCTACTGCTGACGGCTTCCAGGTTGGAGCTCATCATGGAGCAGGCGATCAGAAAGATACCGATACCGGCAAGGAGTGTGAGGATCGCGCTCACGACAAAAGTAATACTCATAATCCTTCCTTTTCCTCTAAAGCAGAAAGAGACTCTCACTGCAGGACGCAATTTCCCTGCGTTCTACAGTAAAAGTCTCGCTTCTTACGACATGTTCCGGGGATTTCTTCCCGTACTGACGAAAGCATGTCACAGAGCCGGGGCCCTGCAAGCTACTCCCTATTACTTTGCACAACTAATGTACTGAAAAACCGCGCCTCTGTCAAGGGCGATTTATCCTTTTCCCAGAATGTGTCTCGCTACATAGACACCGCTCGCCGAGGCGTGGGACAGCGAATGTGTGACGCCGCTGCCGTCGCCGATGACGAACAGATTTTTGTGGCAGGTCTCGAGGTTCTCGTCGAGCTCCACTTCCATGTTGTAGAACTTGACTTCGACACCGTAGAGGAGCGTGTCGTCGTTCGCCATACCGGGCGCGATCTTGTCGAGGGCATAGATCATCTCGATGATGCCGTCGAGGATCCGCTTCGGCAGGACCAGAGACAGGTCGCCGGGCGTGGCTTTCAGCGTCGGGACGGTCCGACTCTCCATCATCCGTTCCACGGTGCTGCGTCTCCCCCGTTCGAGGTCGCCGAAGCGCTGGACGATGACGCCTTCACCGAGCATGTTACTGAGGCGGGCGATGGACTCACCATATCCGTTGGAGTCTTTGAAGGGCTCGGAGAAATGCTTCGAGACCAGCAGCGCGAAGTTCGTGTTGTCGGTCTTCTTGCCCTCGTCTTCAAAACTGTGGCCGTTGACCGTGACGATCCCGTTCGTATTTTCATTGACGACGATGCCGTGCGGGTTCATGCAGAACGTGCGCACGTTGTCCTCGTACTTTTCGGTGCGGTAGACGATCTTGCCCTCGTAGAGCTCATCGGTGATGTGCTCGAAGATGGGCGCCGGCACTTCCACGCGGACGCCGATGTCCACGCGGTTCGACATGGTCGGGATGTCGAGGTCTTCGCAGACCGTCTCCATCCAGTGGGAGCCGCTCCGGCCGACGGAGATGATGCAGACTTCCGCGTCGTAAATCGCCTCCGCGGTATGGATGCGGTAGCCCTCCTCCAGCTTTTCGACCGAGGTGACCGGCGTCTCGAAGTAGAAGTCGACCTTGTCCTTCAGCTCGTCATAGAGGTGCTGGAGGACGATGTAGTTGATGTCCGTGCCGAGATGACGGACCGACGCGTCGAGCAGGGTCAGGCCGTTCTGCATGCACTTTTTCTTGAACTCGGTGCCGGCGGTGGAGTACATCTTCGTGCCCGCTCCGCCGTACTCGCAGTTGATGTCGTCGACATACTCCATGAGTTCGAGCGCGGTCTCCCGGCCGATGTGCTCATAGAGCGTACCGCCGAAGTCGTTCGTGATATTGTATTTGCCGTCGGAGAAGGCGCCCGCTCCTCCAAAGCCGTTCATGATGTCGCAGGACGGACAGTGGATGCAGGACTTGATATTCTTGCCGTCGATGGGACAATGCCGCTTCGCGAGCTCATGTCCCTCTTCGAAGATGGCGATGCGCGGGCAGTCCTCGCCGCGGGTCAGCTCATAGGCGGAAAAGATGCCGCCGGGGCCCGCTCCGATGATGATGATATCGTAATTCATGCTCAACCCTCCAGAGGTTCAGTCACAGGTAGTGCAGTCTCCGCAGTCTTCCTCGTCCGGCACCGCGGCCAGACGTCCGTTCAGGGAGATCGCCTTGTCCCCGCCGACGCGGTGGGGTTTATAGAGGTCCGGGTGCTCCGCGTGGGCGACCTGGATCATGATGGCGCATTCGATGCGTTTGCGGAACAGTTCACAGCCGTACTCATAGATGCCCTTGACGTCGCCGGTCGCGTGGTACGCGTTCGCCGCGCAGCCGCCGGAGCAGTAGAGTTTGGCCCAGCAGTCCGCACAGTCCGGGCGGGCATAGGCGTTGCAGTACCGGAACTCGTCCTGTTTGTCTTTCTCGGTGACTCCGTTCCAGATGTCGCCGAGCCTATACTCTTCCTCCCCGACGAACTGGTGGCAGGGGTACAGGTCGCCCCAGGGAGTGACCGCCATGTACTCGGTCCCCGAGCCGCACCCGGAAATGCGCTTGTAGATGCAGGGGCCGTGCTGCAGGTCGATCATGTAATGGTAGAACGTGAAGCCGTCTCCGGTCTCTTCTCTCCGGAGCATCTCCTTCGCGAGGAGTTCATACTCCTCTTTCAGGACCGGCAGGTCTTCTTCGGTCAGCGCCAGCGGGTCGCCGGGCTTGCAGACGACCGGTTCCATAGAGAGTTCCCGGAACCCGAGGTCCGCCATCATGAAGATGTCGTTCGTGAAGTCGGTATTGAGATGGGTGAAGGTGCCGCGCATGTAGTAGTTCTTTCCCCCGCGGGCCTCCACCAGTTTCTGGAATTTCGGGACGATCCGCTCCCAGCTTCCCTGGCCGGCATAGTCGACCCGGGTGCGGTCGTGGACCTCTTTGCGCCCGTCGAGGCTCAGGACGACGTTGGACATCTCTTTGTTGCAGTAGTCGATGATGTCGTCATCGATGAGCATGCCGTTCGTCGTCACTGTGAAGCGGAAGTTCTTCCCCGCCTCTTTCTCGATGGACCGGCAGTAGTCGACGGTCTGCTTGACGACGTCCCAGTTCATGAGGGGCTCGCCGCCGAAGAAGTCGACTTCGAGGTTCCGGCGGGTGCCGGAGTGGGCCACGAGGAAGTCCATCGCCTGTTTTGCCACCTCAAAGCTCATGAGCGCACGGTCGCCGTGGTACTTGCCCTGGCTCGCGAAGCAGTATTCACAGTTGAGGTTGCAGGTGTGGGACACATGCAGGCACAGGGCCTTGATGACGTCGCCGCTGCGTTTTTTGAACTCTCCCGCGAGAGGCTCATAGGTATCCGGGGTGTAGAGCTTTTGGTGCTCTTCGAGGTACCGTACATCGCCGATGCATTCGAGGATCTCGCCCTCGTTGACGTCCTCGCGGTCCCCGTACTTCTCCAGCATGGAGGAGACGATCTCCTCCTCCGTGTGGTCCGGATACATCGCGATGATGTCGTAGGCGACGTCATCGACCGAGTGGACGGAGCCCGAACAGGTGTCGAGTACGATGTGGTACCCGTTCAGTTCATATTGATGAAGCAAACTGCTTTCCTCCAACTATCAGAAAATAGACGCAGACAAGACAAAAGCTGCGCCGGGACGCGGCACAGCTTGGTTTGTCGGTTCAGAACTTACTTCTGCTCGCACTGCTGGTTGGCAACGCCGCAGGAAGTCTTGCAGGCGCTCTGGCAGGACGTCTGGCATTCGCCGCAGCCGCCGTTCTTGGCGCTTTCGCAAAGGTTCTTGGTCTCAAGAGTATTGATTCTGCTCATGGTTCGATCTCCTCTAATAGAAAAGAATAATTATGTCGCAAATAATCTACCACAGTTTGCCCGTTTCGTCAACTTAAAGCGGCAGTCCCGCAAGGCGTCCGACGAGGACCACCAGGAAGGACACGACCCAGGCGATGGCGCACTGCCAGATGGCGACTCCGGCCGCCGTTTTTCCGCCGAGTTCCCTGCGGATGGACGCGATGGCCGCGGCGCAGGGCGTGTAGATGAGGCAGAAGACCAGAAGGCTCGCCGCGCCGAGGGACGTCAGGACGCCGGCAAGGCCTTCCGTGCTGCCGAACAGCATGGAGATGGTCGAGACGACGCTCTCCTTGGCGAGGACGCCGGCGATGAGGGCCGTGGAGATCCGCCAGTCGCCGAAGCCGAGCGGTTTCAGGACCGGGACGAGGATGCCCGCGATGGCCGCCAGCATGCTCTCCCGCTCGTCCGTGACGACGGAAAGGTGGAAACTGAAGGTCTGCAGGAACCAGATGATGATCGTGCAAAGGAAGATGATCGTGAAGGCTCTCTGCAGGAAGTCCTTAGCCTTCTCCCAGAGCAGCCGGGCCACGTTTTTCGGGCCGGGCATGCGGTAATTCGGGAGTTCCATGACGAAGGGTACAGGCTCGCCTTTGTACATCGTCTTGCGGGAGACGACCGCGAAGAGGATGCCGAGGACGATGCCGAGAAAGTACAGCAGCGTCATGACGACGGCGCCCTTCCCCGGGAAGAAGGCGGCGGTGAAGAAGGCATAGATCGGGATCTTCGCGCCGCAGCTCATGAACGGGGTCATGAGGATAGTGATCTTCCGGTCCCGTTCCGAAGGCAGCGTGCGGGCAGCCATGACACCGGGCACGGTACAGCCGAAGCCCATCAGCATGGGGACGATAGAGCGTCCGGAGAGGCCGATCCGCCGGAGCGGGCGGTCCATGACGAAGGCGATACGCGCCATGTAGCCGGAATCCTCCAGGACCGACAGGAAGAAGAACAACAGACAGATGATCGGCAGGAAACTGACGACCGCGCCGACGCCGTTGAAGATGCCGTCGATGATGAGTGACTGGATGACCGGAGACACGTGCCCCGCCTGCATGGCCCGGGACGTGAGTTCCGCGAGTTTGTCGATCCCCAGCTGCAGAAGATCCTGCAGCCACGGTCCGACGACGTTGAACGTCAGCCAGAACACGACGGCCATGACCGCGACGAAACACGGGAGAGCCGTCCACTTGCCGGTCAGGACGTTGTCGACTTTCTGGCTGCGGTTGTACTCCTTGCTCTCCTTCGGTTTGACGACGGAGACCCGGCAGACTTTCCGGATGAATTCGAAGCGCATGTCGGCGATGGCGGCAGAGCGGTCGAGGCCTCTCTCCTTCTCCATCTGTTCGACGATGTGCTGAATGGTCTCTTTTTCATTCTGATCGAGGCCCAGGGCGTCTTCGACGCGCTGATCTCCTTCGATGAGCTTATGGGCGGCGAACCGGAGCGGGATGTCCGCCGCGGCCGCGTGGTCTTCGATGAGGTGCATGACCGCGTGAAGGGCGCGGTGCACGGCGCCGCCGTGGTCGTTCTCGTCGCAGAAGTCTCTGCGGGGCGGCCTCTCCTGATAGCGGGCGATATGGATGGCATGGTCCACGAGCTCGTCGACGCCTTCGCCGGTCAACGCGTTGACGGCGACGACCGGGACACCGAGCGCCGCTTCGAGTTCATTGAGGTGGACCGCGCCGCCGTTGTCGACGACCTCATCGAGGAAGTTCAAAGCGACGACCATGGGCGTGTCCAGTTCGAGGAGCTGCATCGTGAGGTACAGGTTCCGCTCGATATTCGTGCAGTCGACGATATTGATGATGCATTTCGGTTTCTCGTGAAGGATGAACTGCCGGCTCACGATCTCCTCATTGGTGTAGGGAGACATCGAGTAGATGCCCGGCAGGTCGGTCACGAGCGTTTCCGGGTGCTTTTTGATCTTGCCGTCTTTCCGGTCCACCGTGACGCCGGGGAAGTTCCCGACGTGCTGGTTCGCGCCGGTCAGCTGGTTGAAGAGCGTCGTTTTTCCGCAGTTCTGGTTGCCGGCCAGCGCAAAGGTCAGGACTTCGCCCTCCGGCAGCGGCTGTTCGTTGTCGCTGTCGTGGTACTTGCCGCCCTCGCCGAGGCCGGGGTGCTCGATATGGTGGCCGCGGACCCGTTCGACGGGGGTCCAGTGTTCACCGACCGGGGAATCCTCCTCGTCGTCGCCGGCACAGACCGCGACTCCGATGTTCGCGGCATCGGCCAGCCGGAGGCTCAGCTCATAACTGTGGATGCGCAGCTCCATCGGGTCTCCCATCGGCGCGTAACGCACCAGCTTGAGGCGCGCGCCGGGCAGGATGCCCATATCCAGAAAATGCTGCCGGAGAGCGCCTTCGCCGCCCACGCTGGTGACGACCGCGGTCTTTCCGACTTCCAGTTCGTTCAATCTCATAAATATCCTCATTCAGTTAGCATAGGGTTATTACCGACTCATTGTAGCACAGTTGCAATGGAAATGCACTCATCTGCAATGAAGTTTACAAAAAAGAAAAAGACCTCTTCCCGCAATGGGAAAAGGCCTCTCTGTTTTGGGCGATGTACCTCACGCCTGCATCAGCATACCGACAACGATGAGAAGCTCACCGGCCAGGTACGTGAGCATGACCGTGAAGTGTTTGTGGAACACGAGGTCCTCGTTCTTCTTGTAGTACCGGACAAGGAACAGGGTGCAGTCCGAGATGAAGAACAGCAGAGCGCCGATGAACGCGACGACCGAACCGGGGCTGCGGTGCGTGATGAGCTGCATGAGCGCGAACGAGTTCATGGTGGCGTTGGCCAGAAGATAAATATACATGGGGCCGACCATGATCTTCGGGGTCGTCGGCTGGACGGCCCAAATGATGGCGAACGCGACCGCGAAGTAGATCAGCGCGATCGGGATGACGAGCCACCAGTGCATGCCCTCGAAAACGATGTTCTGCGTGTAGACCAAAATAAAGAAAATATGGGACGCTCCGAAGGCGATGCCTCCGAGGGCGAACCAGTGATGGCCTTTGGGGATAAGCAGTACATCGCCGAGCCAGCTCGTGACGAGTGCCAGAAGCAGGTGGTATTCGGGCCCGCCTTTCGCCCGGGCGGCAGTCACATAGAACAGGATCAGGAAAATGAGCAGGAACGGTTTCGTCTTTTTCCGCGCCACAGCATCATCTTTCCAGCTGTCGGACAGATGGATGCCGGAAAACAATAGAAACAGGATCAGGAACGCATACATTGCGATCGTCATTTCGATCTCCTCTCTCGATAAAGGATGCTTGTTCGAACAAATCAATGATAACATATTCAGACAGAATCGGTCAACTGTTCAAAAGGCGGTGGAAAGAAAAGGAAGAAAATGGGTTTTCCTCGGCAAAACCGTTGACTAGTTGCTATATTTATGAGAACATTAAGTGGGAATACGTTAAACGTATGACAATTGCGGTCCGCCGCAGTCGTCTGCTTTTTTACCCGAATGAATCCGTAAGGAAGGAGTTGTGGTCGAACATGATTTACACCACAGAAGTACAGAACATGTGCCCCGTCGCCAAAGGCGCGAAGCACGATCCGGCCCCCATCCCCGAAGAGGGAAAATGGGTCAGCGCAAAACAGATCAGTGACATCTCCGGCTTTACCCACGGTATTGGCTGGTGTGCACCGCAGCAGGGCTGCTGCAAACTCTCCCTGAACGTCAAGGAAGGCATCATCGAGGAAGCGCTCGTCGAGACCATCGGCTGCTCCGGAATGACCCATTCCGCCGCCATGGCCGCCGAGATCCTCCAGGGCAAGACCATCCTCGAAGCCCTGAACACCGACCTCGTCTGCGACGCCATCAACGTCGCCATGCGCGAACTGTTCCTTCAGATCGTTTACGGCCGTACCCAGAGCGCGTTCTCTGACGACGGTCTTTCCATCGGCGCAGGCCTTGAAGACCTTGGTAAAGGCCTTCGTTCCCAGGTCGGCACCATGTACGGCACCAGAGCCAAGGGTGTCCGTTACCTCGAAATGGCCGAAGGCTATGTCACCGAACTGGCCCTCGACGCCAACAACGAAGTCATCGGCTACAAGTTTGTCAGCCTCGGCAAAATGACCGATTTCATCAAAAACGGAGACGATCCGAATACCGCGTGGGAAAAAGCTTCCGGCCAGTACGGCCGCGTCCAGGACGCCGTGAAGTTTATTGACCCGAGAAAGGAGTGATTTGATCATGGCACTGTTTGAAAACTACGAAAGAAGAATCGATCAGATCACCGCTGTCCTCAATCAGTACGGCATCAAGGACATCGAAGAAGCTGAGAAAATCACCAAAGACGCCGGCCTCGACGTCTATGACATGGTCAAAGGCATCCAGCCCATCTGCTTCGAAAACGCGTGCTGGGCTTACACCGTCGGTGCTGCCATCGCCATCAAGAAGGACTGCAGAAAAGCATCCGAAGCCGCTGCCGCCATCGGCGAAGGCCTTCAGGCATTCTGCATCCCCGGCTCCGTCGCCGACCACAGAAAAGTCGGTCTCGGCCACGGCAACCTCGGCAAAATGCTCCTCGAAGAGGAGACCGAGTGCTTCTGCTTCCTGGCAGGCCACGAGTCCTTCGCGGCTGCGGAAGGCGCCATCGGTATCGCTTCCAAAGCGAACGTCGTTCGCGAGAAGCCCCTCCGCGTCATCCTGAACGGTCTTGGCAAAGACGCCGCTCAGATCATCTCGAGAATCAACGGTTTCACGCATGTCGAGACCAAGATGGACTACTTCACGGGCGAAGTCAAAGTCATCAAAGAGACTCCGTACTCTGACGGTGTCCGCGCTTCCGTCCGCTGCTATGGCGCCGACGACGTCGTCGAAGGCGTTGCCATCATGCACCTCGAGAACGTCGGTGTCTCCATCACCGGTAACTCCACCAACCCGACCCGTTTCCAGCATCCGGTCGCGGGCACTTACAAGAAAGAATGCGTCCTTCAGGGCAAGAAGTACTTCTCCGTCGCTTCCGGCGGCGGCACCGGCCGTACTCTTCACCCCGACAACATGGGCGCAGGCCCCGCTTCCTACGGTATGACCGATACCCTCGGTCGTATGCATTCCGACGCCCAGTTCGCAGGTTCCTCCTCCGTCCCGGCACACGTCGAAATGATGGGTCTCATCGGCATGGGCAACAACCCCATGGTCGGTGCCACCGTTGCGGTCGCTGTTTCTGTCGAAGAAGCTGCGAAAGCAGGCAAATTCTGATTCTGTACTTCTACACAACAGGCACGAAACCCCTCTCCGGGACTCCGGCGAGGGGTTTCTGTTTTATCATTTCCGAAAAGATGTGTGAATTCTTTAACAGCTCTATTGACGCGCTTCTATTCTGTTTATTATAATTCTATTTTGTAGAACAAGTATTCTGTATTGTATGGAAAGAGATCTATTCGAAAGGAACATCATCCATGACTGGAGCTTTGGGACTGCTGTCCATCAAGTCGATCACCTATCTGACGTTCACCGTCTTTCTGATCGCGGCCGCCGGATATCTGCTGGGACGTATCACGATCAAGGGCATCAACCTCGGCACCGCCGGCGTGTTCATCGCCGCTTTGCTGTACGGCTGCTTCTTCTATTCTTCCCTCGAAGCGAACCTGGTGGTCGGCGACGTCACCTTCGCGAAGGAGGCATTGAAGATCGTCGAGAATGTCGGACTGGTCCTGTTCGTCTCCTCGGTCGGGTTCATCGCCGGGCCCAGTTTCTTCCGAAACCTCAAAAAGAATTACAAGTCCTATGTCAGTCTGGGACTCATCATCATCCTCGCCGCCGTCCTTGTGACCGTCGCTGTCATCTTCATCGGAGAACGGTTCTCGAGCGAAGACCACGAGTCGTTCAAAGCCCTGGTGGCAGGTCTCCTGTCCGGCGCCCTCACCTCTACCCCGGCGTTTTCCGCCGCCAAAGAGTCGGTCGGTGCCGCCCATGAAGACCTCGTCGCGGTCGGCAACGGAATTGCGTACCTCTTCGGCGTCATCGGCGTCGTCCTCTTTGTCCAGCTCGTCCCCAAGATCATGAAAGCGGACATGGTCGTCGAACGCCAGAAGATCATGGCGGACCAGTCCGATGAGAAAAAAGACGATCCGGACCTCATCAAGCTCGACGACTTCGGCCTCTGTGCCTTCTCGGTCGCCGCCATCCTCGGCATCCTCGTCGGGTGCATCGGCTACAAGGGCTTCTCCCTCACCGTCACCGGCGGCTGCCTCCTGGTCACCCTGGTGTTCGGTCACTTCGGGAAGATCGGCAAAGTCAGCATCATACCGAGCATCACGTCCCTCAAAGTGTTCCGGGAACTGGGCCTCATGCTCTTCCTCATCGGCGCGGGCGTCGCCGGCGGTGCCAGCTTCATCCGGTACTTCCGTCCCATCTACGTCATCTACGGCGCCATCATCACCATCCTGCCGATGATCATCGGCTTCATCTTCTCAAAGTATGTCATGAAGATGCCGCTGCTCAACTCCCTCGGTTCTCTGACCGGCGGCATGACCTCGACCCCGGCGCTCGGCACCCTCATCTCCACGGCCGGCACGGAAGCCGTCGCCTCCGCGTACGCCGCCACCTACCCCATCGCCCTGCTCTCCATCGTCATCGCGACCAAGCTGATGATCCAGCTCCTGTAGACCTTTGGGCAATCCACCTCAGAAAAACAGCAAGACCGCATTGCGCACGCAATGCGGCCTTTTTTGTGTAGTCTTAACGGACCGTGAGGACCGAGTCGAGCAGTTGTTTCGTATACGGTTCTTCCGTGTTTTGGATGACCGTCGCGGCATCTCCGCAGGTGACCACTTCCCCGCTCTTCAAAACGAGGATCCGGTCGCAGAAGCTGTGGACCAGCGCGAGGTCATGGGAGACGAAGATGATCGAGAGTCCCAGTTCCTTCTGGAGTCGGACCAGCAGCTCGACGACTTCACGCTGCGCGGTGACGTCGAGCGCGGAGGTGATTTCGTCACAGAGAAGGACTTCCGGGTCCGCTACCAGCGCGCGGGCGATCGCCATACGCTGGCACTGTCCGCCGGACAGACGGGACGGGAACCGGTCCAGGAGTTCCTCTGAGAGCCCGACCTGTTCCAGATAGGTCCGGATCCGTTCATCGTACTCCGGCACTCTGTTGCCGCGCTGAGACGGCTTTCCGTCCCGTTTGGCGGCATTGCGGATACTCTCGTACAGCGACTGGCGAATGGTCATCCGCGGGTCGAACGAAGCATAGGCGTCCTGGAAGATGTACTGGTACTTTCCGTCGAGATGTACATCGCCCACCTCCGGGGTCTCCATCCCGCAGATCTGACGCAGGATCGTCGACTTTCCGGAACCGGACTCGCCGACGACGCCGAGGATCTCACCCTGATACAGTTTGAGGTCGACGCCTTTCAGCGCCTGGACATCGTTGCCGCGGACCCGGTAGGTCTTGTGGACATCGGACAGTTCGACGGCCGTCGGGTCGGAGGTCTCAAAAGCCGTTCTCGGCCTCAGGTCATCTTCAAAATCGGCCACATCGTGCAGCAGCTTTTTTGTATAGTCATGGGACGGAGTCGCCAGTACACCCGGTGCGCCGTCGCGGTAATGACCGCCGACGGGGCCGGACTCCACGCAGTCCCCGTTCAAAAGGATACTGATGGTATCGGCCATGTAGGCCGCGAGCCCGAGATTGTGCGTGACCAGAAGGATGGCCATCCCGGTCTCGTCCCGCAGGCGGAGCAGTTCGTCCGCCACCTGTTTCTGGGTCGTGACGTCCAGAGCGGAAGTCACTTCATCGCAGAGGAGAAGCCGCGGTTTCAGCAGCATCAGGAGCGCGATGGCCACGCGCTGACACATGCCGCCGCTGACCTCATAGGGACAGCTCGAAAGGACGCGCCCGTCGGTGGGCAGGCCAAGCGTTTTGAACACATGGAAGACCTCATGTTCGTCGAGTTTCTTCCCGTGGCTCTCCAGCGTCTCTTCGAACTGCCGGCGGAACGTTCTGAGCGGGTTGAATGAGGCGGCCGGGTTCTGCGCGATCAGGCCGATCTCATCGCCGAGCAGCTCCCGCCGGGCCTTATCGCTCATTGCGAGCACATCTTCACCGGCAAAGGTCATCGACCCGCCGGTCACCTCAGCGGAATAGGACGTGAGTCCCAGTAACGCCTTCAGGATGGTGGATTTCCCGGAGCCGGACTCGCCGGCGATGCAGTGGATCTCCCCGGGCGCAAGCTCCAGAGAGTATCCGTGCAAAGCTTCATAGTCCCCGTAAGAGACCCGCAGGTCCTTCATCGAGAGAAGGCTTTCTTTTTGTGGCGATGTACGGGCAGTGACCGCACGGACCGTTTTGATCTTTTTCGTCATTGCCATCACTTCGCCTCACTTACATCGTAGTAGTCCCGAACGGCGTCGCCCAGATAATTGAAGACCATGACGGTCACGATGACGGCGACGGCAGGGACAAAGACCGACCAGGGCGCAAGCTGGAGATAGGCACGGGCTTCATTGATCATGGAGCCCCACTCCGCTTTGGGCGGAACGACGCCCAGTCCCAGGAAGCTGAGGCCGGCGATGCCGATCATGTTCGTACCGATCTGTGTGGCGGCGTTGACGGTCAGCGGGCCGATCATATTGGGCAGGATATGCCGCAGCATGATCTGCAGTCCGGAACTGCCGTTCATCTTTGCCGCTACGATGAACGGTTCGTGTTTGAGCGCGATCGTATGGGTCCGGGCCAGTCTCGCGTACAGGGTCCAACCCGTGATCCCGAGAGCGATCATCGCGTTGAGCAGGCTTCCGCCGAGGACACCGGCGACCGCGATGGCAAGGACCATCTGCGGGAACGCCAGGAAGATATCGGCGAGGCGCATGATCAGCGTATCCAGTATGCCGCCGTACCAGCCGCACAGCATCCCGAGCAGGGAGCCGACGACGAAGGAGATGAACACAAGGACGACCGCGGAGAAGATGGAGGTCCTCGCTCCGATCATGACGCGGGACAGGACACATCGCCCGTAACGGTCTGCCCCCAGCGGGAACTCCCTGCAGGGGGAAGCGTTCATAAAGGCGGAATTTGGCAGATTGGGGTCATTGGGGGTCAGGTACGGAGCGACCACTGCAAAAATGCACAGAAGCCCCGCCAGTGCCAGCATCACCAGGACCCGGCGTCGAAGCTGTTCCCGGGTCAGCTGCTTTTCTTTCCTGCGAAACGGATTCATAAGCAACCTCCCCTATTCCAGCTCGACACGCGGGTCGAGCCAGTGGTGGAACAGATCGGTGAACAGGTTGACGAGCACGTAAACGACCGCCATGATGAGGACGAATCCCTGGATGACGGGGTAGTCTCTCGCCGTGATGGAGTCCATCGCCAGTTTGCCGATGCCGGGCCAGTTGAAAATGGATTCCACGACCACGCTGCCGCCCATCAGAGTACCGACCGCCAGCGCGACGATGGTCATGATCGAACTCATCGAATTGCGCAGGACATTGCGGAACAGGACCCACGAGGACCGGACACCGCGGGCCGTGAGGCCGGTGACATAGTCTCTCCCGATCTCCTCCAGCACTTCCGCGCGGATCTGGCGGACGAACCGGGACGCCATGGGAATGGCCAGCGCGAGCGCCGGCAGAAACAGTCCCTGGATACTGCCGGTCGCGATGACCGGGAACAGATCCACCTTGATGCACAGGAAATACATCAGGAGGATGGACAGAAGGAAATTGGGCAGAGAGTTCCCCACAAAGGAGAGCCATCGAAACAGATGGTCCCAGAAACTCCCCCGGTAGACAGCGGAAAGGATACCCGTTGGGATGGAGACCAGCAGGGAGATCAGCAGGCTGACTCCCGCGAGGATCAGCGTTCGTTTAAACGCCGGTCCGAGCTTGCCGGAAACAGGCATACTGTCTTTATAAGACGTGCCAAGGTCCCCGGTCAGCGCGTGGCCGAGCCAGGAACCGTATTGGACGAGGAAGGGCCGATTGAGGCCCATTTCCTCTCTCATGTTATCGATCTGCTCCTGCGTGACCGCCACACCGCTGTTGGAGGACAGCCGCTTTTGGGCGGGGTCCCCCGGAGCGATGTACAGCAGCAAAAACGTCAGGAACGTGATCCCGAGCAGGATCGGGACAAGCGACAAAAGCCGCTTTCCAACGTATTTTCCCATGGTTTATGCAGTGATGTCTGTGTTGGCCGAAATGGCATAGAAATCGAACGGATTGGTGTTGGCGTAGCCGGTGATACCGGGCTGCAGGCAGGTGATCTTGTTGAACAGGCCGACATAGCCGAACGCGTTGTCGTCGATCGCGATCTGGATGATCTGGTTCGCCAGCTCCGCGCGCTTCGCGACATCGGTCTCATGCTCGAGCTGGTTGATGAGCGCTTCACACTCGTCGCTCGAGAAACCGCCGCAGTCATAGTAAGCGCCTTCCCGGAGGGTGGAGTCGATGAAGTAGTACGGGTCGCCGGATTTGTCGGAGATCATGCAGTACAGAGCGAGGTCGAAGTCGCCGGTCTTGATGTAGGTGGCGTCCGGATCCTCTTCGACGGTCAGGGTCGAATCGATGCCGATGGCCTTCAGCTGAGACTGGATGAGTGTCGCAAGGGTGTCAAGAGAGCGGGCCGCATAGTAAGCGATGTTGATCTTGAGCGGCTGACCGTCTTTTTCATAGATGCCGGAAGCACCCATGGTATAGCCGTCCTGCTCGATGAGCGCCTTCGCGGCTGCCGCGTCGATCTTCTGGACTCCGTTGACTTTACCGTAAGCCGCAGAGGTGTTGAACGGACCGACCGCCGGAGAGACCGTGCCCTTCAGGTAATCGGCGATTGCCTGTTTGTCGACCGTGCCGTTGATTGCCTTGCGGACGTTGTCGGAAAGACGGTTCTTATTGAGGATGTAGAACTGGAGACGGGTGCCGGGGATGTCGGTCAGAGCGTACTTCGAGGGATCCTGCTTGAAGATTTCATAGGCGTCGGCCGTGACCGAGTCGTAGCCCTGGATCTCGCCGGACTGCATCGCCATCAGTTTCGGCTCGTCTTCCTGCATATAGAAGAACTTGGCGCCGTCGAGTTTGACCTCGCCGCCCCAGTAGTTCGCGTTCTTTTCGACGGTGACGTCACCTTCCGGAACGAATTCCTTGATGACGAATGGACCGGTGCCGATGATCGCCTTGTCGAAGTCGGTGATGCTGTCGAGGTCGAGGATGCCGAATTCCGGGCTCGCCAGGTCGTTCGGCAGGATCGGATAGACTTCCGGGCAGAAGATGCTGAACGTCTTGTCGTCCACATACTTGTAGGTGTACTCCCCGAAGTACGAGAAACGCTCGTTGACGGAGGCCAGTCTCTGGATGTTCTTGATGACCATGGCGGAGGTCACCGGGTTCCCATTCGAGAACTTGATGCCGTCCTTCAGCGTGATGATCCACTCATTCCCGTTGGCCTCACACTTCTCGGCAAGGACCGGCTGGACAGACATGTCGTCGCCCAGTTTGAACAGGCCTTCGGTGATGCCGTAAATGGACGTGTACCAACCGTAATACTCTTTGTGCGTATCCAGGCTCGGATAGGCAAAGTTGGCGGCCAGGTTCAAGAACTTGGTGTTGGCGGCATCGTCCTGTTTCGCGGTCTCCGTACCGCTGCAGGCAGCGAAGGCAAGCAGCATGACAAGCGACAGGAGCGCCGCAAGGATGCGTTTAAGCGATCTGTGTTTCATATGAATCTTCTCCCTTTTTGAGTTTTTTGGTTTTGGCGATATATAGAACAGCCATCGAAACGGCTGCCGTGAACCAGGTGATCGGGTATACGACGACCAGTGCTTCCACCGTGCCGAATGCGTGCAGCAGCACATACATGAGCACGACGCGGAGCAGGCCGATGTTGAGCAGAACGGTCAGCATCACGGCGAAGGAGTACTCCAGAGAACGGAGCGAATCGCCGAAGACCTGCAGGAACACATAGACGAAATAGAACGGGAACGTGATGCGCAGGATGTTCGAGCCGAAGGCGATGACCTCCGGGTCTTTCGAAAACAGGCTGAACAGTTGCGGTGCCAACGCGATGCAGAAGAGGCTCATCGCGACCGTGAAAACAACGCCGATCCGGTTGATGATGCGGACTCCCTGCCGGATGCGCGCATGCTGAGCAGCGCCGTAATTCTGTCCGACGAACACCGCGGCGGCCTGGCCGAAGGAAACGATCGGGTACCAGACCAGGAGTTCCACCTCGAAATAGACCGAGAAGGCCGCGATGGCGACGGCGCCGAGGCGATTGATCTCCGCGGAGATCAGGACGTTCGACAGAGTGATCAGCATGGCCTGGAACCCGGCCGGCGCGCCGATGGAGAGGATCTTTCTCAGCTCCTCATACATGGCGGACAAGGAGTACCGTCCAACGACGAACTGTTTGCGCGGCAGAAGCAGGTAAAGCATGACGGCCACCGCCACGAGGCTCTGCACCAGCAGAGTGGCGATGGCGGCGCCCACCGCCTCCATGTGGAGGATGATCAGGAACAGGGCATCGAAGAGGACATTCAACAGTCCGCCGGCGATCTGGAACAGCATCGGCCGGAACGAGTCCCCGATCCCGCGAAGCATCCCGAGGCCGAGATTGTACAGGACCATAGCGGGGATGCTCATACAGTAGACCCGCAGGTACGCGACCGCCATCGGCAGGATGTGTTCCGGGGTGTGGACGAGCCGCAGATAGGTCGGGCAGAACAGAACGCCGAACAGGGCGAACAGGACACTCAGAAGCACCGCAAGGAGCAGTGCCGCGGTCGTCAGGCGTTTCATGCCTTCCCGGTCCCCTGCCCCGAAATAGCGGGCAACCAGAACGCTGACGCCGACCGTGATGCCGCCGAGCAGGCCGATCATCAGGGTGATCAGGTTCCCGCCGGCGCCCACTGCCGCCTGAGGGTCTGTCCCAAGAAAACGACCGACGATCAAGGTGTCGGTCGTGTGATACATCAGTTGGATAAGATAGGTCAGGAACACCGGGATACTGAACGTGATCACGCTCTTCCCGATCGGGCCCGACAACATATCGACCTGTTTCATTTGACCGCCTTCAGGAGGAACATCGGAGTGGAACGGCCGTTGGTCTTTTCCTGTTCGTTCCAGACTCTCCGCCAGATGTCCCGGTCGACGTCGACCGAAGAAAAGCCGGCGTCCTCAAGCATTTTCAGGTCGATCTCCGGACGGGCGTAGTGGCTCAGGACGAGTTCCCTGGAAATGGACTCGCAGACATCGCTCTCATCGTAAGAGTCATAACTGTCCACCATTCGCGCCGCTTTGACGTTTTCGCGGTCTTCCAGGAATTCCTGATACTTCTCTTCGTCAAACAGGTAGTTGTACCAGCCGGCATCGAAATTGAGGAGCGTGCCGCCCGGTTTCAGGACCCGGTGCCAGGACATATACGCCTCATCCGGGTGTTCGAGGACCCAGGTCACATTGCGGGTGACGATCACATCGAAGGTGTCGTCCGGGAACGTGAGGTCCTGGGCGTCCATCTGCAGGAAGAAGATGCGCCCTTCCACGCCCGATTCCCGCGCGTTGGCACGGGCTTCCTCCAGCATGGCTTCGGTATAGTCGACCGCCACGACCTCGTGTCCGAGTCCCGCGAGGATGATGGCAAAGAAACCGGGGCCGGTGCCGATGTCCAGGATGCGAAGCGGCTCTTCTCCGATCCCGTTCTCCTGCAGGACCGGCAGCCACCGTTCGACGCCGTCAGAACGCAGTTCGGCATGGATCAGGTCAGAGTAACTGGGCGCCCTCCGGGTCCAGTACTGTTCGATCTCCTCTAACAGAGTCTCCGTCTTTACCGCTGTGTTGGTCATAGTATGATTCTCCCAAAGAAATACAATTAATGTCTATCAATACTTTACCAACCGTCCGGAACCCCTCACAAGCCCCCCGGGGGGATGTAAATCGCAAAAAAACGCCCTGTGTCGCATCGGACACAGAGCGTTCTGTTTTCATTGGGCGATCTACGCCTTTTTCTTTTTGACTTTCACCTTGACCGCTTTTTTGGGAGCGACCGGGATATAGGACTCCTCCGCGGTGACCGGACCGAGCTTCACGACTCCGTTTTCCACCGGGGCCGGCTCCACTTCGAAGTCGTCAAAGATGGAGGCAGCTTCCGCGAGCGCGTCGGCCGTCTGTTCGGACACGCGCAGCTCCGGCACCGGCTCGTCCGGCACCTTGAAGTCGTCCATATCCATGTTTAAGACGTCGACCTGCGCTTTGAGGTCTTCCATTTTTTCCTCGAGACTGGCAGTCTTGGCTTCCAGTGACTCGATGTAATCCAGCAGTCCCTGCCGGTCAAGTTTCGAGATATCCATGCTTACAGAGCCTTTGCTTCGATAAAGTCAAGTACATCCTGATAGACGACTTCGCCGTCCTCCTCGTTGTGGATCTCGTGGCGTTTGCCCTCATAGAGCTTCATGGTGACGTCAGAATGGCCCTTCTTGTAGGACTCATAGGTCTGTTTGACGCCTTCACCGTAAGCACCGACCGGGTCTTCATCGCCGGCGATGAGAAGGATGGGAAGGTCGGCACGGCAGCCCTCAAAGACCTGATCTTTGACCATGTAGTCGTTCAGGGTGATGAGGTCGCGGAAACCCTGGTTCGAGAACAGGAAGCCGCACAGCGGGTCGTCGATGTAGACGTCGACGTTCTTCTCGTTGACAGAGAGCCAGTCGAAACCGGTGCGCTTGTCGGTCTTCTTGTTATAGGAACCGAATGCCAGGCTGTTCATGATCTTGCCGTCCTTCTTCGGGGACGTCTTGGTGAACAGAGCGGTGGCCGCCTTGGCAGCGCCGATGGCGGGGTTCGGGCCTGCAGTACCGCAGATGATGGCGGCAGCCAGTTCATCGCTGTACTTCTCAAGATAGATGCGGGCAACGAAAGAACCCATGGAATGGCCGAAAAGGACATAGGGGACCCCGGGGTTCTGCTCTTTGGCGATGTCGGTCAGCTGTTTCGCGTCATCGCGGAACACGAACGCGTTCTGGTTCTTCGTGCCGAAATAGCCGAGCGGGTACTTGTCATTGACCGAGAGGCCGTGACCGAGGTGGTCGTTGCCATAGACAGCGATGCCGCGCTCAGCGAACCATCTTGCCATGCCGTCATAGCGGTCGATGTACTCCGCCATGCCGTGGACCAGCTGCAGGACCGCCTTGACGGGTCCTTCGGGCTTCCAGGAAACTGCGTGGATGTCGGCATCTCCGACGACGGACGGGAATGTGAATTCTTCTTTCAAAACTGGCATATCAACAACCTCCTATAGCGTTTGCCGTAGCAGTCAAAACTGCACAATTCTAACAGAATTATTGTACCTGTTTTTGGCATATCGTGTCAACGTATCAAAGCGGATTTGCTTTTCTCTTTTTAATGATATATAATCCTTCCGTCCGAAAGGAGGCGACAATATGTTACTTGTCATCGACGCCGGTAACACGAACATCACCATCGGAGCCTATCAGGGCGATGAACTGACGTTCACTTCCCGGCTCGCGACCGACCACCGTGCCACCAGAGACCGCATCGCCGTCGACCTTGCCAGCATCTTCAAGCTGCACGGGATCGAACGGAGCAGTTTTACCGGCGCCATCATCTCTTCGGTCGTTCCGGAGATCTCCAGAGCGCTGAAGCAGGCCGTCGAAAAAGTCACGGGACAGACGTCGGCCCCGGCGTGAAGACCGGCCTCAACATCCTGACCGACAACCCCGCGGAAGTCGGCGCGGACCTCGTTGCCGTCTCGGTCGCCGCAAAGAGCAAGTACGCATTGCCCGCCATCATCGTGGACCTCGGCACAGCGACCAAGGTCATCGCGCTCGACAGGAACGGTGCTTTTCTCGGGTGTTCCATCGCCCCCGGCATCGAGATCTCATTGAACGCGCTGTCCACCGGCGCCTCCCAGCTCATCAACATCGGCATCCGTTTCCCGGACCATGCCATCGGCACCAACACCGTCGACAGTATGACCTCCGGACTCATCTACGGAAGCATCGATATGCTGGACGGCATGTGTGACCGCTTTGCCGCAGAGATCAAAGACCCGGTACAGACGATCGTCGCGACCGGCGGGCTCGGCCCCGTTGCTGCAGGCTGCCGCAACGAGATGGTGATGGATCAGGACCTCATTCTCGAAGGCCTGAAGCTGATCTACCAGAAAAACTGCTGACCGCTGCCCGTACATCGCCAACACCGGAACATTTCCCCCAAGCGCAGCATCCGCCAAAGCGGAGCTACAGTAAAGGAGAATCAACTATGGGAAAAGAACGAATCAACAAAAACATCCTCTACATGAGTGAGCTCGGCATCCTCATTGCCATCCTTCTGCTCATGGCCTTCACCCCGGTCGGATACCTCCGCATCGGCACCATGACCATCACGTTCCTGACGGTCCCGGTCGTCGTCGGAGCCATCGTCTGCGGCCCCGGAGCCGGCACCATCCTCGGTACCATCTTCGGCCTGACGAGCTTCTACCAGTGCTTCGGCATGGACCCGATGGGTACGGCCCTCATGCAGATCAGCCTGCCCCGCACCTTCCTGTTCACCGTTGTGCCCCGTCTTCTGATGGGCCTCTGCGTCGGTCTCATCTTCAAGGCGTTCCGGAAACGCAGCGCGGCCGCCTACACGGTCACTGCCTTCTTCGGGCCCTTCCTCAACACGGTCCTCTTCATGACGACCCTCATCGCCTGCTTCTGGCACACCGATGTCATCCAGGGCTGGGCCGCCAGCATCCCCGGCGCCTCGAACGTCTTCCTGTTTGCGGTCCTGTCGGTCGGTGTCAACTTCATCGTCGAAGCCATCGTGTGCACCATCGTCGGAGCCGCCGTCGCAAAAGCGGTCGACCGTTACGTGAACAAAGCCGCCGCCTCTACCCGCTCCATCGTCGAAGCCGGCGAAGAAACGGTCGAAGAGACGGCAGAAGCTGCGAAAGCAGAATAAATCTCACCAGGAGAACCAGCGATCCATGGAAACGATCAAAAACCTCTATTTCAAACACAAAGAGATCATCAATTACCTGCTCTTCGGCGGTATGACGACCGTCGTCAGCTGGGGCACCTACAGTCTCTTTGTCAAAGCGATCGGCATGTCCGTCAGTGTCGGCAACGTCCTGTCGTGGATCTGCGCCGTCCTCTTCGCCTTCGTCACGAACAAACTGTTCGTCTTCGAGTCGAAGACCTGGCAGCCGGCCACCGCTCTGCGGGAGTTCTTCTCCTTCATCGGCGCCCGCCTTGCCACCGGCGTCATCGAATGGGTCGGTGTACCCTTCTTCTCGACCCACGGGCTCACGCACCCGCTGTTCGGCGTCAAGGGGCTGCTCGCCAAAATAGTCGTCTCCATCGTCGTCATCATCCTGAACTACATCTTCAGCAAATTCCTCGTCTTCATCAAGAAAGACAAACAGGCAGAATAAGCTAACCATTGCAACAAAGCACTCTGTTATCAAAGCAGAGTGCTTTTCTTTTGTCTCTATCGCCTTTGTAACGAACCAACAAGCTGAAATTTACCGATGTGTTCGTGCGCGTGCGTACACCGACTGACGCCCTGCTGTGCGGCACATGCTTTTACGGTCTGGTTAACAGCACTTCTCCGTTTTGGCCGCAACAGCAGGGCTGAACTTTTCTCCATCTGAGACAGCGAATCAACCAGTTTAGATGGAGTTTTCTCCA
>ONJD01000014.1 GCA_900317985.1 uncultured Eubacteriales bacterium | reverse complement strand
ACCTATCTGTATGACGGCAGCCTCGCCCTCGGCAACATGATGAACGCCGCGCACGCGGTGGGGCTCGGCAGTTGCTGGATCCACCGGGCCAAGGAAGAATTTGAGACCCAGACCGGGAAGATGCTCCTTCAGGAGTGGGGACTTCCCGAGACCGTAGAGGGCATCGGGCATCTCATCCTCGGCTACCCCGCGGAGGACGAACATCCGGAGGCGGCTCCGCGCAGAGAAGACCATGTCGTGTTCCTGATGGAAAAGAAACAGTTCCCGGCACTCGTGGACGTGCTGACAGAGGATAGCGTCGTCTTCCACGGTACCGCCACCGACAAGGTGAGCGCTATCCGGGAGGCGGGACAGATCGTCGTCGACCTCAAATGTGCCGGCGACGAATACATCGACTCCATGATCAAGCGGGAAACGGATTTCTCCACCTATCTCGGCAACGGTGTCTCTGTGGCCCACGGGACAGTATGGGGAAGGAAGCGCATACGCAAGACCGGTGTCGGACTGGTCCGTTACCCCGAAGGAGTCGACTTCGACGGAGAAAAAGCGACGCTCGTGTTTGCTGTGGCCGGAGTGGGGGACGACCATATGGATCTCGTCCAGCAGATTTCCGTGGCAGCGCTCAACGACAGTGTCGTGCAGGCGCTGAATGAGGCGGAAGATTACGACTCGGTCCGGGAAGCTTTGAAAAACCTCAGAATGTACAAATGAGACAAATCGCGATTTGTGTCTCAACTTTGAAAATAATCCTTCCTTTTAGGGGAAAACTATTGTAACATGTAGTATGTTATCGAATCGTAATCATATTTTGCTAAAGGAAGTGCACCACATGAGAGACCCCGTCAAGGTCATCGAACTCAAAAAAAGCATCCTCGAAGACAACGACGCGGACGCCGAAGTGCTCCGCGGCACGCTGAAAGACGAGAAGCTGCTATACATCAATATCATGTCCTCTCCCGGGTCGGGCAAGACCACGACTCTGAGCGCCGTCATCAATCGCCTCAAAGATGAGATGCGGATCGGCGTCATGGAAGCGGACATCGACTCGGACGTCGACGCGAAGACCATCGCGGACCTCGGCGTCAAATCCATCCAGCTCCACACCGGCGGCATGTGCCACCTCGACGCGGAGATGTCCCGCCAGGGCATGCGCGAGATGGGCACCGAAGACCTCGATGTCGTGTTCCTCGAGAACGTCGGCAACCTGGTGTGCCCCGCCGAATTCGACACGGGCTCCGCGGAGAACGTCGTCATCCTCTCCGTTCCGGAAGGCGACGACAAGCCGCTCAAGTACCCGCTGGTCTTCACGAAGTGCAATGTCGTCCTCGTCAACAAGATCGACGCCCTGCCGGTCTTCGACTTCAGCCTCGACAACATCCGTGAGTACGTCGGCAAACTGAATCCGAACGCGGTGGTCTATCCCATCTCCGCCAAGACCGGGGAAGGGGTCGACGCGTTCTGCGACTGGATCCGTGCCCGCGTCAAAGAGCAGCAGGCGTAAAGGAGGAGAACACTATGGCTGAATTCCGTGTCATCAACGTCAATGTCGGCGTCTTCGATAAAAACGACCGCGTCGCCGACGCGAACCGCGCGAAACTGAAAGCGCAGAAGACCTTCATGCTGAACGTCATGGCCTCTCCCGGTGCGGGCAAGACCACGACGCTCCTCGCGACCATCGCCGCGCTGAAGGATAAGTATAAGATCGGCGTCATGGAGGCCGACATCGACGCCACCGTCGATGCCGAGACCATGGCCAATGCCGGCGTCCGTTCCATCCAGGTCCACACCGGCGGCGAATGCGCCATGGATGCCGAGATGACCCGCCAGGCCCTCGAAGAGTTCCCGACGGAAGATCTCGACCTCCTGTTCCTTGAGAACATCGGCAACCTCGTCTGCCCGGCGGAGACCGACACCGGCGCTTCGAAGAACATCGAGATCCTCTCGGTCCCGGAAGGCGACGACAAGCCCCTCAAGTACCCGCTCATGTTCGAAGTCTGCCACGCGGTGCTCATCAACAAGATCGACACCACCGACTATTTCCCGTTTGACTTCGACGCGGTGGAGGAGCGCATCCACCGTCTGAACCCCGACTGCAAGATCTTCTTCGTGTCCGCCCGGACCGGTGAGGGCATGCAGGAGTGGATCGACTGGCTCGACAGCGAAGTCGCCGCCTGGAACGCGTAACAAAAACGAACGAAACAGAGAAGACATCTTCCGAAAAGGTGTCTTCTTTTTTGTTGGTGCGGATTGTATAATCTAAGGGTAACGAACCGCTCATGCAAGGAGGAGCAGACCCCATGAAAGTAAGGACCTACGCACGTACATCGCTCGAGGAAAACCAGCGGGAGCGGGACCACCGCGACCTGGCCCGGCGCATCGCCGAAGAGGGCATCGTGCTTCTGAAAAATGACGGAGCGCTTCCGGCGGCTCCGGGGAACATCGCCCTGTATGGCGCCGGCGTCACCAAGACCATTTTCGGCGGCTCCGGCAGCGGGGAAGTCAACGCGAGAAAGTACGTCAATGTGCTCGAGGGATTTGAGAACGCCGGCTACACCGTGACGACCCGTTCCTGGCTCAACGATTATGAAGCGGAGTTCGAGAAAGAGCAGAAACAGTTCTTCCATGAAATGCGGACCGGATTCCTGAAGATCCGCAGCGGCGCCGACGCCAACAACATCCTCGGCGCCAGCTTCGTCTACCCCGCAGGGCGCGCGGTGACCGAAGCGGATGTCGCTGCGAGCAAGACCGACACCTGTCTCTATGTCATTGCCCGCCAGTCCGGTGAGGGCTCCGACCGCAAACCGGAAGAATTCGTGTTCCTGCCGGAGGAGATCGCGCAGATCAGATTCTGCGCGGAGCACTATGAGAAGACCGTCCTGGTCATCAACGTCGGCGCGTCCATGGACCTGACCGGCGTCGACGAGATCCCCGGCCTGAACGCCATCCTGTTCATGTGCCAGCTCGGGGAAGAGAGCGGCACTGCCCTCGCCAACGTGGTCTCCGGAGCCGTGAGTCCGTCCGGCCACCTGACCGACACCTGGGTGAAGAACTATGACCAGGTGCCCTTCGGGAACACATTCAGCTTCATGAGCCCGGATCCCCTCGAACAGAACTACGAGGAGGGCATCTTTGTCGGATACCGCTACTATCAGACCGCCGGCGTCGAGCCCCGTTATCCGTTTGGCTTCGGCCTCAGTTACACGACCTTCGCGTTCGACGTGAAGTCGGTGGAGACGTTCCAGTCCTTCGTGACGGCCAGAGTCAAAGTGGAGAACACCGGAGACACCTGCAGCGGCAAAGCCGTCGTCCAGGCCTACCTGTCCTGCCCGGCCGGCAACCTTGCAAAGCCTTATCAGCAGCTGGTCGCCTATGCCAAGACACCGGACCTCGGCCCGGGGCAGACGGCGGAAGTCGAACTGCGGTTCGACCTGAGAGACGAGAGTACATTCGACGAGTCCACCGGCGGCTACATCCTGGAAGCCGGCGACTACATCCTTCTCGTGGGCGATTCATCGGCGACCGCCGCTCCGGCCGCCGTCATCACGCTGCCGGAGACCGTCTCCGTCGAGGACGCGAGACCGATCGACCGGGAACGTACGGTTCAGGAGATCCGCCTCGAGTCAAAGCGTCCTGACGTTCCGGAAGGAATCCCTCATCTGACGCTGAAAGAAAACGATGTCCACAAGATCCGCCACTCCTTCGAGCCGGACGGTCAGTGGAACGTCTACAAAGATATCGTGGCGATGATGGATGCCACCGAGCGCGTCGAGCTCCTGCTCGGTGCCGGCATGCACTTTTTCGCGTTCAAAGGTGCCTTCACGGTCCCCGGCAATGCCGCGAACACGAGCTCGAACCTGATGAAGGACCACCAGATCCCCAGCGTATCTCTGGCGGACGGCCCTGCCGGCCTGCGCATCCTCGAGGAGTCGGTCCAGTACCGCAGCGGGAAGATCAAACCCCTCAAGAATGCCATCTCCGTCTTCGATTACCTTCCGGGCGCTGCCTCGAAGGCACTCCTCGGGAAACGGTCTCTCGGGACGACTCTCTACCAGTACGCGACGGCGTTCCCGGTGGGAACGGCGGTCGCGCAGACCTGGAACGTGGACCTGGCGGAAGCCTTCGGCGCCGCCGTCTCGAAGGAGATGTCCGAGTACGGCGTCACGTTCTGGCTGGCGCCCGGCATGAACATCCACCGCAATCCGCTCTGCGGCCGCAACTTCGAATATTACAGTGAAGACCCGATGATGACGGGGTCCATCGCCGCTGCTGTCTGCAAAGGGGTGGCGTCCCGCCCGGGCAACTACGTGACCATCAAGCACTTCGCAGCCAACAACCAGGAGTTCCAGCGCAACAAGGCCTCGAGCAACGTCTCGGAGCGCGCGTTTCGGGAGATCTATCTGCGTCCGTTCAAACGGGCCATCCGCGACGGCGGCGCCATGGCCGTCATGACGAGCTACAACCCGGTGAACGGCATCTACAACGTGGAGAACCGGTCTCTTCTGGAAGACTATCTGAGAGGAGAGTGCGGCTTCGAGGGCATCGTCATGACCGACTGGACCAGCACCGGTCTCGGCCGCGCAGACCCGGTCAAGGCCATCCGCGCCGGCAACGATATGATCATGCCCGGCATGCCGACGGACCGCAGGCCGCTCAAAAAAGCCGCTCTCAGCGGCGAACTCGATCCGAAAGACCTGCGGCGCTGTGCGACCCGTGTCGTCAAACTGCTGCTCGAAAGTGAGCAGGGAAAAGAGCGTTTGCGTGAATGGAAACTGGACAGAAAGGGTTGAATGGTTTTCGATTGACAAACCAAATTGGCGTGCTGTATAGTTATGATGTAAGCAAGGCGCCTATTTGACGCTTGTATACAGAATTTTGACTTAAGGAGGTATTTGCATGGCCCAACACACTGGCGGAGCAAAAATGGACAAAGTCGAAAAGAAAATCGAGAAAAAGGCACCTCACGGTGTCACCCATCATGGTCATTCAGGAGGAGCAAAAATGTCTGAAGTAGAGAAGAAAATCGAAAAAGCAACCAAGCCGAAGAAATCTTTCAAGAATCTCTGGGGTCTGCTCGGAGTCATCATGATCGCGCTTTCCCTGTGCATCGTCATGGCATCCTGCACGACCGGTCAGGACATCCCGACCTACACGACCACTCAGCTGGCTCAGAAGTATGAGACCGACGATCCTACCGACCTTAAGGACATGAAGATGTATGTTGTCGGCGAGATCTATGAGTCCGAAGACAATCTTCTTTCCAAAGACTATTTCACCCTCGTCCCGATCGATTCTGACGGCGACGGCTACGGCGTCACCTTCAAGATGATGGACGCTTCCAGAAAAGCCCGCAAGGCTGTCAAGAAAGCGGACATGACCGATGAGATCACCGTTCTTGGTACTGTCAAGAAAGTCACCAAGTCCGGCTATGTGTTCGAAGTCGACTCCATCACCGAGATCGTTGACTGACGTCAAACACCTGTAAAACCGCAAAACGGAGCCCTGAAAAGGGCTCCGTTTTTTATTTGACTACCGTCCAAATATGTTCACATATCGTTAGACTATTGTTGGCTTTTATGGGTTGTATTTTGAAGGGAAAAGTGCTAATATTACTGTGTCATGGAATGGGTAGGGGGAACCCTGCCCCATGCGTATCATATTTCTCATATTTGTATTAGGAGGAAGCACAAACATGTTATTCCAGATTTATGGTGCATTCTCTGCCTACAAGCTGCTTGGCTGGCTCATGGCTTTCCTTGGCCTGGTCATCCTCAATGAAATCGGTCGTCGCACCAAGTTCGGTGGCATCCTTATTTTCGTCGCCATCCCGCTTGCACTGACGATTTATTTCATTGCCATCTATGCTGCAGCTGCTAAAGGCGCAGAATGGGCACTCACAAACCCGACCTATGTTCACATGAACAGCTGGTTCCATTATGCTAAGCTCTATGCCGCTGACTGCGGATGCATCGGTTTCATGATGCTGAAGTACAAATGGGGCATCGGCGCTAAAGAATGGTTCAAGCCGTTCCCGTTCATCATTGTTGCGATCAACATCCTCATCGCTGTCTGCTCTGACTTCGAGTCTGCAATCAAAGGCGCTATGTCCGTCGATGGTTGGTGGCTGTCTTCTGAAGGCGTATGGCTGTACGGCGGCTGGTGGAACGTCCTTAATGGCATCGCTGGTATCATCAACATCTTCTGTATGACCGGTTGGTGGGGCATCTACTCCTCCAAAGGCCGTCAGGACATGCTGTGGCCCGACATGACCTGGATGTTCATCCTTGCTTACGACGTCTGGAACTTCGAGTACACTTACCTCAACCTTCCGACCCACTCCTGGTATTGTGGTCTTGCTCTTCTTCTTGCTCCGACCTTCGCGGCCGCTGTCTGGAACAAGGGCGGCTGGATCCAGAACCGTGCTAACACCCTCGCTATCTGGTGCATGTTTGCCCAGGTCGTCCCGGCATTCCAGGATTACTCCAAGTTCTCCGTCCTGCCGAGCGTCTATGGCGACACCTACGATGCAGTCGGTTACATGGATGCAAGCATCCGTCCGATCACCGCTCATCCGCAGGCTCAGGGCGTTATCGCAGTTGCTTCTATCGTTACCAACGTCGTTGTCTTTGCTTTCATCATCAAGCGCTCCATCGAGCTCAAGAGAAACCCGTACAAGAACGAGATCTGGATGGGTACCAAAGACTACGAAGAAGCAATGGCTCGTGCCGAGTAACGATTCTTATTTGACCGTATTTGGAAATAAGAGTTTTGAGAGAATCAAAGAAATATGATGCGTATCGAATGATATGAATGACTGGTGCTCCGGGGTCTCCCCGGAGCACTTTTCATCACAGAAAGGGACCCTTATGGAACAGATCAGCTTTGCCGGTGTGGACATCGAAGTCCGCCGTTCCCGACGCAGGAGCATCGGGCTCGAAGTGCGCCCTGACGGCTCTGTCATCCTGCGGGTCCCGAACCGTCTTCCCAAACGGGACGCACTGGCGTTCCTGCAGGCGAAAGAGTCGTGGCTCCGGAAGTGTATCGCCCAGGTGGAGGAACGAGAGTCCTTTGCTGAAGCCGCCGGACTCGAACCGCTGACGGAAGACGAACTGTCGGCTCTGACCAAAGCCGCAAGAGCATACTTCACCGAGAAGTGTGCCTGGCTTGCGCCCCTGGTGGGCGTCGACTACGGACGCATCTCCATCCGCCATCAGAAGACGAGGTGGGGGAGCTGCTCCGCCAAGGGCAACCTCAACTTCAACTGCCTTCTGATGCTGGCGCCGGAGGACGTCCGGGACTACGTGGTCGTCCACGAACTGTGCCATCGGAAGGAAATGAACCATTCGAACGCGTTCTGGGCCGAAGTGGCCCGGATCGTGCCGGATTACAGAGAGAAAGAACGATGGCTCAAAGAGAACGGTCCGCTCCTGCAGCGGCGTCTTGGAAACTGAGCCTCCGCATGGTATACTGTCAAAAAACAGAAGGAGCACACTTATGGCTGACATGGAAACGAAAAATCTGTCCCGCGAGAAACTGGAGGACGGCAGCGTCCTGCTGCTTCTGAAAGAGCGCTTTCAGGACGACATGACCGAAGACAACCTCGTGGAACTCATGAGGGTCCTCCGAGACTCCGTCGTCATCCTTCCGATGCAGGTCCTCATGTCCGCGGCGGACGCCGAGCGCATGCGCCTCTATGAGGAAAACATGAAATTCGTCGCTGAGAACGAGGTCCAGGTCGTCCCGGCGGTGTCCGAGCTCGAAGGGGAGAAGTACATGTTCATCTTCTCTCAGGCAGAACAGATCCCGGTCGAGTACTCGGAGAGCGTCACGCTCATGCGCGCCCCTTACGAAAAGGTGTACCAGTACTTCATGGAAGACGAGAGCCTCTCCGGCATCCTCCTGGACCCGTTCACCGAGAACCTGGAGCTCCCGGCGGAACTTATCCACGCCATTGCCCGCATGGACTCTCATCTGGTGGACGAGGCGTAGTTCTCCCATACACGACAGAAAAGACCGACCCATTCGGGCCGGTCTTGTTTTTTGTATTCGTTTTGGCGATTCACTGCAGGATCTTCTGTTTGAAGGCTTTGACCTCGGACGCGGAGAAGCCGAGCGCTTCCCGGAAGAACCCTTCCGTGCCGCCGTAGGTTTTCTCGAGATAATCGAGCATGTCGGTCAGCATGTACTCGTTGGCACGGTACATGTCCCGGAAGGAGTCCGCCGCCGCTTTGCTCATGATGAGGCGGGTGCCGCGGTAGTACCAGTTGTTCCGCTTTTCGAAGGCGTCGTTCGAGAGCATGTAGTCTTCGAGCATGAGGTCTCTCGGCACGCCGACGAGGTCCTCGATGAGGGCCGCGACGATCCCGGTGCGGTCCTTGCCCTCGGAGCAGTGGAAGAGGGCCGCTTTCTCGCCGGGGACGACGTCCTCCATGAAGAGGCCGAAGATGTTCCGGAGCGCCTCGAGGGAATTCTCTTTCGAGACCATATTGAGGTACAGCTGTGCCATCGTCGGCATGCGGGTCATCATCTTGCCGACGGTCTCGCCCCGTTTGCGTTCGAAGTTCTCCATGACGTCTTCCCGCAGCTGGTAATGACGGTACTCGACGCCGGGGATGGGAGCGTCCGGCTGACGGCTCAGCTCCTTGTCGATGCGAAGGTCGATGTCGTAAGCGACTTTATAGTCCCGTACCAGCTTTTCTCCGTCCGACGGGACCAGCTGGTAGAGGGACGCGGCACGCAGGAACGTCTGCGGCCGGATGACTTTGCCGCCCTCCGCCGGGAGACCGCCGAGGTCTCTCGTATTGATGAGTTTGGCAAAGGGGATGTTCTCGATGCGCTGCGCCATAGTGCGCCTCCTTGAAATCGTGTTACAGCCATTATAGCAACTTTTCAAAAAAAGGGAACAGAAAAATGTTCATGTCTCGGAGAAGCATCATTTCTTCCATTGATTTTTATCTTTATGAGTGAGAAAATAATGAGGTAACCACCGGCGATTTGTGACCTGCGCAGTCCGTACATCGCCGACAGGAGGAACGAAAATGAAGAAAATGAAAAAGCTGCTGGCAGTCCTGCTGGCCATGGTCATGATGTTTGGCCTGGCCGCCGGCGGCATCGAAGCGGCTGCGACCTCCGGGAAGTACTCGAACATGAGCTTCCCGCACGCGAAGCGGTACACCTTCCGCTACAACTCGGGCTATGACCGGGACTGGGACGGGGCCATGTATTACACGGACGACTACTTCTACCTCGACCCGACCGACCCGACCCCGAACGCCAGCTTCATGACGGCTTCGTACTGCGTGACGCTGACCGCCATGTCCTCGAACGACGCCGGCGACAACTGGTCGAAGAAGGACCAGAACATCAAGGCGCTCTTCAAGAAGCTGGGCTTTAAGAACTACTATGCATCCGAAGGCTTCACGACCCAGCCGAAGACCGACTCCATCGGTTTCGCGATCGGCAGCAAGAAACTGAACGACCTCGGCTGCACGCTCATCGCGGTCGGACTCCGCGGCGCGGGCTACGGCACAGAATGGGGCGGCAACTTCAACCTCGGCCGCAACGGTCAGCACAAGGATTTCTCCGCCAACAAGGAAAAACTCCTGACGGCTCTGAAAGAGTACATCAAGGACAATCACATCAAAGGCCGCGTCAAACTCTGGCTCAACGGCTACAGCCGCGGCGGTGCGGTCGCCAACCTGGCAGCTGCCGCCATCGATGAAGGTGCGCTGAAAGACACCGGCATCACCCTTGGTACGAAAGACCTCTATGCCATGACTTTCGAGGCTCCTCAGGGCGCCATGATCGCGGACGGACTCACCGGCGCGAAATATGACAACATCTGGACCTTCATCAACCCGAACGACATCGTACCTCTGGTGGCGATGAAGGAATACGGCTTCGGACGTTACGGCCGTGTCTGGAACTACCCGACGCAGGGCAACGATGCGAACTACGCTTCGAAAAAGAAAGCGATGTCCAAACTCTTCTATGCCATGGAAGCGCATGAAGTGGCGGAAGAACTGAAGTTCGACAGCTTCCAAAACTACAAGATCGACCTGACCGACGGCGTCATTGCCAAAGACAAGACCAACAAGATGCTCCTGCCGGAGTTTGAGCAGAAGCTCGTCCATACAATAGCCATCGACCTCGTCGGCACCCGTGCCAACTTCGTCAGCGAGTACCAGAACGGCTTCCGCACCATCCTCACCGTCATCATGGGCAAGAAGCTCCTGAACGGCAACGAACTCGATGTCGACGCCTTCACGACCGCTCTTCAGAAGAACCTGCAGGAAGAGTCCATGGAAGCCCGCCTCGGCAAGGCCGCCGCGGTGCCCTATGACACGACCTACGGCTTCAATACGGTCCTCAAGGACCTCGTCGTCGAATCGCTCAACGATGCCGGCATCAACTACCTGTCCCCGGCAGACCTGTCCATCTTCGTGACGAACGTCGTCAAACTCCTCGCCGGCCTCTTTATGGTCGACCCGGACCTGGCGGTCACCACGGTCATGAACATCAAGACCCTCATCAACTGCCATTACCCCGAAATCAGCTTCTCCTGGCTCATGAGCATGGACCCGCAGTACAACGGTGTCGCGGACTGCTTCTAAATCGCGAAACAAGCAATGAAAATCCCCCGAAGGAAGAACTCCTTCGGGGGTCTTTTTTTATGTTGCGCGGGTTCAGCCGCCGAGTTCGATCATGCGGTCGATCGGCTTTCTGGCTGCCGCGATGAGTTCGTCGCTCATCAGGATCTCGTCTCCGCCGGTGCCGAGACAGCTCCGGTAAACATCGCCGAGGGTGGTCATCTTCATGTTCTGACAGATGAGGTCGGAGGAGAGGGCATAGAAGGTCTTGTCGGGGCACTCGAACTGCAGGTGCTGGACGATGCTGTGCTCGGTGCCGATGATGAACTCCTTCGCGTCCGACTCTTTGGCATACTTCATGATGCCGGTCGTGCTGCCGGCGTAGTCCGCCAGAGCGGTGACTTCGGGGCGGCATTCCGGGTGGACCAGCAGCAGGGCTTCGGGGTGCTCTTTCTTCGCGATCTCCGCCTCGAGCTTCGTGACCCGAAGGTGGGTGGGACAGCCGCCCTTGATGAGAGCGATGTTCTTTTCGGGGCAATTGTCTCTGACCCAGGCGCCGAGGTTCGGGTCCGGCATGAAGAGGATGTCCTGTTCGGGCATGTTTTTGACGATCTTCAGGGCAGAGGAGGACGTGACGCAGACGTCTGCCTCTGTTTTCGTGTCGGCGGTCGTGTTGATGTAGGCGACGACGGCGTAGCCCGGGTACTCTTTCTTGAGCTCTCTCAGGTCAGAGCCGCTGTACTGGTCCGCCATGGGGCAGCCGGCGATGCCGTTGGCCAGGAGGACCTTCTTTTCCGGGGAGAGCATCTTGACGGTTTCCGCCATGAACCGGACGCCGCACATGAGGACGGTGTCGGCATCGGTCTTCGCCGCTTCGACACTGAGACCGTAGGAATCTCCTACATAGTCAGCGACCTCCCAGATGTCATGGCTCTGGTAGGCATGGACGAGGATACAGATGTTTTTCTCTTTTTTCAGGCGAAGGATCTCGTCCTGAAGTTCTCTGGTGGTGAGCATTGGCAGCACTCCTTCCGGTTTTCTAAGAGTACTATAATCGGAACTTGGCAGGGTGTCAAGACACCTGTCAAAAAATAGTTTGACATATGTTTGTCAACTGTATTGTCAGCCGGGGTCCGGTGTGCTATAATGCGTCTGAAACGTGACTGATACAGGAGGCAAATGAGTATGATCAAAACAGATATCCTCATTGTTGGCAGCGGTTGTTCCGGCCTTTACTGCGCGCTGCAGTGCCCGAAGGACAAGAACATCCTGCTCATTTCCAAATCGGACCTCGAAAGCTCTGACTCGTACCTCGCTCAGGGCGGCATCTGCATGCTCAAGGACGATACCGATTATGAAAGCTATTTTGAAGACACCATGAAAGCGGGACATTATGAGAACGACAAAGAGTCGGTCGGCATCATGATCCGCTCCTCGCAGGACGTCATCCACGACCTGGTATCCTACGGTGTCGAATTCGAACAGGACCCGGAGGGGCAGTTTCTCTTTACGAAGGAAGGCGCCCACTCCGACAAGCGGATCCTGTTCCACGACGACGTCACCGGACAGGAGATCACGAGCAAGCTTCTGGCCCGGGTCCGGGAGCTGCCGAACGTCACGCTGATGGAGTTCACGACCATGGTCGACATCGTCGAAAAGGACAATGTCTGCTACGGCGCGGTCGTCACTCTTCAGGACGGCACCCTTGACGTGGTGGACGCGGACTATGTGGTCCTCGCCTGCGGCGGCATCGGCGGTCTCTACGAGCATTCGACCAACTACAGCCATCTCACCGGCGATGCACTGGCCATTGCTCTGAGACACAATGTGGCCCTCAAGAATACGAACTACGTCCAAATCCACCCGACGACCTTCTATACCGAGAAACATGAAGATCGTTCGTTCCTCATCTCCGAATCGGTCCGGGGAGAAGGGGCAGTCCTGCTCGACAAGAACATGGAACGCTTCACCGACGAGCTGCAGCCGAGAGATATGCTCTCCAAAGCCATCCTCGCCCAGATGCAGAAAGACGGCACCAAACACGTCTGGGAGGACCTGAGGCCCATCCCGCGGGAAGAACTGTTCAAGCATTTCCCGAACATCATCGCCCACTGCAAAGAGATGGGCTACGACGTCACCAAAGAACCCATCCCGGTCGTGCCGGCCCAGCACTACTTCATGGGCGGCATCGAAGTGGACCATACGAGCCGGACCTCCATGGAACAGCTCTATGCGGTCGGGGAGACGTCCAACAACGGCGTCCATGGCCGCAACCGTCTCGCGAGCAACTCGCTCCTCGAGAGCCTGGTCTTCGCCAAACGCGCGGCCAGAGATATCTGGGAGAAATACCCGGTCGTCAAACGCAACGAAGAGATCTTCGAGGGGTTCTCCCTCGAGAAGTACTCCGACCGGGAAAAACTCCGCAAGGAATATGAGCAATCCGTCATTTTGAAGATCGAACTGGATGAGATCCTGAATCCCACCGGCGTCGATGCAGAAAAGAGGTCTGAAGAACATGTTTGATCCTGTCACCCTGAAACTCAATGTCGATCCGCTGATCCTGAGCGCCCTGCAGGAGGACATCTCCAGCGAGGACGTCTCCACCAACAGCGTCATGCCCCACCCGCAGGCGGGGGAGGCAGACCTCATCTGCAAGCAGGACGGCGTCATCTGCGGCCTGCAGGTCTTTGAACGCGTCTTCACCCTGCTGGACCCGGAGACCCGGGTCGAGTTCTTCGTCAAAGACGGCGACCTTGTCACGAAGGGGACCCTCATGGCGAAGGTACACGGCGATATCCGTGTCATCCTCTGCGGTGAACGCACCGCGCTCAACTATCTGCAGAGAATGAGCGGCGTCGCCACCTACACGAAGAACGTCGCGGACCTTCTCGAAGGCACGAAGACGAGACTGCTCGACACCCGCAAGACGACGCCCAACAACCGCATCTTCGAAAAATACGCGGTCACCTGCGGCGGCGGGAACAACCACCGTTACAACCTCTCCGACGGCGTCATGCTGAAGGACAACCATATCGGCGCGGCCGGCGGCGTCAAAGAAGCCATCGCCGCTGCCAAAGCCTATGCTCCCTTTGTCCGCAAGATCGAAGTGGAGGTCGAGAACCTCGACATGGTCCGCGAAGCTGTGGAAGCCGGCGCCCACATCATCATGCTCGACAATATGTCCCATGAGGATATGGCCGAGGCGATGAAGATCATCGACGGCAAAGCGGAAGTCGAAGTCTCCGGCAACGTCACGAAGGAGAACATCGCCAGACTCACCGACCTCGGGGTCGATTTCATCTCGAGCGGCGCGCTGACCCATTCGGCGCCCATCCTCGACATCTCACTCAAGAATCTCCACGCAGTATAAAGGAGGTGCCGCATGAAAGGCGCAGAACGTCGGATGATGATCTTCCAGACGCTGAAGACCGCCGGGAAACCGATCTCCGGCAGTTCGTTCGCGAAGCAGTTCGGGGTCAGCCGTCAGGTCATCGTACAGGACATCGCCCTGTTGCGCGCCGAAGGCAACGACATCGTCTCGACCAGTTCCGGCTATCTGCTGTCGGAACAGTTCCAGGCGAGCCGGGTCTTCAAAGTGCACCACGATGACGCGAGCATCGGGAAAGAACTCAACATGATGGTGGACCTCGGCGGAAAGGTGAAGGATGTCTTCGTCTCTCACAAAGTCTACGGACTTCTGCGGGTCGACCTGAACCTCAACTCCCGGGCGGACATCGAGAAGTACCTCGAGTCGATCGCCGCAGGGAACTCGGTGCCGCTCCTGAACCTCACGTCCGGCTACCACTACCACACGGTCCTCGCCGAGAACGAGCTCATCCTCGACGCCATCCAGGCAAAACTGGAGGAGTACGGCTTTCTGGCCCCTCTCCGGGACTACGAACCGATCGATTTCCGGAAGCAGACTTCCTGAAACGTAAGCAAAATGCAAGCCCCTTTGAATTGACAGTTCAAAGGGGCTCGTCTTATAATATGTTTCAATATGGAAGCAACGAAGAAAGGTGGGATCCCTTTGCGCATCGTAGTCAAAGTCGGGACCACGACACTGGCACACGGCACCGGGAATCTGAATATCCGGAGAGTCACGGAACTCTGCCGGGTGCTGTCGGACCTCAAGAACGCCGGGAACGACGTCATCCTCGTCTCCTCCGGCGCCATCGGCATGGGAGTCGGGAAACTCTCGCTCTCCGAGAAGCCGGACGACATCCCGGGCAAGCAGGCCGCGGCCGCGGTCGGCCAGTGCGAACTCATGTATGTCTATGACAAACTGTTCGGCGACTTCAACCATGTCGTCGCGCAGATCCTTATCACCGGGGACGACGTCCAGAACGAAGTCCGCTATCAGAATTTCAGCAACACGATCCATCGCCTCCTCGAGATGAAGGCGCTGCCGATCATCAACGAGAACGACACCATCTCCGTCGAAGAGATCCAGATCGGCGACAACGACACGCTCGGCGCCATCGTCGCCAAAACGGTCGGCGCGGACCTGCTGGTCATCCTGACGGACACCGACGGCCTTTACACCGCGGACCCGCGCGTGGACCCGAACGCCTCTCTCATCAAAGAGGTCGAGACCATTACGCCGGAGCTCATGTCGCTCGGCGGCGGCAGCGGGACCAAACAGGGGACCGGCGGCATGTCGACCAAACTGAAAGCGGCGTCCATCGCCACCGAGGCCGGCATCGAGACCGTCATCATCAACGGACAGGTGCCCCAGATGCTCTACGACATCGTCGAGGGCAAGGACTATACCGGGACCCGTTTTCTCGGAAAACACTGAACGGAGGAAACCCTCATGGCAGAAAGCTCTACCATCATCCTTTGCAAAAAAGCGAGAGTGGCCGCGGAAGATGTGGCCGCCCTTACGACCGAACAGAAAAACGACGCGCTCGGCCTCATCGCTGATTCGCTCGAAGCACATATGGCGGACATCCTTGCCGCCAACGACGAGGACATCGCCGCCGCGACCGGGAACATCCCGGACGTCATGCTGGACCGCCTGAAACTGAACGAGGAGCGGGTCCGCGGCATGGCCGACGGCATCCGCGCGCTCATCGATCTGCCGGACCCCGTCGGCAAAGTCGTGCGGGAGTACCAGCATCCGGCCGGCATGCTCATCCAGCAGGTGCACGCGCCCCTCGGCGTGGTCGCCATCATCTACGAGAGCCGTCCCAACGTCACGTCGGACGCGTTCGCCCTCGCGTTCAAGAGCGGCAACGCCTGTGTCCTGCGCGGCGGCAAAGAGAGCTACCGCTCCTCCTTCGCGGTCGTCGCGGCCATGAAGGAAGCTCTCCGCAAATGCTGCATCAACGAAGACGCCGTCGGTCTCGTCTCCGACCTGACCCATGACAGCGCCAACGAGCTCATGACCGCGGTCGGTCTCGTCGACCTCCTCATCCCGAGAGGCGGCGCCGGGCTCATCCGACGCATCACGGAAAACGCCAAGGTGCCCTGCATCCAGACCGGAAGCGGCATCTGCCACGTCTACGTCGACAACTGCGCCGACCTGCCGAAGGCCGTGAACATCGTCAACAACGCCAAGACCCAGAGACCTTCCGTCTGCAACGCGGAAGAAGTCCTGCTGGTCCATAAAGACATCGCGGAAGAGTTCCTGCCGATGATCAAGATGCGTCTCGTCGACGTCCGCGAAAAAGAGGGCCAGGTGCCCGTCGAACTCCGTCTCTGCCCGAGAGCCGCGGCCATCATCCCCGGCACACCCGCCGGCCCCATGGACTTCGACACCGAGTACAACGACTACATCCTCTCCATCAAAGTCGTGGACAGCCTCGATGAGGCCATCCGCCACATCGGAGAGCACTCCACCGGCCACAGCGAAGCCATCGTCACCGGCTCGGAGCGCAACGCGGAACAGTTCGTCAATCGCGTCGACAGCGCGGCCGTCTATGTCAACGTCTCCACCCGCTTCACCGACGGCGGAGAGTTCGGCCTCGGCTGCGAGATGGGCATCTCCACCCAGAAACTCCACGCCCGCGGACCTATGGGTCTCGAGGAACTGACGACCTGGAAATACATCATCCGCGGCGACGGAGAGATCCGCGAATAAGACAGGAGCACCCTATATCATGGAACAGACAAGAACCTACGGCTTCATCGGCGCCGGGAACATGGGCTCTGCCCTCGTGAGCGCCCTGGTCGGGAAACGGGGCGGAAGCAACGTCCTCGTCTCGGACCCCGACGCGCAGAAGCTGGAAACACTGAAAGCACAGAAGGGGATCGTCCCCTCTGACAACGAGACGATCGCAAAGACCGCGGACTTTGTGGTCCTGGCGGTCAAACCCCAGGTCCTTCCGGCGGTCCTGCCTCCGCTGAAGGAGGCGTTCGCCGCCAACGAAGACTTTACGATCATCACCATGGCGGCGGGCACCCCGATGCAGACGGTCCTCGACCTCGCCGGGGGAGAGTACCCGGTCATCCGCATCATGCCGAACACCCCGGTCTCGGTCGGTGCCGGCGTCCTGCTGATCGTCCGCAACGACAAGGTCACTGACGAGGCATTCGAGGCGTTCCTTGACGACTTCTCGGAGGCCGGCGTCCTGGTCCCGCTGGAGAAGGAAGAACTCATCGATGTGGGTATGACCATCTCCGGATGCGGCCCCGCCTATGTCTATATGTACATCGACGCTATGGCGAAGGCCGGCGAGAAGCTGGGTCTCGACTATGAGACCGCCGCCACCCTCGCGAAGGCGACCTGCCGCGGCTCCGCGCTGCTCTCCGAGCTCTCGGACAAGAGCCTGGAAGACCTGCGCATCGCGGTCTGCAGCCCCGGCGGCACCACCATCGAAGGGGTAGAGTCCCTCTGGGCGTCCGATCTCGACGGTGTCGTGGAGAAGGCGCTCCAGGCTGCTTATGACCGGTCGGTCGAACTGGCCAAACAGTAATTCATTTTAAAAGTTTTTATGGGAGGAGATGATTTGATGAGTCAACAGGACAACCGGAAATTCGTCGCTCTGCTCTCCGAGCGGGTCGCAGCCGTCCTCGTCATGGTCGCAGTCTGCTGCGCCGCCATGGTCGGCTATGCCACGACGACTTATACCGTCAATGTGTTTGCTGACGGTCAGATCATCCCTGTGAAAACTTCGGCGAGAAATCCGGAAGCCATTGTGGCGACGGCCGGGATCACGGTCGGGGAAGACGACCTCGTCGACGATTCTTCCTTCCATGTCGGTTCTGACGCGGAAGACGGGAACGCGATCATCGTGTATCGCGCCGTCCCGGTCACGTTCTACGAAAAGGGCAAGAAGCTGGTCCAGGTCAAAGCCGCCGGCACCGTGGCCGATGCCGTCGAAAAAGCGGGCATCGAGTTCGAAAACGCCGACACCACAGACGTCGACCCGGATACGCTCCTCAAAAAGAATATGAAGATCAACATCCTCCGCAGCTATAAGATCAAACTCGTGGTGGATGGCAAGAAGCGCTCCGTAGACTATGCCGCCGGCACGGTGAGCGATGTCCTGAAGCGTGAGGGGATCAAACTTGGAAAAGACGACGTGGTCAAACCCGGTCTCTCCAAGACGCTGAAACCCGGAAGCAAGATCGTGGTCAAACGCGTCAAGTATGTGACCCGTGAAGTCGAAAAGATCATCAAGTACGGCACGCAGACGAAGCAGTCCGGCGTTCTGGCGGAAGGCCTCAAGCGCGTGGCCCGTCAGGGAAGAGACGGCTCCAAGACCGTCACCTATGAAGACAAGATCGTCAACGGCAAAGTCGTCTCTTCGAAGAAGATCGGCGAAGTCGTCAACGTCAAAGCCGTCGACAAAGTCGTGGTCATCGGTACCCGCGGCGCGGGCGCGAACCGCGTCACCAACATCGAAGGCAGCGGCGCCCCGACGAGCTACATCAAGACGTTCCACGGTCCTGCCACAGCCTACACCGCCAAAGCCGGCGCCAAAACGGCCTCCGGCGCGGTGGCGAGACGCGGGCTCGTCGCGGTCAACCCGAAGCAGATCCCGTACGGTTCGAAGCTCTACATCGTCGCGGACGACGGTACGGTCTACGGCTACTGCACCGCCGCGGACACCGGCGGATTCGTCACGAACGGTTCCGGCACTCTGGTCGACCTCTACATGGACAGTTACGGCGAATGCACCCAGTGGGGCAAACGCAACGTCACCATCTATGTCATCAGCTGGGGCAACGGACGCGTCTGACAAATGACAAAATCATAAGGAAAACGAAATCCCGGCCTATGGCCGGGGTTTTTAACTTTCCTTAAAGTAGTATTTATAATATAATAGTACTTTAGACAGGTTCATTCATTACGAAAGGAAGGGTGGAGCTCCCAATGAGAGATCCCTACGAGGTCCTCGGCGTCCCCAGGGGCGCCAGCGAGGAAGAGGTCACCAAGGCATACCGTGCCCTGGCGAAGAAATATCACCCCGACCTCAACCCGGGCGATGAAGTCGCCGCGCGCCGCATGAGCGAGATCAATGAGGCGTACGACAGCATCCGCCGGGGAGGTGCCCAACCCACATATACACCCGGTGCCGGAGCCTACGGCGGGACCGGCGGCCAGAGTCAGGAAGACCCGTTCCGGGAGTTCTGGCAATGGTATGCCGCGGCCCAGGAACAGGCGCGTCGCCAGCAGCAACAGCAGCAGTACCAGCAATACCAGCAGTACCGCCAGCGGCAGCAGTATTACGGACCGTACAGCCCGTACGGGAACCGTCCTCCGCAGACTGTCCGCCGTTCGAGCGGGTTCGGCTGCTTCCGGTTCCTCGCCTGGTTCATCGGCATCCAGATGATCCTCGGCATCTTCAGCCTCCTGCTCAACACCTGCGGGACCGGCTACTACTATTACAGCGACCCGTACAACCAGTACGACAGCCAGTCGTCTGACAACGGGAGCCCATACTACTACTATTTCCAGGACCCGCAGAACAACGGGAACTCTCAGTCCGTCTCTTTTGAAACAGAGAACGGCACCTACGAAGTAGAATTCGTCTGAAAGGATGGCGTCGACGTTGAAAGAAAAGATCAGCGCAGTGTTCGCGGGCCGTAACGGCCTCGACATGTGGAACTACATCATTGCCGCGGTGGACGTGGTGCTCATCGCCGTCAGTATGCTGACCAACAGCTATCTGCCGCTGTGCATCGCCTTCCTCCTGCTCATCCTGTTCCTGTTCCGCGCACTGTCACGGAACCTCGCGAAACGGCAGAAGGAAAACATGTTTTTCACCGACGCGGCAAAGGCGATCGTCCGTCAGCACAAGCTGAACGGCATGCGCTGGAAAGACCGGAAGACCCATGTGTACAAGAAGTGCCCGGCCTGCCGGAAAGTGCTCCGCGTGAAGCGCCGCAAGGGTCCGAAGGACATCCACTGCCCGTACTGCAACAACGACTTCAAGATCATCATCCGCATCCCGGGTGAACTCGACAAAGAAGAAAAAGAAGCCCGCAAGGCGGAAGCCCGGGCAAAGAAATAAAGGATAACGGAGAGTCAATATGAGAAAGCATTACGATTATCTCGTGGTCGGCGCCGGCCTGTTCGGTGCCGTGTTCGCGCATGAAGCGGTGAAAGCGGGCTTTACGGTCCTCGTTCTGGAGAAACGGGACCACATCGCCGGAAACATCTATACGGAAGAGGTCGAGGGCATCGACGTCCACAAGTACGGCGCGCACATCTTCCACACCTCCGACAAGAACATCTGGAGCTATGTGGACAAGTTCGCGGAGTTCAACAACTTCGTCAACTCCCCGGTCGCCAACTACAAGGGCGAGATGTACAACATGCCCTTCAACATGAACACCTTCTCGAAGATGTTCAACATCTCCACCCCGGCCGAGGCCATGGCAGTCCTCGACAAGGAGCGGGCGGAGATCACCGGAGAACCGCAGAACCTCGAGGAGCAGGCCATCAGCCTCGTCGGCCGCACGGTCTACACCAAACTGGTCAAAGGCTACACGGAGAAACAGTGGGGCAGAGACTGCACCGAACTGCCGGCCTTCATCATCAAGCGACTGCCGGTCCGTTTCACCTATGACAACAACTACTTCAACGACCGCTACCAGGGCATCCCCTGCGAAGGGTACACCACCATGGTCGAGCGGATGCTGGACGGCGCCGACGTCGTCCTCAACACGAACTTCCTCGACGACAGAGAGAAGTGGCTCGGCATGGCCGACAACTGTGTTTACACCGGTCCCATCGATGAATACTTCGGCTACAAACTCGGCAAACTCGAGTACCGGAGCCTCAAGTTCGAGACCGAAGTCCTCGACGAAGAGAACCACCAGGGCGTCGCCGTCGTCAATTACACCGACCGCGAGACCCCTTACACCCGGATCATCGAGCACAAGCACTTCAACTTCGGCACCCAGCCGAAGACGGTCGTCACCCGCGAGTACCCGACGGCCTGGGAAGAGGGCATGGAGCCCTATTACCCCGTCAATGACGAGCGCAACACGAACCTGTACCACCAGTACGCGGAACTGGCCGCCGGCGAAGGCGTCCTGTTCGGCGGACGTCTGGCCGAGTACCGGTATTACGATATGGACGATACCGTTGCCGCAGCCCTGAAACTCGCGGCCACGGAACTCTACTGAGGAGGACCCATGGCTAACGTTACCGTCAGTGTCATCATGCCGGTCTACGGCGTGGAAGACTATGTGGGAGGCGCCATCGAGAGCATCCAGGCCCAGACCCTCACGGACTGGGAACTGTTCTGCGTCGATGACGGTTCCAAAGACCGCAGCGGCGAAGTCTGCGACTCCTACGCCGCGAAAGACCCCCGCATCCACGTCATCCACAAGGAAAACGGAGGGGCTCCGAGCGCCCGTAACGTCGCCATCGACCAGGCGGAAGGCAAGTACCTCTACTTCTGCGACGCCGATGACTGGGCCGAGAAGACCATGCTCGAAGACATGGTGCGCATCGCCGAAGAAAACGGGTCTCAGCTTGTCGTCGCCGGCTTCTACATCGACACCTTCTATTCCGACACGGAAAAGTTCACCCAGTGCCAGGAAGTGCCGTCGCGGGTGTTCGCCACGCAGCGCGAATTCCGGGAGCACGCCCATGAGCTCTTCGACCAGAACCTGCTCTACACGCCCTGGAACAAGCTGTTCCTCGCGTCCTATATCAAAGACAACAAGCTGTACTTCCCCCAGACCTTCTGGGACGATTTCCCGTTCAACCTGAGCGTGGTCCGGGATATCGAAAAAGTGGCTGTCACGTCTGAGAAGTACTACCACTTCATCCGCAAACGCGAAGAGTCCGAAACGGCCCGCTACCGCAGCGACATGTACGAGAAGCGGGAAGAGGAAGACGGCTGGATGAAGGACCTCTACGCCTACTGGAACGTCTCGTCACCCGAGTCGAAGGAATTCCTCGACCGCCGGTACATCGAGCGCCTGGTCGGCTGTGTCGAGAACCTCACCAACAAGAACTGCGACCTGTCCCGCCGCGCCAAACTGAAGGAGATCCGTCAGTACATCACGACGCCCCGGGCAAGAGAAGCGGTCAAAAACGCGCAGCCGCGTTCGAGCTACATGAAAGTCATGCTCATCCCGTTCAAACTGCGCAGCACGCTGCTCACCTATCTCGAGAGCAACGTCATCTCCTATGTGAAATCCGGCAACACGAAACTGTTCGCCACTCTGAAAGCCCACCGGTAAGGAGGAACGCCCATGGAAACCGCACCGCTTCTGTCTGTGGTCATCCCGGTCTACAACGGGGAGCGATTCATCGGCACCATGATCGACGTGTTCCGGGCACAGAAGACGCAGAACTTCGAACTCATCTTTGTCGATGACGGCTCGACTGACTCTTCTCTGTCCCTGCTGCGCTCGTACGCCCGTTCCGAGAGCTTCCCCATCACCGTGGTGGAACTCGAGCCGAAAGGCGTCTCCGCGGCGCGCAACGCCGGTCTCGACCGGGTCCGCGGCAGGTACATCTCCTTCGTGGATGTCGACGACCGCGTGGTACCGGAATACACGACCGTCCTGCAGGAACTGGTCGACGCCGGCACCGACTTTGAACTGTTCTTCTCCCGTTCGCAGCGGGTGGGACCGGAAGGTCCCTTCGAAGGCATCGGCTCGTTCTCCGGCAGCATCGCCATGACGTCCGAGAACATGCTGAAGAAGATCGGCTCCGACCCGACACAGTTTGGCGTCTACAACATGTTCCTCGACGCCGCATTCGTTCAGGAGAACGGCTTCCGGTTCACGGAAGGCTACCCCTATTACGAGGACTACGACTACCTGTTCCGGGTCACGGCACGCGCGAAAAAGATCCGCATGACGAGTGACCGCCTCTACTTCTACCTCCTCCAGGAGGGCTCGGCTGTCGCGACGTTCAAGCTGGCCCGCATCACCTGCATCGAACTGCTCGAAGGGCTCATCACACCTCTCAAGTACGAGGCCCCGGGTTTTGCGGCGATGTACGAGAACTATGTCCTGCCCCGCATCTGGTGGTCCGTCATGTGGCAGGCCTGTCTGGCCTTTTCCATGAAGGACGCGCTTGCCTTTGGCAAAGCGGCCGGCATGCGGGAAAAGATGAAAAAGCTCGCGAACTGCGACGACCCGAAAGTGTCGACCAGCGCGAAGCTGTACCTCGTGAACCCGCCTGCCTTTGTGGCCGCCGCCGCGGTGGCAGGGAAGAGCCGCTCGAAGATCGAACGGACCGACGTCACGCCGTTCCTCGACTATTTCCAAAAATAAAAAAGAGACCTCTCACGAGGTCTCTTTTCTTTGTGCTTTTTTTGCTCCGGGAAAGGGTTCAGCCCGGATGGGGGAACATCCGGGCTGCCTTAAATAGGAGAAAATGAAATGAAAAAGTGAGTAGGGTGTGGATAAACCCTAATCCAAAACAGGGAGTGACTGGTTCCCTTTGGATTGAGTACATCATATAAGCTGAACCTTTAAGAAGTCTTAAAGATATCGAACTTTTTGCCCGTCTTTTGTATCTTTGTGAAAAAGAGACAAATACCATACAAGTGTTTTGACTGTACTAGTATGAAAATTTGGCCGATACAAAGGAGACAGCCCGAAGGCGGGGGACCTTCGGGCTGTTCCTTTCATGAATAGGAGAAAATGAATGAAAAATGAGAAATCCTCCGAGGGGGTGGCTCGTTTCCCTCATCGGACACCTACAGTATAGGAGGAGTAACTAAAATTAACCTAAAGGCGGGAAAAAGTCTTGGTTTGTAAAGAAAGGACAAGAATGGTAAAATATAATGAATCCATTTTTCCGGAGGTCATATGAGCGTTTTATCGGAAATCTATCACGAACATATCGACTATCGTAAACAGACGCTGAAGATGGCGAAGACCGACCTCGTCCGCACCTACCGCGGGTCCGCCCTCGGCTGGTCCTGGGCTGTCATCAAACCGGTCATCACCATTTTCATCTACTGGTTCGCCATGTCTATGGGACTCCGCCACGGTCAGCCCCATGGAGACTATATCTATTTCCTGTGGCTCATCTTCGGCATGGTGCCCTGGTTCTACTGCAGCGACATGCTGCACCGCGGGACCGAGTGCATGCGCAAATACCGCTACCTCATCACGAAGATCCATTACCCGGTCTCGACCATCCCGACCTTCGTCAGTCTGTCGAACCTCTTCGTCGAGGCGGTCCTGCTGGTGGTCGTCTACGTGATCTCACTGATCATGGGCCATCCGCCGACTCTGTACCACCTGCAGATCTTCTTCTATCTGTTCCTGGCCTACGCGTTCTTCACGTCATGGTCTCTGTTTGCCGCTCCCATCTCCGCGATCAGCGCCGACTTCTCGAACCTCATCAAGTCGATCGTCTTCGCGTTCCTCTGGATCTCCGGCATCTTCTTCGACATTGACGACCTCGAGAACCAGACCGTCGCCGCCATCTTGAAACTGAACCCGATCACCTACCTCGTCAAGGGCTTCCGCGAAGCCTTCATGAGTGAGGCATGGTTCTGGGAGCACCCCGTCCGCCTCGCCATCTTCCTCGGCGAACTGCTCATCATGTTCCTGCTCGGTCTCTGGTCCTACAAGAGCCTGCGCAAGGAAATGCCGGACGTACTGTAAGGGAGGCGATCGTATGGCAGATAAAACAATGGGACCCATCATCGAATTCAAACACGTTTCCAAACGGTATAAACTGTACTCCGGCAACCGTCAGCGGCTTGCCAGCGTATTTGTCAAAAACCTGAACATCAAGACCAAGGACGCCGTCAACGACATGAGCTTTTCCGTGTACCCCGGTGAATCGGTCGCGCTGGTCGGCAGCAACGGTGCCGGCAAGTCCACCGTCCTCAAAATGATCACCGGTGTCTGCTTCCCGACCGAAGGGGAGATCATCGTCAACGGCCGTGTCTCCGCGCTGCTGGAGCTGACGGCCGGCTTCGAAGGGGAGATGACCGGGCGCGAGAACATCTACCTGCGCGGTACGACCCTCGGCCTGTCGCCGGAGGAGATCAAGGAACTGGAGCCGGAGATCGTCGAATTCGCCGATATCGGAGAATACATCGACCAGCCGGTCCGCTCGTACTCGAGCGGCATGAAGGCCCGTCTCGGGTTCGCGATCAACTCCAATGTCCATCCGGAGATCCTCATCGTCGATGAGGCCCTGTCGGTCGGCGACAAGAGTTTCAAAGAGAAATGTCTGGAGAAAGTCCGCCAGTTGATCGCCGAAGACAATGTCACGCTGCTCCTGGTCACGCACAATGCCAACACGGCCAAGCAGTTCTGCGAGCGCGGCATCTTCATCCAGAAGGGCACGGTCAAGTACGACGGTACCATCGAAGAAGCAGTCGCCCGTTACGAGAAAGAACTCAAAAAGAAGAAAAAGAAGAAAAAAGAGGCCAAAGCCCTGGAGGCGGCTGCGATCGCCAATGTGGCCGAGGCCATCAAGAACAAGGAGAACAGCATGAAAACGACTCTGGTCATCATGGCCGCCGGCATCGGCAGCCGGTTCGGGACCGGGATCAAGCAGATGGAAGCGGTCGGCCCCAGCGGGGAACTCATCATCGACTATTCCATCCACGATGCCATCGAAGCCGGTTTCGACAAGATCGTCTTCGTCATCCGGAAAGACCTCGACAAGGACTTCCGGGAGGTCATCGGCGACCG
>ONJD01000081.1 GCA_900317985.1 uncultured Eubacteriales bacterium | reverse complement strand
GAGAAGACCATCGACCGGTTCCGCAAAGAGGACACCCTGGTCGTCGTCGACCCCGCCATGGCGGACAACGGCAAGCTCTATGCCGGCTTCGCGCCCGAATTCGTCGGGGCGATGAAAGGCCTCTGCGCCAAAGCGGACGTCGTCGTCCCGAACATCACGGAAGCGGCGTTCCTGCTCGGCGAGGAGTACATCGCCGAAGGGTATCCGGAAGAATACGTGAAACGGCTCCTCCGAGAACTCACCGACCTTGGGCCCCGCTATGCGGTCCTCACCGGCGTCTCCTTCGAGGATGACGAACTGGGCGGCGCCGCGTACGACAAGGAGACCGGCACCTATTTCACCTACTTCACCCACAAGGAACAGAAGTCCTTCCACGGCACCGGCGACCTGTTCGCCTCGGCCCTCGTCGGCGCGCTCGAAAACGGGTTCTCCATCGAGGACGGCATCCGCATCGCCGCCGAATACACCCTCGCGTCGCTGCAGGCGACCCTGAACGACCCGGAAGGCCGCTGGTACGGCGTCAACTTCGAGCAGGCCCTCCCCACCTACCTGCGTCTTTTAGGCAAGGTATAAGACAACTGTTCATGGTTTATCTCTTTTCGTTTGCCCTTATTTGGGGTACAATATAAGTGGAGGAAATGGCCCTGACTGTAAAAACGATAAGAGGTGAACACCATGAAAGAAAAAGTCATCATCCACATCTCCAGAGAACACGGTAGCCTCGGTCACGTCGTCGGTGAAAAGCTCGCAGAGCGGCTCGGCTGCAAACTGTACGACAAGAAGCTCATCGAAGAGATCGCTGAAGAGCACGGCCTCGACAAGGAGTTCCTCAAAGAGTACGAGGAGAAGCCGAAACGTTCCCTTCTTTACAGACTCGCACAGGGTGTTTCCGCGGACCTCGAAGAGGAACTGACGAAGCAGGTCTTCGAAAAGATCCAGAACATCGCCGAGACAGAAGATCGGGCGATCATCGTCGGCCGCTGCGCCGGCACGGTCCTGAGAGAGAATCCGAACGTCGTGAACGTTTTCCTGACCGCGCGCATGTCGAACCGCATCCGCAACATCATGGAGTACTACGGCATCGACTACGAGTCCGCCCAGAAGCGGATCCAGGACGTCGACAAAGACCGTCAGCGCTTCCACGACACCTACTCCGACACGAAGTGGAAGAACGTCGACAACTATGACCTCGTCCTCAGCACCACCGCACTCGGTGTGGACGGCGCCGTCGACCTCATCCTCAACTATATCGCCCACTTAGACTGATCCAAACCCCAGATGAGGTGAACCCCGTATGCCACAGAAAGTCATTGTCCACGTTGCCAGAGACCACGGCAGCAAAGGTTCCGTCGTAGCGGAAAAGCTCGCGGAAGTCCTGAACTGCAAAGTCTACGATGACACCATCATCGACGACATCGCGAAAGAACACGATCTGGACCCGGAAGTCCTGAAGAACTACGACGAAAAACCGCGTCGCTCCATCCTCTACCGCCTGTCTCAGGGCGGCAGCTCCGACCTGCCGGAGAAGATGATGCAGTACATGTTCGAGTACTTCCAGCGGATCGCCGACACGGAAGACCGTGCCGTCATCGTCGGCCGCTGCGCCGGCGAAGCGCTCGAAAACGTCGACTACAACGTCAACGTCTTCATCACCGCCAAAACTTCGTTCCGCATCCAGAACGTCATGGAGGCCTTCGACCTCTCGTTCGACGAGGCACGGCTGCGCATCGACGAAGTGGACAAGGCCAGACAGCGTTTCCACGAGACCTACTCGAGAAGCCGCTGGCAGACCTTCGAAAATTACGACCTCATCATCAACACGACGGACATCGGCATCGACGGAGCGGTCAAAATGATCCTCGAATATCTCGAGCTCCGCTTCCCGGACGATCCCCTGGCCGACCCGTACGACTAAAACACCATAATGAAAAATCGCTCAGACCGCGAAGTCTGGGCGATTTCTTTTTATTCTTTATAGGGCTCGTCCATCGCGGTGCCCATCTTCCAGGCTTCCCGCAGCACGACGATGGCATTGTCCCGGAACTCCTCGAGCGTGACCTGCTTGTGGTGGAGCCAGTCGGTCCAGAGGCTGATGGCGCCTGCGGCGATGAATTCGGAGTAAAGGCTCCGCTGATAATCGTCGTCCCAGCCCTCCCAGTTCCGGTAATGGTCCATCAGCGCCTGCTTCAGGACGTTCTTGAAATCGTTCTTCAGGAACATGAAGGTGGTGTCTTTCGAGAGCTTTTCGAAGAACGCCATGTTCTCCATCATAATAGAATTGAGGGAATCATAAAAGAAGATGAAATCGAAGGGCGCCACATCGTTCGGCCGCTCCAGCACCTCCCCCGCTTCCAGACGCCGGGCGTTTTCGTTCCCGCGCCGCTCCGCTTCAGAGAGGATCTCCAGAAGGCTGTCATAGATCATCTGCTTGAATTCCACGAAGACATCCCGGACGGTCTGGTAATGCAGGTAAAACGTCTTGCGGTCGATGTCTGCCGTGCGGGCGAGCTCCGAGACCGTGATGTCGTCGATCGCCTTGGTCTGGACCAGGCGGAAAAAGGCCATATAGATGTTCTTTTTGGTACGGGCCACTCTGCGGTCCATCGCCATACCTCCTCTTCCGTTTCGTCAGGAAAACCTTGTCATATCTGCTTTCAGTATAACATGTTCCTCCTCAAAATTCGACGATTTTGTGGAATATTTCCCACTTTTCAGAGAACTGGCAATTGAAGGTGCTCCTTCGCAACACTAAGATGAAGTCGTAAGTTACGTCTGAAAAGACGCGTGTGAGATTCATTTGAAAGGAGAAAGTTTCATGAACATCTTTCAGAAACTGACCTACGGGTACTCCATGCTGGCAGACGGCTCCTTCGCGGACGTCACCGGTCAGGACTTCGTAGATCACCTGTCCATCGGCGCTCCCGGCTGGATCACCGCCTGGGTCGCCATCGGTCTGGCCGTCATCTTCGGCCTTTTCGTTTACATCTTCCCGGTCATCATGACCGAGAACGAGCACATCCAGTGCTACCCGCTGTGGCTCCACTGCTTCTACTGGGCTGCAGACTTCATGGGCATCTGGGTCTTCATCCATGCCTGGGCCAAGTATGACCACTTCCTGCTCTTCCTGCTCCTCGCCATCGGTGAGGCTGTCTGGGTCGGCATGGAAACCTACTGTCTGACCCGTGCGGTCCAATACGAGCACTCGATCATCTGGAAGAAAGGCACTTCCACCAAGACCATGGTCGCGGAGATCGTCATCCTGACCCTCTTCATGTACCTCTGCCTCAACTTCCTTCGCTTCGAGTGGCACGATGAGACCATGTGGAAGTTCTGGATCTTCACTCAGGTCCTCGTCACCACCGTCCCGGTTTGGGAAATGCGCAAACGCGGCTACAAGTCCGGCAACTGCCTGGCTCTGTCTATCACCTTCATCTGTGTTGCCCTCGTTTCCTTCAACCCCTGGGCCAACATGTGGCTGGCCGTCAAGCCGGAGTTCTTCTCCCTGCAGGCGAACCCCTGGTACTACCTGACCGGTCTCTTCTGCCTCGCTTCTGCCATCTATGGCCTGTACCTGTACATCAAGCTTCCGCCGAAAGAAGATGTCATGGGCAGCGGTAAGAAAGCCATCCTGAAATAAGAAGTACCCCTATTTCCTCAAAACTTCTCAAGACTCCATACATACAAAAACCGACTCCGTCGCAAGACGGAGCCGGTTTTGTTTTATAATAGTCAGTCCTCTTTTGCCTTGACCGCGCGGACAGCTTTGATGGTGCCCTCCTGCAGCGAGTGGCTCTTGTGGACGACGACTTCCTCGTCGTAGACGGCGAACAGGTCTTCCATCTCGTCCTTGTCCATCTTCGGGGTCACATAGGACACCAGCGGGACCAGGATGAGGCCGACGATCATGGTGATGGCGCCCGCGTTGATCGGGGACGCGATGTAGTGGAAGAACATGTTCATGACCGTGAACAGGACGCCCCAGGCGAAGGACACCCAGACGGAAAGTTTCGTGACGTTCTTCGAATAGAGACCGTACATGAACGGTGCGAGGAACGCGCCCGCGAGGCCGCCCCAGGAAACACCCATCATCTGGGCGATGAACGCCGGCGGGTTGAACGCCAGAGCGACGGAGATGACGATGAAGACGGCGATCAGCACCCGCATTATAATGAGCTGGGTCTTTTCGCTCATATCCTGCCAGAAGGTCTTCTTCAGGAAGTCGAGGGTCATCGTGGAACTGGAGGTCAGGACCAGCGAAGACAGCGTCGACATGGAGGCGGACAGGACCAGGACGATGACGATGCCGATGAGGATGTCGGGCAGCGTCGAGAGCATCGACGGGATGATCGCGTCGAACGCGATGCTGCCGTCCGGGTTGTGGACGCCGGCCACATCGCCAAAGAGTCTGCCGAAACCGCCGAGGAAGTAGCACCCGCCGGCGACGACGAAGGCGAAGAACGTCGAGATGACCGTACCGGTCTGGACGGACTTTTCATCTTTGATGGCATAGAACTTCTGGACCATCTGCGGAAGGCCCCAGGTACCGAGAGACGTCAGGATGACGACGCCGAGCAGAGCGGCCGGGTCCGGGCCGAAGAAGCTCGTGAGAAGGCCCTCTGCGCCCTGCAGAGCGGGTTTGGCGACGTCGGACGCGTCGATGATGGAGAGTTCCTTCATGGCGTTCAGGAAGCCGCCCTGGCCGTGCAGGACCGCCGCGATGACCGCCGCGATACCGCCGAGCATGATGATGCCCTGGATGAAGTCATTGAGCGCTGTGGCCATGTAACCGCCGGCGATGACGTAGACGGCGGTCAGGAGCGCCATGATGAGGATGACGACATGATAGTCGATGCTGAAGGCCATACCGAAGAGACGGGACAGACCGTTGTAGACACCGGCCGTATACGGGACCAGGAAGACGAACGAGATGATGGATCCGACGACCTGGAGCGCCTGAGAACCATACCGTTTTCCGAAGTACTCGGGCATGGTGCGCGCGTCGAGTTTCTGGGTCATGATGCGGGTACGGCGGCCGAGGATGATCCACGCGAGGAGCGAACCGATGAGGGCATTCCCCAGGCCGATCCAGGTGGACGCGAGGCCGAACTTCCAGCCGAACTGGCCGGCGTAACCGACGAACACGACGGATGAGAAATAGGATGTACCGAAGGCGAAGGCCGTGAGCCAGGGGCCGACGGTCCGTCCGCCGAGGACGTAGTCATTGACGTTGGTCGCGTGACGTCTGGACCAGAATCCGATGAAGATCATGACACCGAAGAACAGGACCAGAAGGATGATCTTGATTGCCAAACTGTTTTCCTCCAAACTTTCACAAAGTACCGCTTTCGCTCTTTGCTTTAGCGGTTTAAACTGTAACGGTTTAAATTATAACGGTTTAAAGGGTAAAATGCAAGTGCATATTTTCCCTTGTCGCCCTACGGGCGCGGGTGCCACAGCGCTCCGGGGAAGTAAAGGGCGCACCCGTGCGCCGCGTCCGCGCGGCAGAGCCCTGTGACATCCCCTTCGCCCTGCGGCATGGGGCAAACAACAGACCAAAGGGGCACTTCGGCCCTTCGGCCTGCAAATCAATGTGATCGACCGGGAGCTTTACTCTTTTTTCCATGCCAAACTTCTGTTTTTCACCTTTTAGCATGGAAATATTTGCGTTTTTCTCCGGCCAAGGATCTCAATCGAGGACCTTTTTCATGCTAAACCCCTGTTTTTCACCATTTGGCATGGAAAATCTTGCGTTTTTCGCCTGCCGATCATCTGATTCGATGCCTTTTTCCATGCTAAACCCCTGTTTTTCACCCTTTAGCATGGAAAACCTTGCGTTTTTCGCCTGCAAAGCATCTGATTCGAACCCTTTTTCCATGCTAAAAACCGATTTTTGACGTTTTAGCGTGATTTCTTCCTTTCCAACGGGAAAAGTTCAGCAGACGGTCGGGTGAACGTCGCAGGTTCGGAGGTCGGGCTGTCAGTGCCCGGGCTCTCGAACCGTTCACCATACCCGCCTGCGTCGGACGGTATGTGCGGGCACACAAAAAGAGCTTG
>ONJD01000008.1 GCA_900317985.1 uncultured Eubacteriales bacterium | reverse complement strand
CGGCAGGACTTCGCGGATGTCCGAGGGAGAGACTCCGGTCGGACAGCTGGGGCGGACCGCGCCCATCTTCACGGACTTCCGGTCTGCCAGGAAGTCGCCGACCAGCTGGGCCGGCGCGGTGTAATCCTTCCCGCCGAGTTCAAAGGCTTTCTGCTCCATCTGCCGCTGCAGGTCGAAGCCGGACAGCGGGTGTTCGTTCGGGAAGTGCTCCGGCTCGATGCCGACGAGAAGGGCGGAGTTGGAGTTCTCCGCGTCGCGGGCGTATTCGCTCATGCCGTTGACCACGATGCCGCCCTCTTCGGACGCCGCGTTGACGACCGTGCCGCCGGGGCGCATGCAGAAGGTGTACATGCCGCGGCCGTGCGGCGGGTGACAGGCCATCTTATAGTTCGCGGCCCCCAGGTTCGGGTGGCCGGCGGCCTCGCCGTACTGCGCCCGGTCGATGAACTCTCTCGGGTGCTCGATGCGGGCGCCGACCGAGAACGGTTTCTGCATCATCTGGATGCCCTTGTTGAAGAGCATGGTAACGGTGTCTCTGGCCGAGTGCCCGAGGGCCAGGACCACGCAGTCCGTTTCGAGGTCGACGGTGGCACCGGACTCTTCCCGGTAGGTGACGCCGTGGATGTACTTGTTCGCGATGATGAGGTCGGTCAGGGTACAGCCGAACCGTACCTCGCCGCCGAGGCGGATGATCTCTTTGCGGATATTCTTGACCACTTCGACCAGGTTGTCCGTGCCGATGTGGGGGTAGTTCGTGTAGAGGATGGCTTCCGGGGCGCCGAAGCGGACGAAATCGGTCATGATCTTGTTCTGCCGCGGGTCCTTGATGCCGGTGGTCAGCTTGCCGTCCGAGAACGTTCCCGCGCCGCCTTCGCCGATCTGGATGTTCGAGGAGGTGTTGAGAGAACGGTTCTGCCAGAAGTTCTGCACGTCCTTCGTGCGGGTGTCGGCGTCGTGGCCGCGTTCGAGCACGATCGGTTTGAGGCCCGCTTCCGCGAGAGTCAGTGCGCAGAACATGCCCGCCGGGCCGAAGCCGACGACGACCGGACGGAAGTCCGAGGTGCGTTTGTTCTCGACCGGGACGTAGTGGTAGAAGACGGACTCCTGGACCTTCTTTTTGTCGGACCGTTTCAGGATGCGTTTTTCGTCCGCGTTGACCTCGACGTCGATCGTGAAGACGAAGTGGACATTCTGCTTTTTCCGGGAGTCCACGGACCGGCGGAACACCTTGAGCGAGGTGATGTCCTCCGGCTGCACTTTCATGAACTTCGCCGCTTTTAACTTCAGATCCTCCTCCGTGTAGTCGAGGGGGAGTTTGATCTCAGATATTCTCAGCACGCTGTGCGATCTCCTTTGCTGCGAGGATGCCGGAGCCCCACGCAAAATGCAGGTTGTAGCCGCCGCAGGCCCCGTCGACGTTGAGGAGCTCTCCGGCAAACCACAGGTTCGGGACGGCCCGGCTCTCGAGGGTCCCGTCGACCAGCTCGTCGACCGGCACGCCGCCGCGGGTGACCTGGGCGTCTTTGAACGACTTGGTCCCGGTCACCGCCAGTTTGTAGCCCTTGACCGTTTCCGCCAGCGAGGCGAGGTCTTCGGTGCGGAGGCGATGGACGGGCGTGTCCGCGTCCATGCCGAGTTCCGCGAGCAGGAAGCGCGCGAGCTTCTACCGAGAGATCCTGTGTCTTGGCAAGGACCGCGGCGTCGCCGGACAGCTGGAACGCCGGGATGCCGGACAGGCCGTTCTCCGTGAACTGGAGTTCGCCAGCCTCCTGGCCGACGAGGTCTCCGTTTTTGTCGAGAAGCGACGCGCTGCCGCGGAACCGGAGCCCTTTGAGCGGCCGGATGCGGTCATCGGTCTTGAGGGCGGTCAGCGCGGGGGAGATGGGCGCGTAGCGGATGCCGAGCTGTTTTAAGAGCGGGTACCCGTCGCCGTCCGTGCCGTGCGCCGCGTCGGCTTTGCCGCCGAGGGCGAGCAGCACGAAGTCTCCCTGCAGGGTGCGTTCAGCGGCTTTGTCCGTGACCGTGAACCCTGGGGCGATGGACCCCACCGCGAAGTCGGACTCGACCGTGATGCCGAGCCGCTCCACCTCTTCGAGCAGGACGTTCCGCACGGTCGCGGCGTTCATGCTGAGCGGGTAGACGCGGCCTTCCTCCTCGAGGGTCAGAAGGCCCAGCGAGTGGAAAAAGTCGAGGCAGTCTTCGGTCTGGAAGTCGTTCAGGACGGTATAGATGAGGGAGGAATCGCCGTGGTACCAGCTGACGGAGATGTCGGTGTTCGTGAGGTTGCAGCGGCCGTTGCCGGTGGCCAGGATCTTCCGGCCCGGTTCGGACAGCTTCTCGACGAGCACGACGTCCATGCGCGGGCATTCCCGCTTCAGGGTGATGGCCGCGGCCAGGCCGGACGCGCCCGCACCGATGATGAGCGTTCTCAAATCGATTCCTCCTTTTTGCTTTTTCTCAGACTTAAGAAAGTATACTTGTTTTTGACGGAAAAGTAAATCGCCGAAAGGAGCGGGCTTTCGTTGACACGGAATGCAAACGAACGTATAATATTTAGCCGTATTAGTATTTTTAATTATAAGGAGACAACCATTTATGGAATGGACCGGTCTGAACGAACTGCGGGAGAGCTTCCTTCAGTTCTTTGAAAGTAAAGAGCATCTGCGGCTGCCGAGCTATTCTCTCGTGCCCGACGGAGACAAGAGCCTTCTGCTCATCAACTCCGGTATGGCGCCGATGAAGAAGTTCTTCACGAGAGAAGTCACTCCGCCCCGCTACCGTGTGACCACCTGTCAGAAGTGCATCCGTACGCCGGACATCGACAACGTCGGCCACACCGCCCGCCACGGCACCTACTTCGAGATGCTGGGCAACTTCTCCTTTGGCGATTATTTCAAGTACGACGCCATCCACTGGGCGTGGGAGTTCTTCACGGAAGTGCTGGAGATCCCGGCAGACAAGCTCTACTGCTCCGTCTACGAAGACGACGATGAGGCATGGGACATCTGGACGAAGGACGTCGGCGTCCCCGAAGACCACATGGTCCGCCTCGGCAAGGAAGACAACTTCTGGGAGCACGGTTCCGGCCCCTGCGGCCCCTGCTCCGAGATCTACTATGACCGCGGAGAAAAGTACGGCTGCGGCAAGCCCACCTGCAAGGTCGGCTGCGACTGCGACCGCTACATGGAGGTCTGGAACCTCGTCTTCTCCCAGTTCAACAACGACGGCAACAACAATTACACGCCGCTTGAACACAAGAACATCGACACCGGTATGGGTCTCGAGCGTCTGGCCTGCGTCATGCAGGGCGTCGACAACCTCTTCGAGGTCGATACGGTCCAGAACATCATGAAGACCATTTCGGACCTCTCCGGCGTGCATTACCACGAGAACGAGAAGACCGACATCTCGCTGCGCGTCATCACCGACCACGCCCGCAGCATGACCTTCATGATCGGCGACGGCATCAAGCCCTCCAACTCCGGTGCGGGCTACGTCCTCCGCCGTCTGATGCGCCGCGCCATGAGACAGGGCCGCGCCATCGGCATCGACCACGCGTTCCTGACCGACGTCGCCGAGATGGTCATCCACGAGAACGCTACGGCGTACCCGAACCTCGTCGAAAAGCATGACTACATCATGAGCATCATCTCCGGTGAGGAGGCTACCTTCAACAAGACCCTCGACACCGGTTCCGAACAGCTCGAGAAGATGATCGCGAACGCCAAGGGCAAAGAGCTTCCGGCAGAAGATGCCTTCAAGCTCTCCGACACCTTCGGTTTCCCGATCGAACTCACCCGTGAGATCCTCGAAGAGCGCGGCATGACCGTTGACGAGGACAAGTTCCACGAGTATGTCGCGGAGGCCCGTGCCCGCGCCAAGGCAGACGCCGCCGCCAAAGACGTGGCCGAAGCCTGGAAGGGCAAAGGGGACGCCACCAAGGACATCCCCGCCACCGAGTTCCTCGGATACAGCGACTTCAACACGACCGCGAAGCTTCTCGCCGTCGTCAAAGACGGTGACCTGGCCGAGTCCGTCGAGACCGGGGAAGACGCCGTCCTCGTCGTCGACAGGACGACGTTCTACGCCCGCAGCGGCGGTCAGATCGGCGACGCCGGCACCATCGAGTGCGGCGGGTTCACCTTCCAGGTCGATGACACCGTCAAGTCTGAAAACGGCGTTTACCTGCACAGCGGTACCGTGGTGGAAGGCATCGCCAAAGCCGGCGAAGAGGTCGAGGTCAAGATCGACGCCGACCGCCGCCGCTCCATCATGCGGAACCACACGGCAGCCCATCTGCTGCAGGCCGCTCTCCGGGAAGTCCTCGGCAGCCATGTCGAGCAGGCCGGTCAGCTGGTCAGCGAGTCCGTCTGCCGCTTCGACTTCAACCATCCGTCTGCCATGACCGCCGACGAACTCAAAGCGGTCGAGGCCAGAGTCAATGAAGTCATCCTTCAGAACATCCCCGTCGAAACGAAAGTCATGAGCATCGAAGAGGCCAAGAACCTCGGCGCCATGATGCTGTTCGGCGAGAAATACGGCGAGACCGTCCGTGTCGTCTGCGTCGAGGACTTCTCCAAGGAGTTCTGCGGCGGCACCCACGTCCCGACCACCGCTTCGCTCGGTCTCTTCAAGATCGTCTCCGAGTCCTCCGTTGCAGCGGGTGTCCGCCGCATCGAGGCCGTCACCGGCACGAACCTGCTCTCGTACATCGAGGAGAAAGACGCGCTCATCGCCAAAGCGGCCGCGGCCATGAAGTCCAACCAGAACGACATCGACCGCAAAGCGGGCCAGATCATGGCGGACCTCAAGGCCTTTCAGAGACAGGTCGAGGAACTGAACAAAGAACTGGCTGCCAACGCGGCGAAAGATATGATGGGCGACGCGGCCGACCTCGGCGCGGTCAAACTCATCTGCTCCAAAGTCGAGGGCGTCCAGGGCGGCGAGCTCCGCAACATGGCGGACTCCGCCAAGGAGAGCGGCGCTGACCTCGTGGTCGTCTTCGCGGCCGTCAACGGCGAAAAAGTCAACTTCGCCTGCGCCTGCGGACCCGACGCGGTCAAGGCCGGTGCCCACGCGGGCAACATCGTCCGCGAAGTCGCGAAAGTCGCCGGCGGTTCCGGCGGCGGCAAGCCGGACAGCGCGATGGCCGGCGGAAAAGATGCCACCAAAGTCGATGACGCTCTGGCCGCAGCCGCGGACATCGTCAAAGGCATGCTGAAATAAGAAAGGAGTGCCACCATGGCAGACTGCATTTTCTGTAAGATCGCCGCGGGAGAGATCCCCAGCACCAAAGTGTACGAAGATGACCTTTGCCTCGCGTTCCGGGACCTGAACCCCCAGGCGCCGACCCACATCCTGGTCATCCCCAAGGACCACATCGCCTCGGTCGATGAGATCAACGAGTCGAATGAAGCGGTCGTCGGCCACATCTTCTCCGTCATTGCCAAAGTGGCGAAGGACGAGGGCCTCGACAAGGGTTACCGCGTCGTCTCCAACATCGGCGAACAGGGTCAGCAGACCGTTCCGCACCTGCATTTCCACATCATCGGCGGACGGGACATGACCTGGCCTCCGGGCTGAGCCGGTCTTCCAAACCTCATACCATCCAAAAGCACTCGGAAGTCTCTTCCGGGTGCTTTTTTGCGTGTGGGTGAGGCGATGGACCGTTCATCGCCAAAAAGGGAGACCATAACGACCGTTCGGCGAACGAAACCGACCGCTCCCGCGGGAAGACCCGTCACAGGGCACCCCGTTCCGGTAGACTGGAGCCGAGGTGATCGTATGGAAAAACCCATGTTCTACTTCGGCAGCTGCTACCTCTGGACGCTCATGGTCCTGTCCCTGACCGGGACGGGCATGGCGGTCGGCCTGATGGTGGCGGTCGTGCCGGTCGTCATCTTCCTTCTCGACCGGCTGCGCCGCCCGGTCCAGGGGAAGCAGAAGCTCAAATTCTTTCTGGCCGCCTGCGCCGTCGTGCTGGTCGCGTGTACCGCGTTCCTCCTGCAGACGCTGCTCGTCTACCGGCCCGCTCTGGAGCACGCCGGGAAAGAGATCGACGACACGTTCCTCGTGACCGAGGTGCTGAACGACAGCTCTTCCGGTGCCCACCGATGTGTCCTCGTCGTCGACGGGGGAGAGCCGGTCCGCAAACTGCGCCTGTCGTCGGACACCTATGAGCCCAGAGTCGGCGATGTGTTCCGCGGCACCCTTCAGACGAAAGTCCTCGGGGAGCAGAACCCGGCCGTCGCCCGGTACTACAAGTCCCGGGGCATCTACCTCGGGGCGACCAGCGGCGGGCGGATCGACGCGGACCCGCTCGACGAGACCGAGCGCCGGGGAGACGTCTCGGTGCCGCCGGTCAAACTCGCCTGGTGGACGCTGCGCATCCGGCTCACGACGCTGCGGGAGACCCTGACGGAGCGCATCGAGGAATGGCTCCCGCCGCAGGAGTCCGGGGTCCTCGAAGGCATGCTCGTCGGGGACAAGACCGACATCTCGGCAGACACGAACGCCGTCTTCCAAAAGGCCGGCGTCCTGCACCTGTTCGCGGTCTCCGGGTTCCATGTCTCCCTCTGGACCATGCTGGTCTATCAGATCCTGCTGCACTTCGGGGCGGGACGGAAGACCGCGTCCGGCGGCGCCATCCTGTTCCTCTTTCTCTTCGTCGCGCTCACCGGGTTCCCCCGCAGCGCGGTCCGGGCCGGCATCATGCTGGCCGTCTTCTTCCTGAGCCGCCTGTGGGTCCGCTCGTCAGAACCGTTGAACGCTCTCGGCATCGCGGTACTGGTCATCGTGCTGCCGAACCCGTTTTACGCCGGGGACACCGGCGTGCTCCTGTCCTATGCCGCCACGCTCGGCATCCTCTCCTGGTACCCGCCGCTCTCGGGCGCTCTGAGGGAGTACCTCATGGAGCGGATCTTCAACTACAAACTGCGCAAAAAAGTGGAGGCGCCCCTCGGCGTCCTCCTGGTCTCGCTGTGCAGTTTCGTCTTCACGCTGCCGGTCATGGTCCTGACGTTCGGGAACGTGTCCCTCGTCACGCTCTTCAGCAATCTGCTGGTGTCCTCGGCGTCCTCCGCCGCCATCCTCCTGACCGGTCTCGGCGCCTTCCTCGCTTCCGTTCCCGGCCTCTCGCTCCTGTGTCCCTGGTGCTTCCTCGGCGCCGGTGTGCTCGCGCGGTTCATGGTCTCCGCATGCACCGCTCTGGCCGGCCTGCCCCTTGCTTACGTCTCCCTGTCCGGGCGGGGGTTCGGCCTCGGACTGGTGGGAGCTCTGCTCGTGGCGGTCGCCGGCTTCATCCTCTACGGCTCGCTGCAGGAGCGGGGGCTCATCCGCATGACGGCGCTCCTGTCGGTCATCGTGCTGCTCGGCTCGGTGTTCACAGAGACCGCGCTGAACCGGAACGTGACCCACGTCGTGTTCCCGGACGTGGAGGGCTCCTGCGCGGTGGTCATCCACCGCCACGCGGCCGCCGTCATCGGCTGCGGCAGCGACGAGTACGGGACTGAACAGGCGCTGAAAGACCTCTTCCAGCGGGAAGGGGTGACGAAGGTGTCGGCGCTCGTCGTGCCGCGGGAGACGAAGACCGAGTCCGGCGCAGTCAAAGCGGTGCGGGAGGCCTTCGAACCGGAGGTCTATCTGCCGCCGGAACAGTTCGCCGGGCCGGAGGAACAGATCATCGATCTGTGGCCGGAAGTGACGCTCCACCTGTACCGTCAGGACCAGGATTATCCGGCCGCGCTGCTCGAGGTCCAGGGCGTGAGGCACCTCCTTCTTTTCCGGCCTACGGTGCGGGTGGAAGCGCTGCCGCCGGAGGCCCGTTCCGCCAGCATCTGTTATCTTCGGGGAAAACGCTCGGAAGGTTTGAAGTTGCCGACATCTTCGTATATAATTGTATCCGGTGAATCGGGCGAAGTAGACGCCCGCGTCTCAAAGGGACGGTTCCGGCTCTACCGCCGGTGAATCGCCAGAACAAAGGAGAATGTCCTTGAAACTGACCGAAAAGACCCTGTGGAAGAACATCAAGTCCCAGGAGTTCCTGCCTGTGTACCTCCTTCGGGGGAGCGAGCCCTACCTCAAACTGAATTACGCGAACCTCCTCGCTGGCAGCGTCGTACCTGCCGGCCTTGAGGTGTTCAACTACCATAAACTCGACGGCGAGACCGTCACGATGAACGAACTCGTGGAATGCGTGGAGGCGCTGCCCGCCATGTGCGAGCGCACCTGCGTCCTCGTCCACGACCTCGACTTCGAAAAACTCGACGACTCCGACCGCGAAGCGCTCGTCGAACTGCTCTCGGACGCGCCGGACACCTGTACGCTCATCTTCTGGCAGGACACCGTCGGGTTCCCGCAGAAGACGAAGAAGATGAAGGAACTGCTGGCGCTCATCGACGAAGTCGGCGCCGTGGTGGACCTCGACGCGCGGACGCGGCAGGACCTCGTACGGTTCGTCATCTCCGAATGCGGGAAGTCTGACCGGGTCATCTCGGCATATACGGCGGAGTACCTCCTCGACAACGTCGGGGAAGACATGGGCAACCTCGTCACCGAGATCGAAAAACTCTGCAACTTTACGGAGCGGGAGATCACACAGTCCGACATCGACAAGGTCTGTGTCCGGTCGCTCGAGGCGACGGCGTTCCAGATGATCGACGCTCTCCTCGACAACAATTTCGACCGCGTGTTCCAGGCGCTCGGCATCCTCTTCGACATGAAGACGGAACCCATGATGATCCTCGGCGCGCTGGTCTCCACCTACTCCGACATGTACCGCGCAAAAGTCATCGCCCACGAGGGAGGGCAGCAGCGCGACCTCAAAAAACTGTTCCCGCAGGCGTACAAGAGCGACTTCAAACTGCGCAACGCGTTCCGCCGCGCCGGCCGGTTCTCCATGCCGGCCCTCCGCAAGTCTCTCGAACTCCTGGCTGAGGCCGACACCAAACTCAAGAGCACATCGGAGGACCACCGCACGGTCTTCGAAAAGCTGATGATCGAGCTGGCGCTGGCCCGCCGGCAGAAGGCGTGAGCCCATGCTGAAGACCGACAAAGTCATCGTGGTGGAGGGCAAATACGACGCCATCCGCCTCGCGAACCTCGTGGACGCCGCCATCCTCCGCACCGAGGGGTTCGGGGTGTTCAAAGACCATGAAAAACAGGAACTGCTCCGCACCCTTGCCGAAAAGAGAGGCCTTCTGGTCCTCACGGACGGGGACTCCGCGGGCATGCTCATCCGAAACTACATCCGGGGCCTCGTGCCGGCCGAACAGATCACGGACGTCTATGTCCCGGACCTTTACGGAAAAGAGAAACGAAAAGACAAGCCGTCGAAAGAGGGGAAACTCGGGGTCGAAGGCATCCCGGACGACATCCTCATCGACGCTCTCCAAAAAGCCGGTGTGACCGAGGTCGGCGATGTACCGTCCGAGCCCTCCGACCGGCGGCCGATCACCCGTCTCGACTTTTACCGCGACGGCCTCTCCGGAGGCCCGAACAGCAAAGCGAAGCGGCTGGCGCTCCAGAAGGCGCTCGGCCTCCCGGAACGCATGACCGGCAAACAGCTGTTACGGATCATCAACATGATGGTCTCCTATGACGAATACCGAGCCCTCGTCGACTGACAGGAGGTGGCCCGATGACACAACCGAATATCGTGTTGCCGGGTCCTGTCGAGACCGCTCTCGGCCTCCTGGAGACCGCCGGCTTTGAAGCCTGGGTCGTCGGCGGCTGCACGCGCGACGCGCTGCTCGGGGACACCCCCAAAGACTGGGACATCACGACCTCCGCTCTTCCGGAGGAGACGCTCTCCGTGTTCTCCGACTACCGGACCATCGAGACCGGCCTGCAGCACGGCACCGTGGCGGTCCTCCTCGACGACATGCTCCTCGAGATCACCACATACCGGGTCGACGGGACCTACAAAGACTCCCGCCATCCCGATGCCGTCACGTTCACGAGGACCCTCGGCGAAGACCTCGCCCGGCGGGACTTCACGATGAACGCCATCGCCTACAGCCCGGCGAGAGGGTATGAAGACCTCTACGGCGGCGCTGCGGACATCGAGGCCCACCTCATCCGCTGTGTAGGCGACCCGGAGACCCGCTTCACGGAAGATGCCCTGCGCATCCTGCGTGCCCTGCGGTTTTCGAGCGTCCTCGGTTTTGCCATCGAGGAGAAGACATCTTCGGCGATCCACGCCCTCAAAGAGCGCATCCTCCATGTTGCGTGGGAACGCATCTCGGCGGAGCTGCTGCAGCTTCTCTGCGGGAAGGACGTGTATCGCGTCCTGCAGGACTACCGCGACGTTTTCGCGGTCCTGTTCCCGGAACTGAAACCCTGCTTCGATTTTGAACAGAAGAACCCCTGGCACATCTACGATGTCTACACCCACACCTGTCACGCGGTGGAACACATCGAACCGGAGCCGGAACTGCGGCTCGCGATGCTGCTCCACGATCTCGGGAAACCGGAGACGTTCTTCACCGATGACAAGGGCGTCGGCCACTTTTACGGACACGCGAAGCACAGCGCGCGGATCGCGGACGACATCGTCCATCGCCTGAAGCTCTCGACGGCCATGCAGGACGAAGTGCGCACGCTCGTCGAGTTCCACGACTACCCGCTCGAAGCGACGGACCACATCCTCCTGAGACGTCTCCACAAATTCGGTCCGGACACGCTCCGGCACCTCATCCTCGTTCAAAGAGCGGACTGTCTGGCTCAGAACCCGGCCAAAACCGGGGAAGACCTTGACAGGCTGAGTACAATAGAACAGAAGCTGAACATTCTTCTGAACAAAGACCCGGTGTACCGTACCCGGGACCTTGCCGTCGACGGCGGCGACCTCATCGCCCTCGGCATGGAGCCCGGACCGCAGATGGGCGCCTTCCTCGAAGACCTCCTCGAAGCGGTCATGGCAGGGGACCTGCCGAACGAACGGGAATCACTACTGGCGTATGTCAGAGAAAAAGGAATGAAACCATGACACAGGATAAGATCGACCGCATCAACGAACTCGCCCGCAAGCAGAGGACCGAAGAGGGCCTCACGGACGAGGAACGCGCCGAACAGCAGAAACTGCGGTCCGAATATATCAACTCGATCAAGCGGAACCTGTCTCTCCAGCTGGAGAACACGGTCATCGTGGACGAGAAGGGCAACAAACGGAAAGTGCAGAAGAAGGAGAAGAACAGTGTCAAACACTGAGCGCACACCGCTGGTGGCGGTCGTCGGCCCCACCGCGTCCGGGAAAACGGCGCTGGCCGTGGAACTGGCAAAGGCACTGGACGGAGAGGTCCTCTCGTTCGACTCCATGCAGCTCTACAAGGGCATGGACGTGGCCACCGCGAAACCGACGGCGGACGAGATGCAGGGCATCCCGCACCACCTCATCGATGTCGTGGACCCGTCCGAGAACTACAGTGTCGCGCGGTTCCAGGAGGACGCGGCCCGCATCATCGCGGACATCCGCGGGAGAGGGAAGAACGTCATCCTCGTCGGCGGCACCGGCCTGTACCTCGATTCGTTCATCGAGAACCTGCAGTTCTTCGACACGGGGGACAACACCGAGGTCCGCGCCCGTCTCCGAAGGGAACTCGAGTCCTCGGGCCCTGAGGCGATGTACGCCCGGCTGCAGAGCATCGACCCCGAATACGCGGAAGGCCTCCACCCGAACAACACCGGAAGAGTCCTTCGAGCCCTTGAAGTTTATGAACTGACAGGGTACACTATGACCGACCAGATCGCCCAGTCCCATCGGGAACCCGGCCATTACGACGTCGTCTACATCGGCCTCACGGCGGAAGACCGCGATTATCTCTACGACCGCATCAACCGGCGCGTCGACCGGATGATCGAGAATGGTCTCCTGGACGAGGCGAGACATTGGCTGATCGAACGCCCCGGTGCCACGGCCGCCCAGGCCATCGGCATCAAGGAGATGCTGCCGTACCTGCAGGGGGAAGACACCCTGGAACACTGTGCGGAACAGCTGAAGATCGACACCCGACATTACGCGAAACGCCAGCTCACCTGGTTCCGCCGGAACCCGGACGTACACTGGCTCTACATCGATCAAACACCGGACCTTTCGGCCCTGACGGCCGAGGCCCTTGCCATCATCGAAGAGGAGGGGATCCTTTGAACGAACGAACGAAACAGCAGCTCTGGCGGATTCTTCTGCTGGGCCTTTCCGTGCTGGTCCTCGTCTACTTCGTATACCAGTTCTATCAGGCGGCCCACAGCTCGGTCCGGACCGAAGTCGTCCGGCAGTCGACCGTGAAAGACACCGTCGATACCGACCTGTTTGTCGTCCGGGACGAGAGTTTCCTGGAAACTTCCTCTGACGGCATCCTCATCCCGCTGGTCCCGTCCGGGTCCCGCGTGGGGGCCGGCGAAAGCGTCGTCGCCATCTTCAACAGCGACGCCGACGCCTCTCGCTACGCCGAGCGGAACCGGGTCGAGGAGAACCTCGCCCGTTACACCCGGCTCAACCAGCAGAAGGGCACCTATGCCGTCAACCTGAACGCGCTCGGGAAGCGCATCTCGCAGGACGTCATCGACCTCGCGGAACTCGTCGACAACGGAGACCTGACCGACATGCAGGAGCAGGTCTACGACGTGCGCGACCAGATCCTCGCGCGGCAGATCGCCACCGGCGAGACCGTCGCCCTCGACAACAAAGTGACCGAGCTCACGAGCCGGCAGAAAGCCCTGTCCAACACGGCGGAAGGGTATGAGACCCTCGATTCCGAACGCTCCGGTTTCTTCATCGACAGCGTGGACGGTTACGAGCTCTCCACGAAATATGACAAGGTGTCGAAACTGACACCGGAAGACATCGAGAAACTGCTGGAGTCCGACCCCGAGGAAGTCTCGGACAAGGTCATCGGCAAGGTCTCCACGAACTTTGACTGGTTCCTGCTCTGCTCCCTCGACGCCGACACGGCGAAGACCCTGAAAAAGGGCGAGACCGTGACCATCGATCTGCCGTATTCCGCGGTCCGTTCCGTGACGGCGACCGTGGCTTCGAAGAGCAAAGCTGACAAGAAGGACAACGTGGCGGTCGTGTTCAAGTGTAACCGCATGAATGCGTACATCGCCTCCCTGCGGAAGGAAGAAGGGCAGATCATCCTCCACACCTACACCGGTCTCAAGATCCCGGCCGATGCCATCCGGACCACCGCTGACGGCAAGGAAGGCGTCTATGTCCAGGAGGGGAACATCGCCCGGTTCAAGCAGCTGAGAACGGTCTACACCGAAGACGATTACATCATTTCCAGCGAGACCCCGAGAGACGGGGAGACAGGCGACTTCGTGTCCCTGTACGACGCAGTCATCCTGGGAGGAAGAGACTTATATGACGGAAAGATCCTTAACTGAGTACCGGGAAGCCCGGTGCCGGGACATTGAAGAGAACATCAAAGAGATCCGTGACCGCATGGCGGAAGCCGCCATCCGGAGCGGCCGGGACCCGGAGGACGTGCGCCTGATGGCCGTCACCAAGACGGTGGAACCCTACTTCATCAATCACGCTATCCACTGCGGCATCGACCTCATCGGCGAGAACCGCGTCCAGGAGTTCCTCGGCAAGAAGCCGGAGCTCGACCTCGACGGAGTCGACTGTCACCTCATCGGTCATCTGCAGACCAACAAGGTCCGGCAGATCGTCGGCGAAGTGTCGACCATCCAGTCGGTGGACAGCCTCAAAGTGGCGAAAGAGATCTCGAAACAGTCCGTGAAAAACGACCTCGTGACGAAGATCCTTCTCGAAGTCAACGTCGGAGAAGAAGAGTCCAAGAGCGGCATGCCGTACGAAGCGGTGGAGGACCTCCTGCCGGAGATCGCGGCGCTTCCCGGCCTGTCGGTGGAAGGCTTCATGGCCATCCCGCCCATCTGTGAAGATGAGGTTGTCCTTCGGGGCTATTTTTCGAAAATGAATCAACTGTATGTTGACATGAAGGTTAAAAATATAGATAATATTAATGTCAATACCCTCTCAATGGGCATGTCTGCAGATTACGAGCAGGCAATTCTCGAGGGTTCTACTTTGGTAAGAGTCGGCTCCAGCCTGTTTGGAGCCAGAGTATACTGAGATCCGGAGGAAGAATTGAAATGGCTAATTTCTTAGATAACATCAAACGCATCACCGGTTTTGAGCCGGAAGACGACGATTTCGAATATGATATCGACCTGGACGAAGAGTTCGAAGAAGAGGAAGAGGAGGACTATACTCCCGTAAGACAGCAGCCCGCCGCTCCCGCTGCCGCACCCGCTCAGGCCAAGAGAGGAAACGTTGTCAACATGCCTGCGAAGACCACCATGCAGGTCGTCCTCGCAAAGCCGGAGCGCTTTGAAGATGCCAGCGCCATCGCGGACCATCTCAACGAGAAGAGAACCGTCGTTCTGAACCTCGAAGCAGCGAACAGAGATGTTGCCCGCAGACTCATCGACTTCCTGTCCGGTGTCGCCTATGCCAACGCCGGCATGCTCAAGAGAGTTGCCAACAGCACGTTCATCATCACTCCCTACAACGTCTCCATGACCGGGGACCTGCTCGATGAACTCGAGAGCAACGGCATGTTCTTCTCGGGCCAGTAATCAATCAGATCGATTTTACAGAATGGGCACACCATCCAAGGGCGTGCCCATCTTTTACGAAAGGTGAATGAAAATGCTTACACCCAAGGATCTTCGGAACCACGAATTCCAGATGTCCGGCCGCAACGGCTATCTTGCCGCCGACGTCGACGAGTACATGGATGAAGTCTACTCCTCTTACGATCAGATGTTCCGCGAGAACGCGGAGATCGTCCGGAAGCTTCAGGTCCTCGCAGACCGTCTTGCCAAATACAAAGACGACGAGGAGAACATCCGGAACGCTCTGGTCGAGGCGCAGCGCATGAAGAATTCCATCATCGTGGAGGCGCAGCAGAAGGCCCAGGGCCAGCTGTCCGAGACGGAGGAGAAGATCCGCGCCGCCAGAGAGTCTGTGGACGCCCAGTCCGGCGAGATCCTCGACAAGGCTCGTGTCGAAGCGGATGAGATCCTGAAAGATGCCCGCGCGGAAGCGGCGGAGATCATCGAGCGCGCCAACAAGAAGGCCACCGATCTTCTGGACACCGCCAATGCCATCTACGAAGAGAAAGTCGGTTCTGTCGCGGAAGAAGCCGCCAAGGAAGAGGCCTATCTCGAGAAGGTCAAAGTCGAGTCCGCCAAGATCCGCAAGCAGCTTTCCGACACCTATCAGATGCAGATGGAACTCCTTTCCTTCGCGCCGGACTTCACCTCGGAAGTCGAGCATGTCGAAGTCCCGGAGGAAGTGGAAGAAGCTCCTGTGGAAGAGACCTTCGTCACCGGTGAGGAAGTCCTCGGCGAGCGCGCCTATCAGGAGACGCAGGAACGCCTTGAAGCAGAGGCCGCTGCTCCTGTCGCGGAAGAACCGGTCATTTTCCCCGAACCGGAAGCGGAGCCGGAAGTCGTAGAGACGGAACCGGAAGAAGCTCCCGCGGAAGCTCCGGAAGAACCGGCTCCCGCGCCTGTCGACGAGGACGACGATGACGGGTTCGGAGACATCGACAAGTACCTTGCCGGCAACGGCTATGAGGACCTCAATGAAGGAAACAAGTACTTCAAGTAAGCGAAACATCCCGAAACTCATCGGCTATTTCATCGCCATGGCAGTGCTGGTCCTCATCGACCAGTGGACAAAGTTCCTCGTCCTGCGGGACCTCGCAGGGGGAAAGGTGGTCACACCGCTGCCTCACATCCTGCAGTTCCGGTATGCCGAGAACACCGGTGCCGCGTTCAGCGTGCTGACCGGACGGACGATGTTCCTGTCGGCGCTCACCGCCGTCATCCTGGTCATCGCCATCGGACTTCTCCTCTTCGAGAAGATCCCGGGGGTCCTCAATCAGGTCTCTCTCGTCCTGATGGTCTCCGGCGGGATCGGGAACCTCATCGACCGGGTCCATCGCCACTATGTGGTCGATTTCATCGAAGTATTATTTACGAAATTCGCAGTCTTCAATTTTGCGGACTGCTGTGTCACGATAGGTGCTGTCCTTCTGATCCTTTCGACGCTTCTGTCATTCCGGAAGGACACAAAGAGCAGCAGGGACTAGGAGCTATTCAACATGTCGGAACAGAACGCACGCCTCGTTGTCACCCCCGAGCAGGAGGGGCAGCGCGTCGACGTCCTGGTGGCGGAGTCCGTCGAGGACCTGACCCGTTCCGGAGCACAGAAACTCCTGGCGGACGGCAATATCACCGTCAACGGAAAAACAGCCGGCAAATCCCTTAAGGTGAAGTCCGGCGACATCCTTGAGATCACTATTCCTGCACCTCTTTCCATCCGGGCGGAGGCGCAGGATATTCCTTTGTGTGTGGTCTATGAGGACGATGACCTGCTGGTCGTCGACAAGCCGAAAGGCATGGTCGTCCACCCGGCGCCGGGCAACCCGGACGGGACTCTGGTCAACGCGCTCCTGTACCACTGCGGAGATAGTCTGTCCGGCATCAACGGCGAGATCCGCCCGGGCATCGTCCACCGCATCGACAAGGACACGAGCGGGCTTCTGGTCGTCGCGAAGAACGACTTCGCTCATGTAGAACTGCAAAAGCAGATCCAGGCGCACAGCTTCACCCGTGAATACCGGGCGGTGGTGCACGGGAACTTCAGGGAGGATTCCGGGACCATCGACGCGCCCATCGGCCGAAATCCGAAGGACCGCAAAAAGATGGCGGTCACTACACAGCACTCGAGAGAGGCGGTCACGCATTTCGAAGTGCTGGAGCGGTTCCGGGATTACACTTACATCAAGTGCATCCTGGAGACCGGACGGACCCATCAGATTCGTGTCCATATGGCCTACAAAGGCCACCCCGTGGCGGGCGATCCACTGTACGGCCCGTCCAACACCCCGAAAAGCCTGCAGGGCCAGTGCCTTCACGCAGGACTCATCGGGTTCATCCATCCGCGCACCGGCGAGTACATGGAGTTCACGTCGGAGCTGCCGGAGACATTTCAGAAATTTTTGCGCGGTCTCGAGAGTACCCGCAGAGAATAAATCCTGGAGGATAGCATCGTGGATAAGAAATTGAAACGCGAACTGGAAATGCAGGCGATCCGCATTCGCATGGATGTCATCAAAGGTACATTCAACGCGAAATCCGGTCACCCGGGCGGCTCTCTGTCCGTCTCGGACATCATGGCCTATCTGTATTTCCATAAAATGAATGTGGACCCGCAGAATCCCGACTGGGAAGACCGGGACCGCTTCGTTCTGTCGAAAGGCCATACCGCACCCGCCCTTTACGGCGCGCTGGCACTCAGAGGATTCTTCCCGGAAGATGAGATCGAACGTCTCCGGAAACCGACTTCCTTCCTGCAGGGCCACCCGAGCCTTCGGATGACCCCCGGTGTCGACATGAGCACGGGTTCTCTGGGCCAGGGCATTTCGGCTGCCGTCGGCATGGCGCTCGGTGCGAAACTCAAGAACAAGGACTATCAGGTCTATACCATCCTCGGCGATGGTGAGATCCAGGAAGGTCAGGTCTGGGAAGCCGCCATGTTTGCGGCTGCCAAGAAACTCGACAATCTGGTCGCTGTGGTCGACAACAACAATCTCCAGATCGATGGCACGCTCGAAGAGGTCAACTCTCCGTATCCCATCGACAAGAAGTTCGAGGCGTTCGGCTGGAACGTCATCAACTGCGACGGCCACGATTTCGATGAGATCGACGCGGCCTTCACGTTCGCGGACAAGAAGAACGGCAAACCCTCCGTCATCATCGCCAAGACCGTCAAGGGCAAAGGCGTTTCCTACATGGAGTACGCGGTGGAATGGCACGGCAAAGCTCCGAAGCAGGAAGAGTACGAAGAGGCGATGAACGAACTCCAGGACCGGCTCACGGAGCTCGAGACCCTGGCGGCACAGGAATAAGGAGGGAAGAACCATGGCAGATATCATCACGAAAGCGACCCGTATGGGGTATGCGGAAGGTCTCCTGTACCTCGGTGAGACCGATGAGAAAGTCGTCGTTCTCGACGCCGACCTCGCCGGTGCCACTCAGACCGCGAAATTCAAACAGAAACATCCCGACCGCTTCTTCGACTGCGGCATCGCCGAGCAGAACATGATCGGCATCGCGTCCGGTCTGAGCCTTTCCGGCTTCACCGTCTTCGCGAGCTCGTTCGCCATGTTCGCGTCCGGCCGCGCATACGAGCAGATCCGCAACTCGGTCGGCTATCCGCACCTGAACGTCAAGATCGGCGCCACCCACGGCGGCATCTCTGTCGGCGAAGACGGCGCGTCCCACCAGTGCAACGAAGACATCGCGCTCATGCGCACCATCCCCGGCATGACCATCATCAACCCGGCAGACGCCGTGGAGGCCAAGGCCGCCACCATCGCCGCCGCGAAATATGACGGACCTGTCTACATGCGATTCGGCCGTCTGGCTGTCCCGGTCATCTTCGACCGCGACTACAAGTTCGAGTGGGGGAAAGCCCAGGTCCTGACGGAAGGCAATGACGTTGCCATCGTGGCCACCGGACTCATGGTCAACGAGGCACTGATGGCGGCAGAACAGCTGAAGAACGACGGCATTTCCGCCCGAGTCATCAACGTCCACACCATCAAGCCCCTCGACGAGGAATGCATCATCCACGCGGCCCGTGAGTGCGGCTGTGTCGTGACGGCGGAAGAGCACAACGTCATCGGCGGCCTCGGCGGCGCGGTCTGCGAGACCCTCTCCGAGAACTGCCCGACCCCGGTCCTCCGTGTCGGTGTCGACGACGAATTCGGCCGGTCCGGTCCCGCGGTGGAACTGCTCCACCTCTACGGCCTCGACGCCGCCCACATCGTCGAAGCCGCGAAAAAGGCGATCACGCTGAAATAACCATTCTTTAGTTACGAACCCCCTGCGGAATCCGCAGGGGGTTTTTGTTAAAAAAAAGAAACGCTGAATCGCCATTTGTTCATAAAGAGTTGTTTTTTGTCCGAACAAACTCTCTTATAATGGAATTGGGATTGTGACATTTGTTACACAAGGGAGGGTTTACATGCATGATTTGAAACATACGCTGTATTTTGAGACGTTGCTGGAGGAACCGTACAACGACCTGGTCAAGCAGGCAGTGGAGGACGGAGACGTAGCGTTGGGTTACAACTGCTACTACATCCCGGAAACACTGCTGAACCTGCCGGGCAGTTTTTCCTCACGGCTGCGTGCCCCGAACTGTGCGGCGACACCGATCGGAGACTACTATCTCACCAATCGGAACTGCCCTTATACACGCGCCATCCTGGAACGCGCGGTCGAAGGCAGTTACAACTATCTGTCGGCACTGTTCGGTGCGGAAGCGTGCTCGGCCATGGAGCGCATGGAAGAGCATTTTGAACAGATCTCGCCGGTCAAGCACGACCCGTTCGTGACCACGATCATCGACGCCCCGTTGAAGAACGACCGGGCGGCGCTCGTGTATTACATGAACGAACTGCGGGACAAGGTGCTCGCAAACCTCGCGAAACTGGGCATCGACACGTCCGATGACGCCCTGCTGGCGGCCATCGAAGACCACAACGAGGTCAGCGCCATCATCACCGAGATCGGCGACTTCCGGAAACTGGACAACCCGACGGTCACGGGCTATGAGTTCCATCTCATCCAGCTCGTCAGCGAGGTCTGCCCTCACCGGCTGATCCTGCCGTATCTGCGCGAGACGCTTGAAGAGATCCGCGACCGGGCCCCGGACGCAAAACCGGAATTCCGCGCCAGAGTCATCCTGGCCGGATCGGAGATCGATGACCCCGAGTTCACCAAACTGCTCGAATTCTGCGGTGCCCGCGTCGTCGGAGACCGCTACTGCTTCGGTTCTGTCCCGAGCAGAGAGCAGATCGAAGTCAGAGAGGGTGAATCGCCCTTCGAGGCGATCTGCCGCCACTATCTCGAGACGAACCTCTGTGCGCGTTTCATGTCCGAAGAGAAGATCGATCAGCGGACCGACGTGCTCGAAGCCATGGTAAAAGAGTACAAGGCGGACGGCGTCGTCGTCGAGAGCATGAAATTCTGTGAGTTCTGGAGCTATGAAAAGGTCCTCGCGTCCCATATTCTTTCGGAGGAGAGAGGGATCCCGACCTGCCAGATCGAAAAAGACTACACACTGACCGGTGCCGGTCAGCTTCGGACCCGGTTCCAGGCATTTGTGGAGGGTCTGGAGATCAAGAGACTCGAAAAGACCGGAAAGGGGGCGACGTCATGAAAGAAAAGATCATTTCGTTCATCGACAAAAAGCTGCAGCGTTTTGACCCGGTCTGGCTGGCGGAGAACGGCCTTGGCGGACAGCGCACCCGTTACCGCGACGACGGTTCCGGCATTGCCCGCTACCGGGAATGGAGGGGCGTGGAGGACACGTTCCAGGACTATGTGGCCTGGCTGAAGAATGTCGGCTACATGGGCGCCATGGTGGCAAAAGACCCCGTCAAAGTGATGAAGGGCATCTGGGAGTACCGCTGGATGGGTTCGTTCCTCGGTTCCTTCGCCTTCGTCGACCGCATCTATGAGGGATACCGCGGGAGAGAGCTGGACATCGCCAACATCCACGGCAATGCCATCGTCCGCATCCTGACGCTTCGCATCGGTCTCATCCTGCACAATGACAAACGTCTCGGCGGCGGAGAGATGACCGACCGGATGATCGGCCTCGACGAGACGATCCCGCCTCTGTTCACGGCCGGCTTCCCGACGCTGAACGCGGAACCGATGCAGACCATGCCGGAGTTCGTCGTCTGCGATGTCGACCAGCACCTCGACCCGTACTACATCGACGTGGCGGAGTCGTACGGCCTCGCACCGGACGTCTGCTCCCGCTGCTCCGCGGAGACCGGCGTTGCCATCGACGACGCGTTCCCGATCTTCGGCAAACTCGTCCTCTCGACGAACCAGCCCTGTAACGCGTCTGAAGCGACGTCCATGTTCCAGCGCCGCCGGTTCCGTCAGAAGGGCATCGAAGACTATCCGTTCGTATTCGCGATGCAGCACAACACGAAGAACGGCAACGACTACTCGAGAGAAGAACTGCGTCAGGCCATTCAGAAGATCGAAGAGGTCTACGACGTCAAATACGACTGGAACGCTCTGTTCGAGAAAGCGAAGAATATGAACCACCAGAACCAGATCGAGCTGGAGAAGTGGGAGATCTTCGCGACGCCGTTCTCGCCGCTGTCCGGCATCAACGAGTCTCTCTACAAGCTCGTCGAATGGGCCCTGGTCAACGGTCATGACGAGTATTTCAACGAGATCGACGACAAGGTCATCGGCATCATGCGGCAGGCGGTCAGGGACCAGTACCAGCCTTACAAGGGCAAGACCCGCCACAGAGCCTTCCTCTGGGGCCCGTCGGCGATGTACTACACCGACTTCCCGACGTGGGCGCAGAACTGCTGGGGCATCGATATCGTCCTCAACATGGACTCGACCATGGGTCATAACATGATCAACACGGAAGATCCGGAACAGGCACTGACCGACCTTGCGAAGTTCTCGGAAAAAGGCGTCATGCGTCACCATGCCGTCGGCGGCTGGGACAACGTCAACGCCGTCTGGGAGTGGGCGAGCCGGCTCAACTGCGACATGGTCATCTGCAATGACAACGTCGCCTGCAAGGGCATGAACGGTGTCCATGCGCTGCTCGAAGAGCAGGCGGCCGACCTCGGCTTCGACTTCCTGTTCCTGCCTCACGATCTGGAAGACTGCCGGACCATCCCGCGCAAAGAGATCCGGAAAGCCGTCAACGACTACATGACGATCGTGAAGGGCGAAGAACCGCTCGACGCGACGCTCGTCGACTTCGATGACGCGGAAGCCTGGTAAGGAGGAGACGAACCATGAAGAAACTGATCAGATTTGTGTTCAAGCTGGTGAGGCGTGTCATCACGATCGGCGTGGTGGCGTTCGTGCTCACGTTCGGCATCTACATGTCGAACGCCGAGAACAAACTCATCTACGATGTGGTCCGCCCGTTCCTGACGAAACACTATGACAAACAGGCCCGCGACAGGCGGATCTGAGATAAAGACAAAAAGAAAAGAGAGAGCTGAAAGCTCTCTCTTTTCTTTTCGTGGTCGGAGTGTCGGGACTTGAACCCGAGGCCTCTTGCTCCCGAAGCAAGCGCGATACCAAACTTCGCCACACCCCGATGTGCAACGGAGATTATTATAAGGGAAAGCGCAGACAAAATCAAGGACTTTTTAGAAAGATATGGTATACTGTATTCAGTCCAAAAACCCAAAGGAGATAAAACCATGATTGAAGGGAAAACCGTATTGCTGGGCGTCTGTGCCTGCACCCCCGCATACAAAGCACTGGACCTCATCGGAATGCTCAAGAGAAAGGGCGCAGACGTCAAGACCGCGGTCACCGAGAACGGCACGAACATGGTGCCGGTCGCCGTGCTCGAACGGCTGTCGGGCAACCCCGTGTCCGTCGAACAGTTCGGTGGTGACTACGTCTGGGATCCGGACAAAAAGGCCTGGGGAAAGAGCGGCGATGTACTGGTCATCGCGCCCTGCACCGCGAACATGCTCGGCAAACTCGCGAACGGGATTTGCGACGACTTCATCTCGACGAACACCCTTTCCTTCCCGGGGCCGAAAGTCATAGCGGTCAACATGAACCCGATGCTCTGGGAGAACCCTGCAGTGCAGCGCAATGTCGCGCAGCTGAAAGAGGACGGGTACTACTTCGTCGACAACGGCAACCCGGACCGTCCGTCCCGCTTTCCGGACCTCGACGCCATCCTGACCGTCATTGAAGAAGTGACGACAGAAAAGCTCGAAGCCAGAGACAGCGAATAAGAACCGAAAAAAGTCCATCGCCCGAACGGGTGATGGACTTTCTGTTTTGTCGTTTTATTCGGCCGTCTCTTCGGCGGCTTCGGCCACAGCTTCCGCGGCATTCTCCGCCGGAACAGCGACTTTCTTCTTGCCCTTGCCGTCAAGCAGGATGGAGCCGATGACGGCGATCCCGAGGAGGTAGGGGTAGTAGAGGTACGGCATCATGGAGACACTCGAGATGCCGGCCAGACCGGCCGCGACGAGCAGCTGCGCGCCGTAGGGGATGATGCCCTGGAAGACGCAGGAAACGGTGTCGAGGATGGAAGCTGTCTTCTTCGGCTCGATGCCATATTCGTTCGAGATATCTTTGGCGATGGGGCCGGCGAGGACGATGGTGACCGTGTTGTTCGCGGTCGCGATGTCGAGGATGCCGGTGAGCGCGGCGATGCCGAACATGCCGCCCTTCTTGCCCTTTGCCGTTTTGTGGATCATGCTCAGGATGGCCTCGAAACCGCCGTTCGCTTTCATAAGTGCGCCGATGGACGCGACGAGCAGCGTGACGATGATGGTCTCGAACATGCCGGAGAGGCCGTCACCCATGGCGGTGAGGGCCGTCGTGAACGTCAGGGACTTCGTGAACAGGCCGACTGCCAGGAACAGGACCGTGCCGCCGCCGAGGACGAAGAACACGTTGACGCCGAGCAGGGCCGCGATGAGGACGATGAAGTAGGGGATGGCCTGCCAGATGTTGTAATCGAAGTTGCCGAGTTCGGTCGGCTGGTTACCGAGCGCGAAGATGATGATCAGTGTGAGGATGGCCGCCGGAAGGGCGATCAGGAAGTTCGTTTTGAACTTGTCTTTCATCTCGACGCCCTGCGTCTTGGTGGCCGCGATGGTCGTATCGGAGATGAAGGAGAGGTTGTCGCCGAACATGGCGCCGCCGAGGACGATGCCGGCGCAGTAGGGGATGCTGAGCCCCGCGCTCTCCGCCAGAGAGACCGCGACCGGGACAAGGACCGTGACCGTGCCGACGCTGGTGCCCATGGACATGGAGATGAGGGACGCGATGATGAACATGCCGGGGACCGCCATGCTTCCGGGAAGGAGTTCGAGCAGGAAGTTCGCGGTGCTGGCCGCGCCGCCTGCCGCCTTCGCGATGCCGCCGAACATGCCGGCGAACAGGAAGATGAAGATCATGATGGTGATGTTGTCATCGCCGATGCCTTTTGCGCAGAGATGGATCTTCTGATCGAAGTTCCGTTTGCGGTCCTGTGCCATGGCGGTGATCCACGCGATGGTGAACGCGAGGACGACGGACATGATGTAGAAGCCCATCTGTCCCTCGATGGGGCGGATGTACTCAAAGAAAATACCGATGCCGAGATACAGCACCAGGAAGACCAGGATCGGCAGGAGCGCCTTGCCGTTGGCCTTCGGTTTGTTGGTCGTATTGGGTTCCATAAAACTGCCTCCGAAAAATGGTTTCGTACCTATCCACTATATCACAAAACGGTTTTTCGAGAAAGATATCTTTACTAAATCGAAAAACTGTATGATAAGCATCACTTTTCGAAAGATTCGCGGTTGCCATCAAAACTGTACGGTTGTATAATTCTTTCGTCAATGTCCGAACAAGAGTTTTTTATGGAGGCGCATCACCAATGAACGACTACAAAAACAATTATCCTTCCATCCTCGTCCACGGCTTTGCCGGCTGGGGAGAAGAGGACGGCATGAGCAAGTACTTCAACTACTGGGGCATGTTCGGCTCCCGCCGCCTGATCCCGCACCTGCGCGGGGAAGGCTATGAAGTCTACTACCCGTCCCTCGGCCCCTTCTGCAGCGCCTGGGACAGAGCCTGTGAGATCTATGCCTACATCTTCGGCGGAACCGTCGACTACGGCAAGGTCCACAGCCAGAAGTACAACCACAAACGGTTCGGCCGTCACTATGACGGTGTTCTCAAGGATCTCGGCAAGACCGAAGCGCACAAGAAGGTCAACCTCTACGGCCACTCCTTTGGCGGCCCCACCGTCAAAGCCTTTGTCGACCTCATGAACAACGGCTGGCAGGAAGAGATCGACGGCACGGACCCCGAGGATCTTTCCCCGCTGTTCAAGGGCGGCATGTCGCACCTCATCCACACCGCGGTCACCCTGTCCGGTGTCAACAACGGCACCATCCTCGACCAGTGCTTCAACGACAAGTCCATGCACATCGTCGAGAAGGTCATCCTGAAGGGCACCTCTCTGCTCGGCTACAGCGAGTACAACTGGTTCTTCGACCTCGGCCAGCAGCAGTTCGACCTCGGCCACTATCCGGAAGAGAACCACCACGGCGAGACCCACCCGCAGAGCAAGGAAGATTTCGAAAAGGGCTTCCAGCGCTATGCGAGCTCCAAGATGGACCGCTCCAACTGGGAGATGGACATCATCTGGTGCAAGTGGATGAATGACCGCCAGGGCGTTGCCAAAGACGTCTATTACTTCGCGGAGCGGACCAACAACGGCCACCCGGTCGAAGACGGCACCTACCGCTCCAACACCCACAACCCGATCACCTTCTTCACCGGCAACATCATCGGCAAGAAGCAGCCGGTCCGTGACACCGGGTATGAGTACGGCCCCGAATGGTATCCGAACGACGGCTATGTCCCGGTCATCGGCCAGAGCGCTCCGCTCAACCAGCCCGCCATCGAGGCCGGCCCGAACACCGAATTCAAACCCGGCATCTGGTACAACATGCCTGTCCGCAACGGCGACCACATCATGTGGAACGGCATGAGCCGCAACAAGTGGGAGTTCTTCGCCATCTTCGACAAGATGTTCGAGCGTGCCCGCATGCTGCCTGACGCGGAAGACGTCCTGTAAGTCACCTGACACTGAGAAAACAACTGCCTGCTCTGCAAAGGGTGGGCAGTTTTTTCTTGCATTCTGTGCGGCCGGCCGATAAGATAAAAGGCAGAACCACAGAGGAAAGGAGTGTGCCCATGAAGATCACCGTTTTGACCATCTTCCCGGAAAGCTTCGAGAGCTTTCTGAAGACCCCGGTCGTGGCCCGCGCCGTCGACAAGGGCCTCGTCTCCATCGACATCGTCGACATCAAGGAGTTCGCGGAGGGCAGTTTCCGCCACATCGACGACTCTCCCTTCGGCGGGGGAGCGGGCATGGTGATGCGCTGCCAGCCGGTGCTCGACGCGCTGCGGCACGTGAAGGAACAGGACCCCTCGGGCGATGTACGGAGCGTTGCCATGACCCCTGCCGGGAAGCCTTACGATCAGAAGACCGCGCGGCGCTTCGCGGAGCTCCCGCACCTCATCCTTCTCTGCGGCCACTACGAGGGCATGGATGCCCGCATCTTCGGCAGCATCGATGAAGAGGTCTCCATGGGCGACTACATCCTGACCGGCGGCGAACTGCCTGCGATGACGGTCATCGACTCCGTCGTGCGGCTGCTGCCCGGCGCTCTGCGGAGCGCCAGCACGGAGGAAGAATCCTTCGAGGACGGGCTCCTCGAATACCCCCAGTACACCCAGCCGCGGGAGTATGAGGGGATGACGGTCCCGGACGTCCTCCTGTCGGGAGACCACGGGCGCATCCGCCGCTATCGGCGGCAGGAGGCCCTGCGGCTCACGAAGGAGCGGAGACCGGACCTCCTGGAGCGGTACATCGCCGAAGGAAAACTGACCGACGAAGAGGCGGAACTGTTGCAGGAACTGGAAGAAAACCGTGGAGTTTCCCCTTGAGTGGGACCCCTGAATGTGATACAATACACGGCGAAGAGCAAAGGTGTTCTTTTTCCCGAGAGGGGAGAAGTCGTCTTTGCTCTTTTCTTTTGCTTCCGGAGAAGCTCCGCTATTGAATTTTATGCAGGAAACGTGTATCATTTTTGCATATTATAATTGTAGCTTAATAGAGGAGAATTCTCATGAACTTAAAGGGTAGAGACTTTCTGAAACTGCTGGACTTCACACCGGAAGAGATCGGTTACCTGATCGACCTCGCGGCGGACCTCAAGGCCAAGAAAAAGGCCGGCATCCCGCACCGGTACTGCGAGGGCAAGAACATCGCCCTCATCTTTGAAAAGACCAGTACCCGGACCCGCTGCAGCTTTGAAGTGGCGGCCCACGACCTCGGCATGGGGTGCACCTACCTGAACCCGACCGACTCTCAGATCGGGAAGAAGGAGAGCATCGCCGACACGGCACGCGTGCTGTCCGGTATGTTCGAGGGCATCGAGTACCGCGGTTACGGCCAGGAGATCGTCGAAGAGCTTGCCAAGTACTCTGAGGTCCCGGTCTGGAACGGTCTCACCAACGAGTATCATCCGACCCAGATCCTCGCCGACTTCCTGACCATCAAGGAACACTTCGGCCGCCTCAAAGGCATCAACTTCGTCTACATGGGCGATGCCCGCTACAACATGGGCAACTCGCTGATGGTCGGCTGCGCCAAGATGGGCCTCAACTTTGTGGCCTGCGCTCCGGCGAAGCGGTACTTCCCGGCAGACGAACTCGTGAAGACCTGCGAGGAGATCTGCAAAGAGACCGGCGGTTCCGTGAAGTTCATCACCGACCCCATGGAAGCGACGAAGAACGCGAACGTCATCTACACGGACGTCTGGGTCTCCATGGGAGAGCCCGTCGAAGTCTGGGCAGAGCGCATCCACGACCTCCAGGACTACGCGGTCACGAAGAAGCTCATGGACAATGCCGCGGAGGGCGCTGTCTTCATGCACTGTCTGCCGGCGTTCCATGACTGGAAGACCACCATCGGCCGCGAGATGGGCGAGCGCTTCTCCCGCGACAGCATGGAAGTGACGAACGAAGTCTTCGAGTCGGAGGCCTCCATCGTCTTCCAGGAAGCAGAGAACCGTATGCACACCATCAAGGCGGTCATGGCCGCCACTATCGGGGAGATCGACTGAATATGTCTCAATTCCTTAACCGGAACAACGCCTTTGCCGGAGCGCAGGGGCCTCATACGAAGAAAAAACGGTACCTCGTCCTCTCGGACGGTACCGTTTATGAGGGGTTTGCCTTCGGGGCCGACGTATCCGCCATCGGAGAGCTGGTCTTCACGACCGGCATGTGCGGGTACATCGAGACCCTGACCGACCCCAGCTATTACGGACAGATCGTGCTGCAGACGTACCCGCTCATCGGGAACTACGGCATCATCGAGGACGACTTTGAAGGCGACTGTTTCGTCAAAGGTTATGTCGTCCGCGAATGGTGCGAGCAGCCCTCCAATTTCCGCTGCCAGTACACCCTGGACACGTTTCTCAGAGACCGGGGCGTTCCCGGCATTTACGGAGTCGATACACGTGAGATCACGCGGACCATCCGGGAACACGGGGTCATGAACGCCATTCTGTGCGATTCGGTCCCCCGCGACCTCTCGGAGGTCTCTTCTTATGTCATCACCGACGCCGTTCCCGCCGTCACCACGAAGGAAAAGAAAGTCTACGAAGCGGTCGAGGGCAGTGCCGGGGAAGAGGGCCCGCTGAAAGTGGCGCTCCTCGACTACGGTGCCAAGCGGAACATCATCCGGGAACTGCAGAAGAGAGGGTGCGATGTGGTCGTCCTGCCCGGCACGTCCCGCGCGGACGATGTCCTCGACGAGAACCCCGACGGCATCATGCTGTCGAACGGTCCCGGGGACCCGGCGGACGCACAGGACCAGATCATGCAGATCGCCAAACTCCTCGGCATGAAGCCGATCTTCGGCATCTGTCTCGGACATCAGCTGACGGCCATCGCCGCCGGCGCCAGAACCACGAAACTCAAATACGGTCACCGGGGCGTCAACCAGCCCTGCAGAGACGTCAAAGGGACCCGGACCTTCATCACGAGCCAGAACCACGGCTACGCGGTGGTCTCCGAGTCTGTGAAGCGCGGGGAAGAGCGTTACATCAACGCGAACGACAAGACCTGCGAAGGCATCGACTACCCCGACTGGAACGCCTTCACGGTCCAGTTCCATCCGGAGGCGAGCTCCGGCCCCCACGACACCTCGTTTCTGTTCGACCGTTTCATCGACAACATGAGGGCTGAGAAGAACAAGAGGGGAGGCGAGACGAATGCCGCTGAATAAAGACATCAAAAAGGTACTCGTCATCGGCTCCGGCCCCATCGTCATCGGCCAGGCTGCTGAGTTCGACTATGCCGGCGCCCAGGCGTGCCGCGTCCTGAAGGAGGCGGGCGTCAACGTCGTCCTCGTCAACTCGAACCCGGCGACGATCATGACCGACCAGGCGCTGGCCGACGAGATCTATCTCGAGCCCCTGACGGCGGAGACCGTCAAGCGGATCATCGAAAAAGAAAAACCGGACAGTCTGCTTGCCGGCCTCGGCGGACAGACCGGCCTCACTATCTCCATGCAGCTCGAGAAGGAGCACTTCCTGACCGACCACGGTGTGCAGCTCATCGGCACCAATGTCGAAGCCATCGACAAGGCCGAGGACCGGGAACTGTTCAAGGAGACCCTTGAGGCGATCGGCGAACCCGTCATCCCGTCCGACATCGCGGAGGACATCACGACGGCGTTGTACATCGCCCACGACATCGGGTACCCGGTCATCGTGCGCCCGGCCTTCACGCTCGGCGGCGCGGGCGGCGGAATCGCGAACAATGCGGAGGAACTGAAGCTCATCGCCTATACCGGCCTTGAGGCGTCCCCGATCCACCAGATCCTCGTCGAGAAGTGTGTCTCCGGCTGGAAAGAGATCGAGTTCGAGACGATGCGCGACTATGCCGGCAACGTCATTGCGGTCTGCTCCATGGAGAACTTCGACCCGGTCGGCGTCCACACCGGCGACTCCATCGTCGTGGCGCCCGCCCAGACCCTTTCCGACAAAGAATACCAGATGCTCCGGTCGGCGTCCCTGAACATCATCACGGCCCTCGACATCGTCGGCGGCTGCAACTGTCAGTTCGCCCTGAACCCGGACACCTTTGAATACGCGGTCATCGAAGTCAACCCGCGTGTCTCCCGGTCGTCCGCGCTGGCCTCCAAGGCCACCGGTTATCCGATCGCGAAGATCACGACCAAGATCGCTCTCGGGTACAACCTCGATGAGATCGAAAACGACATCACCGGCGAGACCTGTGCCTGCTTTGAGCCCGCGCTCGACTACATCGTCGTCAAGTTCCCGAAGTGGCCCTTTGACAAGTTCCCGAACGCCGAACGCAAGCTGGGGACCCAGATGAAGGCCACCGGCGAAGTCATGTCCATCGGCACGAGCTTCGAGATGGCCGTGCTGAAAGCGGTCCGCGGCGCGGAGATCTCTCTGAATACCCTGAACCGGAACGCGAAGGACGGGGCACCCATCCGGGAACGCCTCGCGCGTGTCGACGACTTCCGCATGTTCACGGTCTTTGAAGCCCTGAAAGCGGGCGTTTCGGTCGATGAGATCTTCGAGATCACGAAGATCGACCGCTGGTTCCTCTACAAACTCCGGAACCTCGCGGAGTTCGAAGACCGTCTCCAGGACGGACTCACTCAGGAACTCTATGAAGAAGGCAAGAAACTCGGCTATCCGGACGACGCCCTGTGCGCGCTGTCCGGCGCTCCGAGCATCCGTGTGGCCGGCATCTTCCACCGGGACCCGGTCTATAAGATGGTCGACACCTGCGCCGCGGAATTCGCCGCGACCACCCCGTACTTCTACTCGACCTACGACAAGCACTGTGAATCCCGGACGTTCCAGCGCTCCGGCAAACCCACCGTCATGGTCCTCGGCTCCGGCCCCATCCGCATCGGCCAGGGCATCGAGTTCGACTACTCCTCGGTCCACTGCGTCTGGACCCTCAAGGAACTGGGCTATGACGTCGTCATCGTCAACAACAACCCGGAGACGGTCTCCACGGACTATGACACGGCGGACCGCCTCTACTTCGAGCCCCTGACGCCGGAAGACGTCATGAGCATTATCAAGGTCGAAAAACCGGTCGGGGTCGTTGTCGCCTTCGGCGGACAGACCGCCATCGCGCTCACGAAGTACCTCGATGACCACGGCATCGAGATCCTCGGCACCTCCGCGAAGAGCATCGACACGGCGGAGGACCGCGAGCGGTTCGACGCCCTGCTTGAAAAATATGACATCAAGCGGCCGAAAGGCACTGCCGTCTACACGCTGGACGGCGCTCTGCGGACGGCACAGAAGCTGGGCTATCCGGTCCTGCTCCGTCCGTCCTATGTCATCGGCGGTCAGAACATGAAGATCGTCCACGACGACCACGAAGTGGAAGTCTACATGAACAAGATCCTGTCCCAGGGCATCGACAACCCCGTCCTCGTCGACAAGTACATGCAGGGCACGGAACTGGAAGTCGACGTCATCTCGGACGGCACCGACATCCTCATCCCCGGCGTCATGCAGCACGTGGAGCGGGCCGGTGTCCACAGCGGCGACTCGATCGCGGTCTACCCGCCCTACAACCTCAACGACAAGATGATGGACGTCATCGTCGACACCTCCACCAAACTGGCGCTGGACCTCGGGACACAGGGTCTCGTCAACATCCAGTACCTCATCTACCAGAACGAGCTCTACGTCATCGAGGTCAACCCGAGAGCCTCCCGTACGGTCCCGTACATCTCGAAGGTCACCGGTGTGCCCATGGTCGAACTCGCGAGCCGGGTCATGCTCGGCGAGCCTCTCAAGAAGATGGGCTACGGCACCGGTCTCTACCGGACGCCTCCGTATGTGGCTGTCAAGGTCCCGGTCTTCTCCTTCGAGAAACTCATGGATGCGAACTCTTACCTCGGTCCGGAAATGAAGTCCACCGGGGAAGTCCTCGGCGTCGGCAAAAACCTGAACGAGGCGCTCTTTAAGGGCCTCACGGCGGCCGGCCGGAAGCTGGTCGCTCCCGACGCGTTCCATGACGTCGGCGTCTTCCTCTCGGTCGACAAATACGACAACCTCGAGACCGTCTCCCTTGCGAAGAAACTTGACGACCTCGGGTTCAAACTCTATGCGACGTCCGAGACGGCGGAACACATCGCCCACCTCGGCACCGATGTCGAAGACCTCGGGACGGACATCAGCGAAAAGAACCGTGATAAGATCTTCAAACTCATGGAAGAGGGGAAGGTCAGCTTCCTCGTCTACACGGGCGCGCTGATGGATGACACGGTGGACGACTACATCGCCCTCAGCCGGAAGGCGCTGCTCCTGAACATCCCGTGCTTCACATCGCTCGACACGGCGATGGCGACCGCGGACATCATCGCGTCCCGCTTCAGCCAGCAGAACACGGAGCTCATCGACATCAACCATATGCGCCGGACGAAACAGGTCCTGGAATTCTCCAAGATGCAGGCCACCGGCGACGACTATATCTTCATCGAGAACTTCAAAGGGGAGATCGAGTGCCCCGAGTCCCTCGCGCTGCAGATGTGCGACCGCCACTACGGCATCGGCGCCGACGGCATGGTCCTCATCGAGAAGTCCGATGTGGCCGACGCGAAGATGCGCATCTTCAACCGCGACGGCAGCGAAGGGAAGATGGCCGGCAACAGCATCCGGTCCGTGGCGAAGTACCTCTTTGACAACGGCTATGTCTTTACCGAGGACATGACGGTCGAGACGGTCTCCGGCGTTCGGGCGATGCACCTCTTCACCCGGGACGGCCGCGTCAACTATGTCGAAGTCGATATGGGCAAGGCGGACCTCAGAGCCGCTTCGCTCCCGACGACCTTCGAAGACGACATCATCCTGAACAAGGCCATCATGCTCGGGGGACGGGAGTACAACATCACCTGCTGTTCCATCGGCAATCCCCACTGTGTGGTCTTCTGCGACCGGGTCGACCCGATCGACCTGTCGGTCGTGGGACCGCGGTTCGAGTACGCGGAGTTCTTCCCGGACCGCATCAACACGGAGTTCGTCCGTGTAGTGAACGACACGACCCTGAAGGTCCGCGTCTACGAGCGGGGCAACGGGGAGACCATGGCCTGCGGGACCGGCGCTTGCGCGGCAGTCGTCGCGGCCTGTGAGAACGGGTACTGCAGGCGGGGCGATGACATCACGGTCAAACTGCCCGGCGGCGACCTGATCGTGAACTACACGGAGGAGCGTGTCACGCTCTCCGGAAACACGGCTCTCGTCTTTAAAGGCATGTATCAGTATTAAGAAATACCCATTCGAGGCAGCGCAGAAATGCGCTGCCTTTTTGCAGTTTCCACAAGGGATGAGCAGGTGTGACATTTGATTTGTATAAGAATTAGTTATGGATTTTTTGTGAATAATAGGGTATAGTATTGGGGTAATGTATGTAATTCAGACACCAACTGTGAAATCAATCGAGAAAGGGGAAGCTTCATGAGAAAAGCATCCAAAAAACTCTTTGCCATTCTTCTGGCAGT
>ONJD01000001.1 GCA_900317985.1 uncultured Eubacteriales bacterium | reverse complement strand
CCCGCACGACAGTCCGCACGACTTCCCGTGTCACGACCCGTGCAACGACACGCCCCACTGCCCCCAGAACGACTGCGTCAAACAACGATGCCGGTTGTATCGATGATGGAGCAATGACTTATTGATGAATCACTGGAATTACTCTTTTTCCCGGATGCGGTCTTTCGCATGTGTCGCGATCGTATTTCTACATGCAATGACCTATTCCATGGTCTCTGCCCGCTCGCAGGGCTTTTCTCTGACGGCCGCTCAAACGGTCGGAGCGTCCCTCGTGCAGTACTCCTGCATGTGGGCGGTCCCGCTCTTTGTCATGGTGACCGGAGCGCTCCTTTTGGATCATGAGAAACACTTCTCCTGGCAGAAGTTATGGAAAAAGTATATCTTCCGTGTCGGCGGGGCGATCCTTCTGTTTGGAACGCTGTTTCTGGTATTTGACCTTGTCATGAATGGCTTTGCAGAAACCCTTGGAAACTCTGCTTTCTGTACGATGCACCCCAGAGAAGGCTCCGGAATCGGATATGCGTTCCTTTGCGGTATGATCGACCTGTTGACCGGACACAGCTGGGCCCATATGTGGTACCTTTATATGCTGTTTGGTCTCTATCTGCTGATGCCCTTTTTCAAGAAAATCGCAGATAACTGCTCAAAGAACGACATTGCCGCTTTTTTGGCGATTTGTTTTGTCTTTCTCAGCGTATTCCCTCTTCTGGGTATTGCGGGTATCTCGACCGATTATCGTTTTTCGATCGCGACCATTTATCCTTTTTATCTTTTTCTGGGATACACTCTGCATGATCGGGATCTTCCGATCCCACGCATGTGTGTTTGGGCGATTCTGGCAGTCTCCACGATCGCGATCTGGGTTTCTGTATTCACAATGGTCGGAGACCCGGAGTCAAAGCTGTCTTTTTTGACGAGTTATAATTCGGTTCCGATCGTACTGCAGGCCGGCAGCCTTTTCATTTTGATGGACAAATCGTCCTCCGGATACGACGTCAAAGAACAGACTGGAAGACAGAAAGTGCTTTTGTCTTTTGACAAGGCATCTTTTGGGATCTATTTGATCCACTTCCTGTTCCTGAAAGTGGCATTCCGCTATCTGGCGCTAAGCCCTTATCAGCATGGATGGGTATTTCCGGTCGTCATCCCGCTGGTGATCATGTTTTCGTGGCTGATCACGGAGATCCTGAAGAAGATCCCCGGCATCAGGAAAATCGTCTGAAGGCCGGTCAAAAAAATGAGCATTGACGTTACCGGCAGATGCTCCTATAATGGTTACAGTCAATTGAATACGACGTCTTCGAGGCAGGGAGCATTTCCCGACCGGCGGTAAAGTCCGCAAGCGCAAGCACGAACCGGTGGAATTCCGGTACCGACAGTACAGTCTGGATGAGAGAGGATGACGTGACAAGCCCTGTAACAGGGTCCTTTGTCGCGAAGTTTTACGAAATCAAAGCCTGAAGCGTTCTACGTTTCAGGCTTTTCTATTTTGGTAAGGCGGAAAACTGTCCATGAGGCAAAATCCGGCGGGACGTATGCTGCGCAGCAGTGCCCGTCGGGCTGTGGGCTCCGGGGGTTTTGCCGAGGGGACAGGTTTTCCGCCAAACAGAAAGAAAGGGGGCAGAGAGATGTCTCACGAGGAATATATGCGCAGGGCGCTGGAGCTGGCGAAGCGCGGGGAAGGGCACGTGAGCCCGAACCCGATGGTCGGCTGCGTCATCGTCAAAGACGGCCGCGTCATCAGCGAAGGGTACCACGAGAAAGTCGGCGAGTACCACGCCGAACGCAATGCGCTCCTCCGCTGTGAGGAGGACCCCGCCGGAGCGGACCTCTATGTCACGCTCGAACCCTGCTGCCATTACGGACGGACGCCGCCGTGCACTGAGATCATCATCGAGAAGGGCATAGGACGTGTTTTCGTCGCCTCGATGGATGTGAACCCGCTCGTGGCCGGAAAGGGCGTACAGACGCTCAGAGACGCCGGGATCGAGGTGGAGGTCGGCATCCTTTCCGAGGAGGCGAGGAAGCTCAACGAGGTCTTCTACCACTTCTTTGAGACCCGCCGCCCCTTTGTGGCGATGAAATACGCGATGACCCTCGACGGGAAGATCGCCTGTCATACAGGGGACTCCCAGTGGATCACGGGGCCGAAGGCGAGAGAGTACGTCCACGGCCTTCGGAAAAAGTATTCGTCCATTCTCGTTGGGATCACCACGGCCCTCAAAGATGACCCGATGCTGAACTGCCGGACCGAAGAGGGCGTCGACCCGGTCCGACTGGTGGCGGACAGCCAGCTGCGGCTGCCGACAGACAGTCAGCTGGCTCAGACAGCAAAAGACATCCCGACCTGGGTCTTCACCACCGAAGAGACCCTGCAGACCGCGAAGGGCCGGGAACGGGCAGACGCCCTGAACCGTCTGGGCGTCGATGTCATCCCCTGCGGGTACGCCGGCACCACAGACCACCACTCCCGGATCGATATCGCGCATCTGCTGGACATCCTGGCGGAGCGGGACATCGACAGCGTCCTCGTGGAGGGCGGCGGCACGGTCAACGCGAGTTTCCTCGAAGCGGGGCTCGTCGACCGGGTCTACGCGTTCCTCGGACCGAAACTGGTCGGCGGCGAAGAGAGCCGGTCGCCCGTCGAGGGCGGCGGGGTCCCGCGCATGGAAGCGGCCGTCGAACTGAAAGACATCGAACTGCAGCATTTTGATGACGATATCATGATCACCGGACGGGTGAAGAAAGGAGGAGCTTCATGTTCACAGGATTAGTCGAAGAAGTCGGCACCCTGCAGGGCATCCACCGCGGCTCGAACAGCGCGGTCCTGACCATCGGGGCACGCACCGTTCTCGAGGGCACGAAGGTGGGGGACAGCATCATGACGAACGGAGTCTGCCTCACTGTCACGGAACTGGGCGCCACCTACTTCACCGCGGACGTCATGCACGAGACGCTGTCCCGCAGCTCCCTCGGCGACCTGAGTCCGGGAAGCCCGGTCAACCTCGAGCGGGCCATGCCGGCGGACGGCCGGTTCGGCGGCCATATGGTCTCCGGGCACATCGACGGCACCGGGACGGTCAAGGAGCTCCGCCAGGACGACAACGCCGTCTGGTACACCATCTCCGCGTCACCGGACCTGCTCCGGTACATCGTGGAGAAAGGCTCCATCTGCATCGACGGCATCAGCCTGACGGTGGCCGCGGTGGATGACCGGAGTTTCCAAGTTTCCATCATCCCGCACACGCGAGCGGTCACGAACCTCTCGACCAAGGGCGTCGGGAGCACCGTGAACCTCGAGTGCGACGTCATCGGGAAGTATGTGGAGAAACTGCTCGGGCCCTATGGAGGGTCGGGCGGTACATCGCCACAGGATGAAAAGAGCTCCGGCATCACCGAAGCGTTTTTGAGAGAATACGGATTTTAAGTGTTTTGCGGAGCCATTCCGGAAAGCACTCCCAGCATAGAAAGAAGGAACCAACCATGGCAAAAGAGTTTGCAACCATCGAACAGGCGGTCGAAGACCTTCGCGCAGGGAAACTCATCCTCTGCATCGATGACCCCGACCGGGAGAACGAGGGCGACCTCATCTGCGCCGCCGAGTTCGCGACCACCGAGAACATCAACTTCATGGCAGTCCACGCGAAGGGCCTCATCTGCATGCCCATGAGCGGAAAGCGCTGCGATGACCTGGGCCTCACTCAGATGGTCACCGCCAATACCGACAACCACGAGACGGCGTTCACGGTCTCCATCGACCACATGAGCACCACCACCGGCATCTCGGCCGTCGAGCGGTCCATCACCGCGCTGAAGACCGTCGAGGAGGGCGTCCAGCCCCACGAGTTCCGCAGACCCGGACACATGTTCCCGCTGCGGGCCAAAGACGGCGGCGTGCTCGTCCGCTCCGGCCACACCGAGGCGACGGTCGACCTCATGCGCATCGCCGGCCTCAAAGACGCGGGCCTCTGCTGCGAGATCATGCGCGACGACGGCACCATGATGCGGACAACTGAACTCCTGCAGTTCGCGGAGGAGTACGACATCACCGCCATCACGATCGCCGACCTCATCAAGTACCGGCTCAATCATGAAAGCCTCGTCGTCCGGGAAGCGGACGCGGATCTTCCGACTGCTTACGGCCACTTCAAGATCTACGGCTACCGCAACTCCGTCAACGGCGAACAGCATGTCGCTCTGGTCATGGGCGATGTAGCAAACGGTGAACCGGTCCTTTGCCGGGTCCATTCCGAGTGCCTCACCGGCGACGTCTTCGGATCCGAGCGCTGTGACTGCGGAGACCAGCTCCATCAGGCGATGAAACAGATCGCCGAAGAGGGGCGCGGTGTCGTCGTGTACCTCCGTCAGGAGGGAAGAGGCATCGGTCTCCTGAACAAACTGAAAGCCTATGAGCTGCAGGAGCAGGGGTATGATACCGTCGAAGCGAACCTGAAACTCGGCTTCCCGGCAGACATGCGGGAGTACGGCGTCGGCGCGCAGATCCTGAGAGACATCGGCGCGAGACGGCTCCGGCTGCTCACGAACAATCCGGCCAAGATCAACGGTCTCGAACCCTACGGCATCACGATCGAGGAGCGGGTGCCCATCCAGATGAAAGCCCAGCCCCACGATTTCAAATATTTACTCACGAAACAGCAGAAAATGCATCACATGACAGAATACAAGGAGGACTGAATCATGAAAACTTTTGAAGGAAACGTCGTAGCCAAAAACGTAAAGATCGCCATCGTCGCGGCCCGGTTCAACGAATTCATCGTCTCGAAGCTTATCGGCGGCGCGGAGGACGCGCTTCTCCGCCACGGGGTCAAAGACGACGACATCACCCTTGCCTGGGTGCCCGGCGCCTTCGAGATCCCGGTCATCGCCAAAAAGATGGCCGATTCCGGCAAATATGACGCGGTCCTGTGCCTCGGCGCGGTCATCCGCGGCGACACCTCCCACTATGACTATGTCTGCGCCGAAGTCTCCAAGGGCATCGCGCAGGTCGAACTGGCCACCGGCGTCCCGACCCTCTTCGGCGTCGTCACCACCGACAACATCGAGCAGGCCATCCAGCGCGCCGGCACCAAGTCCGGCAACAAGGGCTACGATGTTGCGTGCTCTGCCATTGAAATGGTAAACTTGATCAAAGCCATCGGCTGAATCTGAACCCTCGAGGCGATTTACCATGCAACTTCCCAAACTGGCCGTCTTTGACATGGACGGGCTCCTCTTCGACACCGAGCGTGTGCTGATGGAGGAGAACGCCGTCGTCATGGCGGAACACGGATATGCCCAGGACTACGATGAGTACGTCCAGACCATCGGGACCGCGGATGAAGAATTCTTCGGAAGACTCTATGAGATCCACGGTCCGGATTACCCTGCCCATGAGATCGCCGAGGCCTCCCGTGTGCGGGAGATCGAGCGCATGAAGCGGGAAGGGGTGCCGGTGAAACCGGGTATCCCGGAACTTTTGCAGTTCTTCCGCGACCGGGAGATCCCCTGCTGTGTCGCGACCTCGACCATCCGCTCCGACGCGGAGGCTTTACTCGAACTCGCGGGCGTCGCGGACTTCTTCTCCTACGTCGTCACGAGCGAAGAGGTCGAACAGTCCAAACCGAACCCCGATATCTTTCTGCTCGCCTGTGAGCGGGGCGATACATCGCCAAAGGACGCGATGGTCTTCGAAGACTCTCAGAACGGGGTCCTGGCGGCTTTCCGCGCGGGCATCCCGGTCATCTGCATCCCCGACATCAAGCAGCCCGAACCGTACTATGCGGAAAAGGCGACGAAAGTTGTCCCGTCGGCGCTTGACGTTCCCACGCTCTTTGATTTACACTAAGTAGCGTGTGAGAAATCAGAATGAGGGGAAATCCGCTATGACGCAGGAAAAAGAACGGCAGGTCTTACTCTGGGCCGGCGTCGCATCGCTGGTGCTGGCAGCCGTATTGTTTGTGCTGACCATCGTCGTCGACATGCTCGACAACGTCTGGGAGCCGCTCTTTGTCCTGATGCTGGGCCTCGGCTGTCAGTGTGCCATCCGGCTCTTCCTGACGGCGAAGGTAAAGTATGACCACGACCGGCTGTTCGTGACCACGTCCGGCTGGTTCCAGAAGAACAAGCTCGACAAGTGGCTCATCAAGAAAGACCCGGTCATGAAGTGGGCGGACCTGTCGGACTACGACACCGACGCGTTCCTCGTGGTCCCGGGGCAGCGGGAGCTGACCGTCCAGCACACCTGTACGCTGGAACTGCTCAACCTGCTGGCCGCGGTGTTTGCCTACCTGCCCCTCGTCATGATCATCCCGGCCGACCGCAAGGTCGAGGCACTCCTCGTGCTGCTGGTGCCGGCCGTCCTGTTCTCCGCGTGGGCCGTCTTTTCCGCTGTCCGCGCGAGACATTACCGATTCCAAGTGAAAGCCGGGAGGGCTTGATATGGCAGATACCAAAAAACCGATCGAAGAAGTGTCCGTGGAGGACGCTCAGGCAATGTTTGCCAATGCCGCCAAAGCACTCGGCGGCACCCAGGGCCGCTCCGCGGGGTTCCGCAGAGTGTCGATCCCGGTGAACGAACCGGTCCGTCCGGAACCGCTTTCGACCGAGGAAGCGAAGACCGTGGTCGAAGAGGTCATCGACGGGGAGCGCTATGTGGCTCCGTCTGCGCCTCCGGCACGGCCCGCGGAACCGGAAAAGCCCCAGAGCGAGCGCAAGGCCTGGTACCTCAAAAAGCGCCAGAAGGAAGAGGAGGAGTCCCTTCCCATCTCGAAAGAGAAACTGAGAGAGCGCAAAGCGGCGAGAGAAGCCGCGGAAGAGGCGGAAGCCATCGAGGCAGCTGCAGTCGCCGCGCCGATCGTCGAGGAACTCGAAGAAGACGAGGACATCCGCATCGCGGAGAGCCGTCCGTCCCGTGTCTCGACGGAAGATGACCACGACGATGACCGCTACGATTTCGGCGCCACCACCGTCATCCCGAACGCCGTCGTGTTCGACTATTACGACGACTACGAAGACGGGTACGATGACGACTACGAGCCGACCAACGCCGATCTTGAAGAGGAAGTCTCGTTCTCTGCTCTCGAAGAGGCACTGAACCGCCACAAACAGGTCTACGGCGACACCCGCAAAGGCCGCCGGAACCGCTACCACGACTACGGCTTCGGCATGGGCATCACGTTCGACGGCCCCGACTACGAGGACGACGAAGACTATTAAGACATAAAGAAAAGACCTCAGGACACTTGCCCTGAGGTCTCTTTTTTGTGCTTATTCGTTGTCGTCCCGCATCCGCTCGACGATCTTCCGGGACTCCTGCGTCATGTCGTCCATCTTCTCGGCGTTGTAGCGCATGGTGGTGAGGCCGTAGCCGACCGCGATGACACCGACGATGGCGCCGAAGATGAGGATCTTTCGGATCTGCTGACCGAAGCTTGGCTCTGCTTTGTCGGCTTCCGCCTCCGCCGCCTGTTCCGCGACGACAGTGGTGTCCGCCGGGACGGTCGTGGCCGCCAGAGCGGTGGTGCCGAAAAGGCTTCCGAAGAGCATCATCAGCGCGATGAGTATGGAAACGAGTTTTCTATGTTTCATCGGTAGTTCTCCCTGTATCAGTCTTTTTTGGTCCATTGCTGACAGTATTATAGCACAGGAGACCCGTAAGCACCATTCTTGGGCCTGTCATTTTTTCCTGACATGGTATAATGATTCTCAGAGACCCCTACCCGGAAAAGGAGCAACTGCATGAAACTATTCCATCTCGCGGACCTGCACATCGGAAAACAGGTCCATGGCGTTTCTCTGCTGCCGGACCAGCGCTATATCCTGGAGCAGGTCCTCGAAGCGGTGAAACGGCAACGGCCGGACGCCGTTCTGCTCTGCGGCGACATCTACGACAAACCGCAGATCGCCCGGGAGGCCGAGAAACTCTACGACTGGTTCCTCACCGAACTGACCGCCTGCGGCCAGCCGGTCCTCATCATCAGCGGGAACCACGACTCGGCGGCCCACGTGGGCTATTTCTCCGACCTTCTCAAAAAGAATCAGCTCTACACGACGGCTCCGGAATTCACCGGGGTCCGGGGACCTGTGACTCTCGAAGACGACCACGGCCCCGTGCACTTCTGGCTGATGCCCTTCCTGAAGCCGGTCGACGTACGGGCGGCCTATCCGGAGGAGGAGTACCCGGACGTGCAGACCGACAGCTACCACCACGCCATCGGCTCGGTGGTGGCGCAGATGGACGTCGACCCGTCCGAACGCAATGTCCTTCTGGCGCACCAGTTCGTCGTGAAGAAGGTGGGCGCGGGAGAGGACCCCGGTGTGGAAAAGACCGACTCGGAAGTCCTCAGCATTGGCGGCATCGACTGCGTCGGCGCAGACCTGTTCGACGCTTTTGACTATGTCGCGCTGGGACACTTACATCGCCCCCAGAAAGCGGGACGGGAGACGGTCCGCTACAGCGGGACGCCCCTCAAGTATTCCTTCTCCGAGGCGAACGACCAAAAGAGCATCACCGTCGTGGACCTCGGTCCCAAAGGCGATGTACGACTCGACACGCTCCCGCTCACCCCATTGCGGGACATGCGGCGTATTTCCGGGACCTTCGCCGAAGTCACGGAGCGGGATTTTTATGAACAGCAGGAGCGGGACGACTACCTCGAGATCACGCTGACCGACGACACGGAAGTCCCCGGCGCGTTCTCGAAACTGCGGACCATCTATCCGAACCTTCTGTCTTTGCGGTATGCGGGGACAGAACGGTCCTTCACGCCCTCCGGCCTCTCGGTGAAAGAACTGGAAGAGGCCGACCCCTTCGACCTGGTCTCCGGGTTCTTCCGGGACCAGACCGGAAAAGAACTGCGCCCCGAGCAGGAGGAACTGCTCAAAGGCCTGATGACGGAACTGTGGGGAGGTGACGAAGCATGAGACCACTGAGCCTGACTCTGTCCGCGTTCGGCCCGTATGCCGGGGAGACGACCATCGACTTCTCGAAACTCGGAGACAGTGGACTGTACCTCATCACCGGCGACACAGGAGCGGGGAAGACCACCCTGTTCGACGCCATCGTGTTTGCCCTTTACGGGGAAGCCAGCGGCAGCGATCGGGACAGCAAGGACCTCGCCAGTAAATACGCCGGCGAAGACGCGGCCTCTTATGTCGAGTTCACGTTTTCCTGCAACGGCAGCGAGTACCGGGTCTTCCGGTGCGTGAACCGGGACGGCCGTAAGAAAGTCCTCATCGACGGGAAAAACCAGCTGCAGGAAGCGGTCCTGTTCGACGGGAACGGCAAGCCGGTCGCGAGCAAGGTCAAGGAAGTGACGGCGAACGTCGTGGAACTCCTCGGCCTCACCCGGGACCAGTTCGTGCAGATCGTCATGATCGCGCAGGGCCAGTTCCGCGAGCTCCTGACCGCTAGCGAAGACGTCCGCGGACCCATCCTCAAGAAACTGTTCCAGACGGAAAAGTACGCGAGCCTTCAGCAAAAGGTGGGCGATGAACTGTCTGCGCAAAACGCGGTCTGCGGCGACCTGTGGAGAGACCTCGATCACATCGTAACGGCCGTTTCTTCCGGAGAAGAAGGAGACTTTGATACTGCGGCCGCTGAGACCCGTTCTGAGGAGTTTCTCTCGTTCTTGAAGAAACGGGTCGAAGACGGTCAAAACGCGCTGGAAACGGCGCAGAGCGAGAAAAAGAAGCTCGACGAAGCGCTCCTGAAACTGCAGAAGCAGAAGGGGGCCGATGAAGCCCTCCTGAAGCAGGCCGGCGAACTGACCGGCGTGCTCGCGGCTCTGGAGACCGCGGTGAAGACCTTTGCCGACAGCGAAACGGCCTTTGAGGCCGAGAGCACGGAAGAACGGGCAAAGGAGCGGGAAGCTCTCACGGCGCGGATCGCGCTGGAGACGGACCAGCTGGGCGAGTACGAAAAGCTCGATGAAAAGCAGAACGCGTTTGCCGCGTTTTTGAAAGAACTCGAAGAGAAAGAGACGCGGTATGCCCAAAATGCAAAACTGCAGAGCGCGGAAGAGGAACTTCAGATAAAACTCGAAGCAGAGCAGAACGACCTGCTTTCCGTACCGAAAGAGCAGGCCGAGTGGTCCCATGCGCGGGACGCGGCAGAAGAACGCGGCAAAGCACTGAACGATCTTCAGACACGGCTGGATACCTATGCGGCCGGAAAGAAGACCCTGAAACAGCTGCAGGACGACTTTGCCGATCAGAAACACCGATACGATGTTGCAGAGGCGTCGCGGAAGGCGCTGGAGGACCAGTATCTGAATGCGCAGGCCGGCGTTCTTGCTGAGACGCTCGTCGACGGGGAACCCTGCCCGGTCTGCGGCTCCACAAGCCACCCGCACTGTGCGGTCCTTCCGGAAAACACGCCGGAGAAGGCCGATGTGGACAAAGCGAAAGCCGACGAAGAGACGACCCGCAAGGCAGCGATCAATGCATCGAATGCAGTTGCGGAACAGAATTCTGCCCTGAAACAGCAGCAGGATCAGTTGAAGAAGGACTGCGAAGCGCTTGACCTTCCGTTCGACGAACAGACCGGCTCTGTGCTGCAGGCAAAACGAGAAGAGAACCGGGCGCTTCAGGAACAGCTGAAAACGACCGGGGAAGCTCTTCAGAAGAAAGCGGAACGCCTGGAAAAACTGAATGAAGATGTTCCGAAACGGAAGCGTGCCAATGAGGAACGCGCCAAAGAACTCGGTGAGCTGAAGGCGTCGATCGCCAACCTGTCCGGGCAGAAAGAAACCCGTCAGAAGGAACTGGAAGAGGTGCAGAAGAAACTGCCCTATGAGTCTCTGCAGAAAGCGGAGGAAGCGCTCCGGGAACTGACCGAAAAGCAGAAGGCTATGGCAGTTGCTCTGGAGGCGGCGCGCAAGGCATTTGAGGCCGCGAAGGAGAACAAAATCAGTCTCGAGGCGAAACAGAAAACGCTGGAAGGCGGACTGGACGGGTTCGACCGGGCGGCCGCGGAGGCGCGCGTCAAACAGATTAGCGAACTGACACAGCAGGGGAAAGCCCTCGAGCAGAAGGTCATCGCCTGTACGACCGCGCTCCAGAACGCGTCACAGGCTCAGAACGATGCCGCAAAGACGTTGAAAGAACTCTCTGCCGCGCGGGAAAAACAGCGCTGGCTTCGGGAGCTCGACGCGGTCTTCAACGGCAAGCTGACCAGCGAAGGAAGACTGAAACTGGAGACCTATGTCCAGGCCATCTACTTCGACCAGGTGCTGGCCCACGCGAACCGGAGGCTCTACACCATGACCGACGGTCAGTACGAACTCGCCCGGCAGACCGAGGCGGGGGACAAGCGGTCCGGCTACGCGCTGAACCTCGATGTCATCGACCACTACGGCGATGTGTCCCGACGCTCGGTCAAGACACTCTCCGGCGGCGAATCGTTCCTGGCGTCTCTGGCGCTGGCACTCGGACTTTCGGACCTCATCCAGGAGCAGGCCGGCGGCGTCCAGCTCGACACGCTCTTCGTGGACGAGGGCTTCGGCAGCCTCGACGCGGAGTCCCTCGAAAAGGCGCTGCAGACCCTCGAAGAACTGGGGGCGGAGCACCGCCTGGTCGGCATCATCTCCCATGTAGAAGAACTGGGACAGCGCATCGACCGGCAGATCGATGTCCGGAAGTTGCCTTCCGGCGGAAGCACGGCGACGCTGGTCGTCTGACAGACAAAATGCATGCCCTTCCCGGGTTTTCCGGGAAGGGCATTTCCTTGCGTCGAATCGATTGACACTCAAAAGTAAATATGTTAGCATAGTTCCGCTGTACGGAGGGTTACCGAAGTGGTCATAACGGGGCGGTCTTGAAAACCGTTAGGCGGAAACGTCACGTGGGTTCGAATCCCACACCCTCCGCCACTTTTTTCTTTACAGCCACCATTAAAAATGGTAAACTGTTAAGGCGTTCAACCGAATACGAACACTGACTTTGACCTGGAGAAGTACCCAAGAGGCCGAAGGGGCTCCCCTGCTAAGGGAGTAGGGCGTGATGAACGTCGCGGGGGTTCAAATCCCCCCTTCTCCGCCAAAGCAAAAGACCAGACCTTGCGTCTGGTCTTTTTGCTTTTGTGTGTCAGGGGGGATTTGAACCCTCAGTCATCCATTACCTGTACCATGTCCCCAATCCGGGCTTCGCCCGCTTCCAGGACGACCGCGAAGATGCCTTCCCGCGGCATGACGCAGTCGCCGGCCTGTTGCCGGATGGCGCAGTCGGCATGGCATTCTTTTCCGATCTGTGTCACTTCACAGAGGGCGGAGCCGATCTGAAGTTTCGTGCCGATCGGCAGTTCGGCGAGGGTGATGCCCTCGCACAGGACGTTCTCCGCGAACGCGCCCGGGTGGAGAGGGATCGACACCTGTTCCTGCATGCGGTCCACGCTCTCTTTGGCCAGAAGGCTCACCTGTCGGTGCCAGTCTCCGGCATGTGCATCGCCCACGATGCCGTGGTGCGGACGCAGGTCGATCCGGTCGACGGGATGCTTCTGTTCGCCCTTCCGTTCACTGACGCAGACCGCGCGGATCGTTGCCTGTTCTTTCATGGTGGATCCCTCCTGTTTTTGCTACCTACAGGATAAGCAAAATGACCTACTGAGTCAATAGGCGTCCTGACCCATGGATGCGGTAATAGCATCTGGTGTGACTGTTTCGATTTCATACAGGTCCGCGAACGGAATGGGTTCCTTGACGACGGTGAGTGTGCGGTCGACGGGGTCGACTTTGGAAACCATGCCGGTCCGGCGGAGGTAAGTGCCTCCCCGGGCCGTCTTCTTGTAGTAAATGAGGGAGACCATGTCCCCGGGTTTGACCTCCCGGAGCCGGCGGTCCAGTTCTTCAGCGGCGTCTTCGCAGAACTCGACTTTGTCCACCGGGCGGAATTCGGCGAGGGCTATTTCTTCTTCGAACCCTTTCAGCGCGGCGAAGGGCATGAACTGTTTGGCCCGCTGGATCCGGTCCATTTTTGTCTTCGGCTTTTTATCCATGGCACCGCCTCATGCCCGGTGGCCGCCGATCTGGGCGTTGCGCTCGAGGGTCCGCGCGCCCTCGATGAGGTCCATGCCCTGAAAGATGGCGTTCTTTCCGTACTTGTTTTTGATGTACAGGACGGCCCGCTGCCGGGCGCGCTCCCGCTCGAGTGCCGCCGGGTCGTCGAAAAAGCTGTACTGGACACAGACCTCTTCCCGCACCCGGTTCAGGGAGAGTCCGATGCGCCGCAGCGGTTTGTCGTAGAGCGCGATGGCGTCGTACAGCGCCTCGATGGTCTCCCGGACCGCGCTCGCCGAGTTCGTGCCGCCGGTCCGCCCCAGCACCCGGGTGCCCCGGACCCAGTCTCCGCCGGAGGCCTTTGAATACCCGAGGGTCATGGTCAGGGAGTCGGCGATGAGGTCCTGCCAGAGAAGGTCGAGCGCGAGGTCTTCGCCCATCTCTTTGGCGAGGAGCAGGCCGCCCTCCCGGTCGTAGTCCCAGGGCAGGACCTGGCCGCTCGAGAGCGAGTGGCCCGACGGCCGGAACGCCTTGATGTCCGCGATGGTGACGGTCTCCCGCCCCCAGGCGTGGTCGATGAGCAGTTCCGCGTCGATGCCGAAGACCCGGTACAGAAGGTCCTCCGGCGTGTTCGCGATGTCCCGCATGGTGAAGATGCCGTAGTTCGCGAGCCGCCGCACGGTCCCGCCGCCGATGCTCCAGAAGTCGGTGAGGGGGAGGTGGTCCCAGAGGAGCCGCCGGTACCGCGCCTCGTTCAGAGCGCCCACGAAGTCCGGAGATTTCTTCGCCATGATGTCGAGCGCGATCTTGCACAGGTACAGGTTCGTCCCGATGCCGCAGGTGGCGCGGATGCCCGTCGTCTCGTAGATGTCCTGCATGATGCGCAGCCCGAGCTCTTTCGCGTTCATGCGGTACATCGCTAGGTAGTGGGTGACGTCCAGGAACGCCTCGTCCACCGAGTACACATGGATGTCCTCTTTGGCGATGTACTTGAGGTAGACCCCGTAGATGCGGGCCGAGTACTCGAGGTACAGATGCATGCGGGGGACTGCCATGATGTAGTCGATGTTTTTCGGGATCTCGAAGACCCGGCACCGGTTTTTGATGCCGAGCGCCTTCATGGCAGGCGTGATGGCAAGACAGATGGTCTTTTCGGTCCGCTCCGGGTCGGCGACGGCGAGCAGAGTGGTCATGGGGTCGAGCCCCCGTTCCACGCACTCGACCGACGCGTAAAAGGACTTCAGGTCGATGCATAGATAGAATGTGTTTGTGTGGTTCGTAACGGTCGCCTCCAGCAAATACGAATTACCCATTTCGCCCATTTGCCGTTTGCGTCTCTATTCTAATTCGAACATTTGTTCTGTGTCAAGGAGATTCTTGGGACAGTGCAGATTTTTCCGTTTCTGTATTTGACGAGGCACCATGTTTTCTCTACAATAAAAGTGAAAGAATACATCGAGCAGGAGGGTCCATTATGCAAAACCTTCAGAATGTCATCTGCATCACCGATCGCCACCTGTGCCACCGGCCCTTTCAGGACCAGATGCGCATCGTGGCGGCGCTGAAACCGAAGGCTGTCATCCTTCGCGAGAAGGACGTCATGGAAGATACCTACCGCATCCTCGTGGAGCGGATCCTGCCGGCCTGCGAAGAGAACGGCGTCCCGCTGATCGTCCACACGTTTTACCGGATCGCTTTGGATATGGGCATCAAACGCCTGCAGATCCCCCTTGCCCAGCTGAGAGAACTGCCAGCGGAGATCCGGGAACAGTTCGACGTCATCGGCACGACGGTCCATTCCGTGGAAGAGGCGAAAGAAGCGGCCTCTCTGGGGGCGACCTACCTCACCGCCAGTGTCGCGTCCGGTGGCACGCATGAATACGGCACCGGAAACAAGCTCCTCGAGTTCCTCGGGGAGGTCAGCAGCGCGGTGGACATCCCGGTCTACGCGCTCGGCGGCGCGTCCCGGGAACAGCTCGAGGACTGCCTTGCCAGCGGCGCTGCCGGCATCTGCATGATGTCCCGTCTCATGACGGTCGACGGCGAATGAACGCCCGGAGAAAGAAATGAAACACGATCCAACGACCCGCAAAGGGGCAGGCAGCCTTGTCCTGCTCCTCTGTTTTTTGATGAGCGTCCTTCTGCCCGCCTGCGGGAGCCCTGCTTCGGGCGCCGCGAGCGAACTGGACGGAACGGCTGTCATCCGAACGTATTACACCTACGGCGCGTTCTTCCAGGCGGAGGGGACCGCCGACCTTTCCTCGCTCGACGGGACCGCGAAGGGCATCCAAAAGGCCGCCCTCCAATTGCGCACCGGAAACGGGGAGGAGGACCGGACGTCATTCGAGATCCCGTTCTCTGTCTCCAAAGGGAAGCTTTCGTTCCGGACGGCAAAGCACCTCGACGAAGGCCTCTGTCTCGACACACTGGAGACCGGTGACACCGCCGTGTTTCTGGAACTCACCCGGAAGGACGGCAGCACCGATCTGCTGGCTCTGAGCGACGGCACCGGAACGGAAAAGACCGGACCGCAGGACGCCATCGAGTACTACACGCTGCCCTACGGCCACCACGGTCACCGCAGGGTGACGTCCGCCTTCGAACGGACCGGAACGACCGAGACGCTGGTGTTCCACACGAAGCGTTCCCGGTTGCCGTCCGACGTCTACGACATCGTCGTCGACCCGGGCCACGGCGGAAAGGACCCGGGTGCTCAAAGCGGCCCGTACAAAGAGTCTGACGTCGTTCTCGACATCGGAAAGAAGGTCGCGAACGCGCTCGAGAGTGCCGGCTACAAGGTCCTTCTGACCCGGGACGGCACCGAAGACCCGAACATGAACATGGCCTACACGGAGTACGACAAAGACGGGAGAGTGAACCGCACCTGCGGCTCCCGCGCCAAACTCTGCCTCAGCCTGCACCTCAATCAGAACAAACACGGCAGCCAGAACGGGGTCCAGATCTACCGGGCCCGGCAGGCGGGGGACGACTTCGCGAAGTCCCTTGCCGACGAACTGGTGGCCGCCACCGCCCTCGACTATTCCACGATGGGCGGCCGGACGGCGAGAGGGGTCTATGTGCGGACCTTCTCGAACCGGGAGCTTGCCGCGGAGCGGAGCAAGGCGCGAAGAAAGGGCTACACGTTCTACGACGCCACGACCTCCACCGACTACTACTTCATGATCCGTGAGTACGGCTGCCTCGCCACCGGCGCGTACGTGGACGGGCGCAACCCTGCCTACGGGACCAACGAATACCGGGACTTCCCCCAGGGCGTCGAGAGCTGTCTCTGCGAACTGGGCTTCCTGTCCAACGAACATGACCGCGGCACGCTGCTGAACGATCAGCGCGGCATCGCGAAAGCACTGACCCGCGCGGTGGACGCGTACATCGCCTCCCTGCACGAAACCCCGGGCCCGCAGACCGCGGACCTGCTAGCCAAGGAGTCTTTATGAGAGTCACGACCAGAACCTTCCCGGACCCGCAGAACCTCTGCCCGGTGCCGGTGACCGAATACACCCTGCAGAACGACCACGGCATCTCGGTGTCGTGTATCAATTACGGCGCCATCATCACGGACGTGCGGATGCCGGACCGGAACGGGCTCGTCGAGAGCATCGTTCTGCGGTTCCCGGACCTCACGGGGTACATCGCCCACGCGGGGCTGTACCTCGGTGCCATCGTGGGGCGAACGGCCGGCCGCATCGACGGAGCTTCTTTTCCGCTGAACGGGGCGATGTACGCCCTGCCGAAAAACGACGGCGAAAACAGTCTGCACGGGAACGGGGAGTTCTCAAAGGCGATCTGGGATGCCGAGGTCTTCGACCTGCCGGATCCGACCGTCTGCGACCACCGGCAGAAGGTGTCGGTGACGTTCCTGTACACGAGCCCCGCCGGTTCGAACGGGTTCCCCGGGGAAGTTCATGCAGAGGTCACATACCTCCTCGATAATAACGACCGGTTCCACATCGAATACCGCGCCACGTCGACGGAGGACACCCTGTTCGACCCGACGAACCACACGTACTTCAACCTGAGCGGGGACCTGAAAACGGACATCCTGTCTCAGACGCTCATTGCCGACGCGGACCGGTTCGCGGAGCTTCGGGAAGACCTGATCCCGACCGGCAACATCCTGCCGGTGGACGGCACGGCGTTCGATTTCCGCCTCGGAGAGCCCTTCTCTCAGGGACGGGATTCGGAACACCCGCAGAACGTCATGGTCGGCCGCGGTTACGACCACCCCTTCCTGTTCCGGGAAGAGGGCAACCATTCCCTTCGCGTGTCAGATGCCGTTTCCGGCCGGGCAGTGACGATCTCGACCGACGCGCCAGCCTTTGTGATGTACACCTGCAATGACCCGGAAGAGGGCGTCGAACTGGCGGACGGACCGCTCGTTCCCTTTGCCGGTGCCGCCCTCGAAGCACAGGGCTGGCCGGACGCCGTCCACCTGCCCGCCGCACCGTCTCCCGTCCTGAAACAGGGCGACGATTTCCGTCGGAAAACGGTCTGGTCTTTTGCGCTCGTGTGACTTGACGAACCCCCGCATAGTCTTATATAATATATAGCGTTATGCGGGTATAATTTATCGGTAGAATGTGACCTTCCCAAGGTCAATAGGTGGGTTCGACTCCCATTACCCGCTCCATTTTTTTACCCATTTTTTCAGAAAGAAAAGGAGGCTCGGATATGAAGTTGCAGGAATCCGGCGAGATGTATCTCAAGACCATTTTGTGGCTTTCTCTCCAGCAGCCTGTTGTTCATTCCATCGACATCAGCGAATATATGGGCTTCTCGAAACCCAGCGTCAGCCGGGCCGTTTCCATCCTGAGAGAGTCCGGGTACATCACGGTCCACGAGGACAAGTCCATCACGCTGACGGAGACCGGACGAAAGGTCGCCACCAGTCTCTTTGAACGCCAGGTCGTTCTGTCCCATCTGCTGATGAAGATGGGCGTCGACGAGGACACGGCCTATGAAGACGGCTGCCGTCTGGAACATGTCATCTCCGATGAGAGTTTTGAGCATATCAAAAAATACCTCAACATCACTGATGAGGACATCGTTCTTTCCTCTGACCCGAAGACCGGTCTTCAGCGGGATATCTGAGAAACGATCAAAAAATACAGCGCATTGCTCCTGCAATGCGCTTCTTTTATTGAAGGGAACGGAGTTTTCGTTTATAATCTAATTTAAGATATTTATGAAAAGGTTATTGACCTGAATGGGAGTAGGATTATGAGAATTCTGATCGTAGAAGACGAGGTCCGTCTGGCCGAAGCGCTCGGGGAGATCATGAAAGCGCAGAGATACACCACGGATATCGTCTATGACGGTGAAAGCGCATTTGACAATGCCATGAGCGGCATCTATGACTGCATCATCCTCGACGTCATGATCCCGAAAATGGACGGGTTCGAAGTCGTTCGCAAGATGCGTCAGGAAAAGAATACGACGCCGGTCATCATGCTGACCGCCAAAGATGACACGGTCGATAAGATCAAAGGTCTCGACGCCGGTGCCGACGACTACCTGACCAAGCCCTTCATTCCCGGAGAACTGCTGGCGCGTGTCCGCGCCATCTCCCGGCGGCAGGGCGAAGTCGTCATGGACGAACTCGAGTTCGAGGACCTGACTCTGTCTCTTTCCAACTATACGCTGGAGGGCAACGGGAAATCCCTGCCTCTCGGGCCGAAAGAGTTTGAGATCATGCGGCTCCTCATGTCCGCTCCGAACGTGATCGTCCCGAAGGAAGACTTCATCGTGAAGGTCTGGGGCGCGGAGTCCGACGCGGAAGACAACAACGTGGAAGTTTACATTTCGTTCCTTCGCAAGAAGCTGAAACATCTGAATTCCAGAGTCAGCATCACGACGGTCCGAAAGATCGGTTATCGCCTGGAGGTGAGCGCGTAACGTGCTGACAAAACTTCGACGCCGATTCATTCTGGATACGATGATCCTATCGCTCATCATCCTCACCGGGGCAACGGCACTTCTGATCGTTGCCTCTTATACGTATGGTCAAAACAACGCCGAGGATACGATGCAGGACCTTCTGACGAGCGTGACTCCCGCAACGGTCACGGTCCGGGAAGGGAAGAACGGCAGGCCGGATATAGCTGAGATCGACCGGGAAGCGATCGAGATCCATGACGAGTCCGCCGTCATGATCCTGTCGGAGGACGGGGACGTTCTGGCTTCTCTGTCGTCCGGAAAATCATTCCGGGAAAAGGTGGATGCCAGCCAGGAGGAGATCGCCAAAACCGTGCTTCAGGAGAAAAAGCCCTCCGGCATCATCCTGACCAACATCCGGTACATGAAACAGCCCCTCAAAGGGGTCGGGACCAAGGTGGCCCTGCTCGACCGAGCCAGTGAATTGAGGGCGATCTATTTCCAGTTCCGCCTGTATATCACTCTTGCGTTCATCCTCCTGATCCTCATCCTCCTGCTCTGTGAGTACCTTTCCCGGCGCTCGATCCTGCCCGTCGATGAGGCCATCCGGACCCAGCAGCAGTTCATCGCCGATGCGTCCCATGAATTGAAGACGCCTATCGCGGTCATCCTTGCGAACCTGGACATCCTGAAAACGAGCCCGGACAAAACGGTCCGGGAGGAAGAGAAATGGATCGACAGCACCAAGATGGAAGCGAACCGCATGTCGAAGCTCGTCAATGAGATGCTCTTCCTGGCGCGTTCCGACGCGGCCATGGACATGCACTACAACTTCCGCCTCATCAACTTCAGCGATGTGGTCGAGGAAGTGGTCCTGACGACCGAGGCGCTGGCCTTTGAGCGAAACATCACACTGGAGGCCGACATCGCAGAGAATTCACAGGTCGTCGGCGACTTCGAACGGCTGAAACAGGTCGTCATGATCCTCGTGGAAAACGCGACGAAGTACGTGAATGAGAACGGTACCATCCAGGTGGAACTGACCTCCGGACCCCGCCGCGTGGAAGTCCTGACTGTCACGAACAGCGGCGCTCCCATCCCGACGGAAAAAGCCGAACACATTTTTGAACGGTTCTACCGGGTCGATGAGTCCCGGGTGCGGGAAAAGGGCGGCTACGGCCTCGGCCTTTCCATCGCGCAGAAGATCATCGAAAAGCACCACGGAGAGATCGGCCTCGCCTTCTCGAACGAGAACGGCACCTGCTTCGAAGTCCGTCTGCCGCACGCGCAGAACCTGCGAGCGCCCGACCTCACGACGCTGCCGGGACCGGAAGCTGCAAAAGAAAAGTCGTCCGACTGAATAAAAACAAAAGAAAAACTCCGAACCGGATGGTTCGGAGTTTTTGTTGTCTGTAAAGCCGATTATTTGCTTGCAGCTTCGACGATCTTGGCGAAGTCGGCCGGCTTCAGGGAAGCGCCGCCGATGAGGCCGCCGTCGATGTCTTCCTGTGCAACGAGGCCTTCCGCGTTGCCTGCGTTCATGGAGCCGCCGTACTGAACGACGAACTTGTCAGCAGCTTCCTTGCTGTAGAGGTCAGCAATGAGGGTGCGGATGAAGTGGTTGACTTCGTTGGCCTGCTCGTCGGTCGCGGTCTTGCCGGTGCCGATCGCCCAGACAGGCTCGTAAGCGATGATGACGTTCGCGAGTTCCGCTTCGGAGACGCCGGTCAGAGCGATCTTGGTCTGGATAGCGATGGTCTCGAACGTGATGTTCTTCTCTCTCTGCTCGAGGGTCTCACCGACGCAGAGGATGACCTTGAGGCCGTTGTCGAGAGCGGCACGGGTGCGGTCGCGGACGGTGTCGTCGGTCTCGCCGAAGTACTGTCTTCTCTCAGAGTGGCCGATGACGACGTACTCGACGCCCATTTCCTTCAGCATGGGAGCGGCAACTTCGCCGGTGAAAGCGCCGTTGGTCGCCCAGTGGCAGTTTTCAGCGCCGACTTTGATGTTGGAGCCGGCAGTCTCTTCGAGAGCGACCTGAAGGTCGACATAGGGGACACAGATGACGACGTCGCAGTCTGCGTTTGCAACGAGGGGCTTGAGCTCAGTGATGAGCGCCTTGGCCTCGGACGGAGTCTTGTTCATTTTCCAGTTGCCGGCGATGACGGCTTTGCGAAGTGCTTTGTTCATTGGAATCTACCTCTTTTTCGATTGATACAGATTGTTTTATACAAAAGACCGGAACTCAGTCTTTGTCGGCCATTGCGGCAATACCGGGAAGCTCTTTGCCTTCGAGGAATTCGAGGGAAGCGCCGCCGCCGGTGGAGATGTGGGTCATCTTGTCGCCGAGACCCAGCTGGTTGACGGCTGCAGCGGAGTCGCCGCCGCCGATGACGGAAACGGCATCAGAGTCAGCCAGTGCCTGCGCAACAGCGAGAGTGCCCTTGGCAGTGGTCGGGTTCTCGAAGACGCCCATGGGGCCGTTCCAGACGACCGTGGCTGCCTGAGAGACTTCTTTCGCGAAGATCTCAGCGGTCTCCGGACCGATGTCGAGGCCCATGCTGTCGGCCGGGATGGCGTCGGTGGGGACGACTTCGACGTCGATGGGAGCGTCGATCGGATCGGGGAAGGACTTCGCGATGAGGGTGTCGATCGGAAGGACGATCTTGACGTCGTTCTCCGCAGCTTTCAGGAGCATCTGACGGCAGTAGTCGAGCTTCGTGTCGTCGACCAGAGACGTGCCGATCTCGCCGCCCTGGGCTTTGACGAAGGTGTAGGCCATGCCGCCGCCGATGATGAGGGTATCGGCTTTGGTCAGAAGGTTCTCGATGACGTTGAGCTTGTCCGCGACCTTGGCGCCGCCGAGGATGGTGACGAAGGGTCTCTTCGGGTCTTCGATCGCATCGCCGAGATATTTGATCTCTTTGGCAATGAGATAGCCGGAAACGGCTTCATCCACATAGTCGACTACGCCGACGGTGGAGCAGTGGGCGCGATGGGCCGTGCCGAACGCGTCGTTGACGAACACGTCCGCGAGAGAACCGAGTTCTTCGGAGAACGCGGGTTCGTTCTTGGTCTCTTCCGCTCTGTAACGGGTGTTCTCAAGAAGGACGATGTCTCCGTCGTTCATGGCAGCGACGGCCGCTTTGGCGTTGTCGCCGACCACGTTGTCATCGGGAGCAAAGGTGACGGGCTGGCCCAGGAGCTCCGCGAGGCGTGCCGCGACAGGAGCGAGGGACAGTTCGGGCTTCGGTTCGCCCTTCGGTTTGCCGAGGTGGGAGCAAAGGATGACTTTGCCGCCGTCCGCGACGAGCTTTTTGATAGTGGGGAGGGCAGCGACCAGACGGTTTTCGTCCGTGATCTTGCCGTCTTTCAGGGGGACATTGAAGTCACAGCGTACGAGGACTTTTTTGCCTTTGACGTTGATGTCATCAACAGTCTTTTTGTTGAGTTTCATGTGTATCCCATCCCTTCATGATGAAATTTGTTGGTAAAACAGGACCAACTCTATTATATAGGATTTTCCCCTATAGTCAAAAGATTAACAACAGATTTTTTCGAACAATTTGAAAACGTTGTATCACAGGTCATTGACGTCGGTCCAGCGGTACCGGTGGAGTTCTCCGGAACACTTCAGTTCCGGGTAATCCCACTGCCGGAGGACCTCGTAGACGCCGACCGCGACGGAGTTCGAAAGGTTGAGGCTGCGGCACTCATCCATCATGGGGATGCGCACACATTCGCCGGGGTGGGCGAGGAGCAGTTCCTCCGGGAGACCGGCTGTTTCCTTGCCGAAAAAGAGGTAGGCGCCGTCCGGGTAGACGGGGTCGCTGTGGCGATGTACCGCTTTCGTCGTGAAGAAGAAACAGGCGGCGTCGGGATGCTGCTCGAAAAAGTCGTCGAGACCCTCATAGTAGGTGAGGTCCAGATACTGCCAGTAGTCGAGGCCGCTGCGTTTCAGATGTCTGTCAGTGACCGTGAACCCCATGGGCTTCACGATGTGGAGCCGGGCTCCGGTGCAGGCGCAGGTCCGGGCGATGTTTCCGGTGTTCTGCGGGATCTCCGGCTCGACGAGCACGATGTTCAGTTCAGCCATGGTCGTCCTCCCTGCGTTTCAGGCGCGGGGCCTGTTCTTTCCGGCGGATGGACCGGTTCCGGCGGATGTCCCGGGCGTTGCCGACGAGCCGTGCGAGGCCGAACAGGAAGACGAAGATCTCCAGTCGGGCGATGAGCATGGCGACCGTCAGGATCCAGAGCGTGGGTGCCGACGCGGTGGCGGCGGTCACGCCGACCGACAGGCCGACGGTGCCGAGGGCCGAGACGAACTCGATGAAGGAGTCCTGGACACTGTAGCCGCAGAGCATCAGAAGAAACGTGCCGAGGCAGGCGATCGTGAAGTACGCGATGAGATAGGCGTAGTTCCGGCTCGTCTCCGGGCGGGAGACGGTCTGCTCGACGCCGAAGCGGCGGATCTTTCGCGGGCTCACGGTGCGCTCGGAACGCAGGGCGTCCCGGAAGTCCCAGTAGAGGCTTTTCGCCCCGAGGGCGAAGCGGAAGGCTTTGAGACCGCCCGCGGTGGAATCGGTGTTGCCGCCGACGAACATGAGGACGATGGCCGGCACGATGGCAAAACCGCAGACGTGCAGATAGTCGTTCACGTTGGTGAGGCCGGTGGTCGTCAGGATGGAGATCATCTGGAAGAACGACTGGTCGATCGCCATCAGGACGGAGGGGGACACGTGGTCCACGACGAGCTGGACGGCGCCGATGGGACCGGCAATGGCCAGGAGGACCATGACGCAGCGGACTTCGATGTGCGTGAAAAAGTCTTTGAACTTTCCGTGGAACAGCATGGAACTCGCCATGAAGTTCGTGGCGCCAAGGAGCATGAGCAGCATCGTGATGAGGTCGATGGGGACGCTGGCGAAATGGCCGATGCTGTCCGGGTGGATGGAGAACCCGCCGGTGGCGACGGCCGAGATGGAGTAGTTGACGGCGTCAAACAGCGGCATCCCGGACAGAACGTACAGGATGATGCCCGCGATGATGAAACTGCCGTAAAGGGTAAGGATGGTCCGGGCGGAACGGAAGGGGCTCGTGGAGAGCCGGTCCGTGTGCCCCTCTGCCGTGAAGAGCTGCATGCCGTAATAGTTGGCGAGGATGGCGGTCAGGACCAGGACGAGGCCGACGCCGCCGATGAGGTGGAGGAGCGACCGGTACAGAAGGACGAGGTGGCTCACGGCCGTGACATCGGTGACGGAGAGGCCGGTGGTGGTGAGTCCGCTCATGGACTCGAAGACGGCCTGGGGCACGGAATAGCCCACCATCATGAACGGGATGGAGCAGAACGCCACCGCGACGATCCAGAGCACGAGCAGGATCATCGAGCTGGCGTGTTTGCGCAGGACGAGCGCCCGCTGTCCCCGGCTGAGGAGCAGCAGGATGCCCCCGGTCAGCAGCGTGGCTGCCGCGGGGACCAGAAAGGCCTTTGCCTCATGGGACTCTTCCGGCCAGAAGATCAGGAGGAAGAGAGGCCCCAGGAGGATGACCGTCAGCATCAGGCAGAGGAAGCCCAGCGACCGCACCAGAGCGATGCGGTCCATGCGTAAGGAAGCCTGTGGACTCATATCGTTACCCCTTCAACGCTTTCAGGACGAGGTCCTGCTGGCCGGGAGCGGTCAGGATGTAGAGTTTGTCTCCGGTCGTCAGGACGTCGGTACCGGAGGGAACGACCATGGAGCCGTTCGCGCGGATGATGCAGCCGATGATGGTGTTGCCCGGCAGGGTCATTTGGATGAGGTTGCGGCCGATGCACTGTTCATCGCCCTTCAGGACGACGGAGAACAGGTTGACCCGGTTGTCCTCGAGCGGCAGGGTCTCGACGAGATCCTGGATGGTGGCGGCCTCGGTCAGGAATTTGGCGACCATGTGGGTGGAACTCAGAACGTGTCCGACGCCCAGTTCCTGGAACAGCTGCACGTTTTTCGGGTTGCGGACCGTACAGACGGTGTGGGGGATGCCGAAGCACTTCTTCGCGAACTGACAGACAGCGAGGTTGGTCTCGTCGCGTTCCGACAGGGAGACGAGGACGTCCGCGCCGTCGATGCCCGCCTCTTTCAGCACGTAGAACCGGGTGGGGTCTCCGTGGAAGACCGGCAGGTCGTGATGGGCCGACAGTTTCTCGCAGTATTCTTTATGAGCGTTGATGACGGTGAGCTTGTGGCCGTTTTCCTTGAGGTTCTCGATGAGGAAGTCGGTCTGCTCATAGCCGCCCGCGATGACGATATGCATGCTCAGTCCTCCTCTCCAAACAGGAATTCAAAGTCTTTCTCGAACTCTGCCAGGGACAGGGTAAAGGGGAAGATGCCGCGAATGGGCAGGTCTTCGACCAGTTTTTCATAATTGGCGTCGTCGAACCGGGCGAAGACGGTGGGCACCTCGTAGATCCGGCACGCGAGCTGTGCCAGGAGGTTGTTGCGGCTGTCGTCGCCGGTGGCGGCGACAAAGAGGTCCGCCGTCTCGATGCCGGCACGGACCAGCTGTGCCTCGTCGATGCCGTTGCCCTGCAGCAGGAGCCCGCCGAAGGACTCGGACAGGCGCCGGAAGGCCTCCGGGTCCTCATCCATGATGGTGACCCGCAGCCCGTGCTCTGCCAGGTATTCCGCGATGTGCCCTCCCAGCCGGCCGCAGCCGATGATGAGGGCGGAACGTTTCTTTTCGAACATACTGTATCATCTCCAAAAGAGAGAAAAACCGGGAAGGCCGTGCTTCCCGGTCTTCGAAATTTAAGCCAGGTTTTTAAGGCTTTCTTCCAGAAGGTTGATCTTGTCTTTGATTTTTTCAGCCGAAGCGCGGTCTTTTTCCACGACCGCGGCCGGAGCGTTGTTGACAAAGCCCGGATTGTTCAGCTTCTTTTCGAAGAAGGCGAGGTCTTTCTGTGCCTTTTCCAGTTCTTTGGTGAGCCGTTCCTTTTCGGCGTCCAGATCGACGAGCTCGTTCATGGGCAGGTAGATCTGCGCGTCGGCCGTGACGATGTTGACCGCGCCTTCGGTGTCGAAGTCGCCGCCGACCGTCACTTCCGTGGCGGAAGCCAGTCTCTGGATGTAGACGACGCCGGATCGGAAGGTGTCTTCGAAGGGTGTGTCGAAATGGACCGCGGACTTCTTCGACGGCGGGACGTTCATCTCGGAGCGGCGGGCACGGATGGCACGGACGGCCGTCATGATCCGCTCAAACTCGGTCTCTTCGGCAGAGAAGTCGAGTGCCCCGGTGTACTCCGGATACGGAGCCAGCATGATGGTGTCTCCTTCATGGGGCAGGGACTGCCAGATCTCCTCCGTGAGGAAGGGCATGAAGGGGTGGAGCAGCTTCAGCATGCCATCCATGCAGTAGATGAGAACGGCTTTCGCGGTCTCGGCGCCCTTGCCGCCTTCCTGGAGACGGATCTTGGAGATCTCGATGTACCAGTCGCAGAACAGGTCCCAGATGAAGTCGTATAGCTTGGCGAGGGCCACGCCCAGTTCATAGCTGTCGATGTTCTCGCTGACCTCTTTGCAGAGGGTGTTGAATTTCGAAAGGATCCACTTGTCCTCGATCGCGAGGTCTTCGGCGGCGGGAAGCTTTGCCGGTCCCTCGGAACCGTCGAGGTTCATGAGGATGTACCGGGCGGCATTCCAAATCTTGTTGCCAAAGTTCCGGGAGGCTTCGACCTTCTTCTCCGAATAGCGCATGTCGTTTCCGGGGCTGTTGCCGGTGACGAGCGTGAAGCGGAGAGCGTCTGCGCCGTATTTGTCGATGACGACCAGCGGGTCGATGCCGTTGCCGAGGGACTTCGACATCTTCCGGCCCAGTTCATCGCGGACGATGCCGTGGATGAAGATGGTATCGAAGGGATAGGTGCCCATCTGCTCCACCGAGGAGAAGATCATGCGGGCGACCCAGAAGAAGATGATGTCGTAACCCGTGACCAGTGTATTGGTCGGGAAATAGTGTTTCAGTTCCGGAGTCTCGTCCGGCCAGCCCAGCGTGGAGAAGGGCCAGAGGGCGGAGGAGAACCAGGTGTCGAGGGTGTCCTCGTCCTGACGGATGTGTTCGCTGCCGCAGTACTCGCACTTGCAGGGTGTGCCGCGGGAGACCGTGATCTCGCCGCAGTCGTCACAGTACCAGGCCGGGATGCGGTGGCCCCACCAGAGCTGGCGGGAGATGCACCAGTCTTTGATGTTCTCCATCCAGTGGAAGTACGTCTTGTCGTAACGGGACGGGACGAACTGGACTTTGCCGGAGCGGACGATGTCGATGGCCGGGTCCGCCAGCGGTTTCATCTTGACGAACCACTGCTTCGAGATGCGGGGCTCGACGACGGTGCCGCAGCGGTAGCAGGTGCCGACGTTGTGCTTCATGGGCTCGACGCGGACAAGGTAACCCTGCTCCTCGAGGTCGGCCACACAGGCTTTGCGGCATTCTTCCGTGGTCATGCCGACATATTTCTCCGGCACGTTCTCGTTCATGCGGCCGTCATCGGTCATGACGTTGATGATCGGCAGGTCGTGGCGCAGACCGACTTCATAGTCGTTCGGGTCGTGCGCCGGGGTGATCTTGACGACGCCGGTCCCGAATTCGGGGTCCGCGTGTTCGTCGCCGATCAGGGGGATCTCCTTGCCGACGAGGGGCAGGATGAGCATCTGGCCGATCTTGTCCTTGTAGCGGGGGTCCTCCGGGTTGACCGCGACGGCGGTATCGCCGAACATGGTCTCGGGACGGGTGGTGGCGAGCTCCAGGTAACCGGAGCCGTCCGCGAACGGGTATCTGAGGTGCCAGAACGCACCGTCTTTCTCTTCATATTCGACTTCGGCATCGGAGATGGAAGTCATGCAGTGGGGGCACCAGTTGATGAGGCGCTCACCGCGGTAGATGAGGCCTTTCTCATACAGGCGGTTGAAGACCTCGACGACGGCTTTGGAACAGCCCTCGTCCATGGTGAACCGCTCCCGGTCCCAGTCGCAGGAGGAACCAAGCTTCTTGAGCTGCTCGACGATGCGTCCGCCGTACTGACGGCGCCAGTCCCAGGCGCGCTCGAGGAACGCTTCCCGTCCGATGTCATCCTTCGTGATGCCTTCCTGCTTCATCGCCTCGACGATCTTCGCCTCCGTGGCGATGGACGCGTGGTCGGTGCCGGGGACCCAGAGGGTATCGAACCCTTTCATCCGGTGATAACGGATGAGGATGTCCTGCAGGGTATTGTCGAGCGCGTGCCCCATGTGGAGCTGCCCGGTGATGTTTGGGGGCGGGATGACGATCGTGTAAGGGGTCTTCGTCTCGTCCGGTTCTGCGTGGAAGTACTTGTTCTCCTGCCAGAAGTCGTAGATCTTGTCTTCGAACTCTGACGGATCGTACTTGGTCGCAAGTTCTTTGGCCATTTGGAATGCCTCCAATAAAGAATATATTTCAAACAATAGTTAGAAGTATTATAAAGGCTTGCTTTTCGATTTGCAAGATTCTATAATTTCTGTCAGACAACTTTTCGAACGACGTTTCATCGTTTTCACATCCATAGGAGGACCTATGATACTCGAACAACTGCTCGAAGGCCTCGCGACCACCGCGGTCAAGGGACCGGACACAGCGCTTCAGACCGACATTTCCGATGTCGTCTACGATTCCCGCAAAGCGGTCGAGGGCACGCTCTTCGTCTGCATGGTCGGCGCCGAGACCGACGGCCACAAGTACGCGAGGAACGCCTACGACGCGGGCTGCCGTGTCTTCGTCCTGGAAGCGGGGCATGAAGCTGCCGCGCACCTTGGCGATGTACCGGAACAGCCATACGTCATCGTGGTGGAAAACACCCGGGTGGCACTGGCGAAACTGTCCGACACGTTTTTCGGCCACCCGTCCGGAGACCTCAAGGTCATCGGCATCACCGGCACGAAGGGGAAGACCTCGATCACCTACATCCTGCAGTCCGTCCTCGACAAGGCCGGCGTCCCGACCGGACTCATCGGCACGGCGGGCGCGTCCTGGAACGGGAAGCAGGTGCCGACGGTCAACACGACCCCGGAATCCTATGAGACCCAGAAACTGCTGCGGCAGATGGCGGACGACGGCGTGAAGGCCGTTGCCATCGAGGTGTCGAGCCTCGGTGTCAAATGGCACCGGACCGACTTCCTCGAGTTCTTCTGCGGCATCTTCACCAACATATCGCCCGACCACATCGGGGGACACGAACACAAGACTTACGAGGAGTACTACAGCTTCAAGAAAGCGTTCTTCTCCCTCTGCGGCCAGGCGGCCGCCTGCGGGGACGACCCCGCCGCGGCGGACATGCTCGAAGCGGTCCCCGGCCGGAAGATCTTCTACGGCCTCTCGGAACACAACGAGTTCCGGGCGGAGAACATGGTCCCGACCCGGTCCGACGACTTCATGGGCATCCGGTTCGATTTCCTGCGGAACGGAGTGAAAGAGGACACCTTCGAGATCAGCCTGCCCGGCGACTTCTCCGTCCACAACGCGCTGGCGGTCCTCGCGGTCTGCGACCTCATGGGCCTCGACCTCGAAAAAGCGAAGGAAGGCCTGCGGAACGTCCGCGTCCCCGGCCGCTGCCAGATCAAATATCTGTCGAAAGAGTTCGGCATCATCATCGACTACGCCCACAACGACATCAGTCTCGAGGGCATCATCCAGACCGTCCGGGCTTACGGCCCGAAACGCATCATCACCCTGTTCGGCTCCGTCGGAGACCGCGCGCAGCTGCGCCGGGAAGAACTGGGGACCACCAGCGGCCGGCTGGCGGACTTCACGGTCATCACCGAAGACGACCCCGGGTTCGAAGACCCGAAAAAGATCGCCGACGAGATCGCCGTGTTCGTCGAGAAGGCCGGCGGTGCCGGCAAGTACGTCGTCATCCCGGACCGGGAAGAGGCCGTCGCCTATGCCGTCGCCATGCTGGAGCCGGGAGATTTCCTCCTCTGCTGCGGCAAGGGACATGAGCGTTTCATGAAAGTCCGGGGCAAAAAAGAGCCCTTCAACGAAGAACGATGCATCGAGGAAGCCCTGAAAAAACGGGGCATCGAGCTGTAAGGAGAAAGCATGTATACATTCCGAACGGAAACCGATTTTGAAACATTTGACCGCTTCGTCGAGGAGCACCACGGCCAGTACCAGCAGTGTTCCCTCTGGCCGAAGGTCAAGACGGCCTGGGCGCCCCATTTCTATTCCGGCTTCGACGAGGCCGGGGAGCGGGTCCTCACCTGTCTCGTCCTGGAGCGGGACCTCCCGCTGGCGGGCAAACTCTGGTATGTGCCCTACGGCACGGTGTCCGATATCACCAACGAGACCCTTCAGAAGGAATTCACGACGTTCATCGCCGCTGAGATGAAGGCCCACAAGGCTTTCTGCACCATTATCGACCCGCCGGTCCCGCTGCGCATCGACGGCGAGCCTCAGGAAGAGGGCCATGCCGCCCACAGACTCCTGACGTCTCTCGGTTACCAGCTCAACGCGGACCTGCCTTCCTATACCTATAAGCACCCGGTGCAGACCCTCATCCCGCTGCGGGACGAGAACGGGGAACTCATCCCCGGCAAGCAGCTGCTCAAAAAGTGTGAAAAAGGCGTCCGGTACTCGGTCCGGGTCGGAGAGTCCCGCGGCCTCGACTGCGAGACGTACTCCTTTGAAGACGTCCAGAACGACCCGGCGCTGCTCGACGCGTTCGTCTCCGTCATGGACGACACCTCCGAGCGCAACGACTTCGTCCACAGAGACAACAGCTACCTCATGCTGCTCTTCGAGACGCTGAAGGATTATACCGACATCATGATCGTCTACTACGACAAGGCGAAAGACACGGAGCTGCAGAATGCCCGGCTCAAAGAGCGGGAGCAGAAAGTGGCGGCTCTTGAGACCGCGCCCCAGAAAAAGATCAAGGGGCTCAAGAACGATATCGATGTCATCGACAAGAACACGAAAAGTTACAATGAACGCATGGAAGAGACGAAGGACTACCCGGCCGATGCCCGCATCCCGGTGGCCGGCGGCCTCACCATCCGTTACGGCGGCTTTGCCAACTGTGTCTTCGGCGGGACCCGGAACATCGTCCGGAACAACACCCGTTCGAGCCATTACATGAACTACCTCCGTCTGCTGCGGAGCATCGACCTCGGGATGGATTACCACGACCTCGGTTACGTCCTCTGCGACTCGCCCGAGACGATGGAGGCGGACGGCGCGCTCGGCCCCCTGTCCCCGAACGAAGACTTCGTGGGCATCAGCAAGTTCAAGCTGAGCTTCGGCGCGCGGTACACGGAGTACATCGGCGAGTACATCCTCGTCGGCGACTCCTTCCGCTACTGGCTCTACAAAGAGCTCATGCCGAAGGCGAAAAAGGCCAAGATGACGGTCATCCGGCTCATCCGGAACCGCTGAGACCGCACGCAGGAGGAACGGCATGCGCACCCTGACTTTCACCGTCCCATCCGAATACCAAGACCGCAAAGTCCTGCATTACCTGAGAGGCTGTGCAGGGCTTTCTTCTCGTGTCATCCGGAACCTCAAAACGTATGAGGACGGCATCCTTCTGAACGGGGAGCCGGTACGGACCATCGACCGCCTTTCCGCGGGCGATGTACTGACCGTGAACCTGCCGGACGATCCCGCGGAACAGCTCCCGCCGATGCCGGACTCGGAGTTCCTCGAAGGGGAACTTCCGGAGGTCCTCTACGAGGACGAAGACCTGCTGATCGTGAACAAACCGGGGACCATGGCGGTCCACCCCTCGCATAACCACCAGGGCGACACGCTCGCCAACTGGATCACGTTCCATCGGGTCCGGGAGGGTCGCGATCCGGTCATGTTCCGGGCCGTCGGACGGCTCGACAAAGGCACGTCCGGCGTCGTTGTCTGTGCCCTCAACGCCTATGCGGCGGACCGGCTGCAGCGGGGCGTGGAGAAGGAATACCTGGCGGTGCCCTCCGCGCGCCTCGAAGGGAGCGGGACGATCGACGCCCCGATCTTCCGACCGGATCCGATCATCACCCTGCGCGTCGTCGACGAGCGGGGCGACCGGGCCGTCACCCACTGGGAGGCTCTCGAGACCTTCGACGACCGGACTCTCTGCCGGGTGCGGCTCGAGACCGGCCGGACCCATCAGATCCGCGTCCACTTCGCCTCCATCGGTGCGCCGCTCATCGGGGACACCCTTTACGGGACGCCGTCCGAAGAAATCGCCCGGCACGCGCTCCACTGCGCACGTGCGGAACTGACGCATCCGGTGACCGGCGAACGGATCATCGTGAATGCTCCACTCCCGAAGGATCTGTCCGATTTGTTGAAGCGGTAAATAGACAGATGTGGAGTGTTGTCAAATTTAATGGAACAATCCTTTATTTTGTGTAGAAATCGTTAAAATACTATGTTAAAATTTTAGGTGATTTTGAAACTCACTTGAGTTGGAATAGTGAGTAGAAACAGGAGGAAGAAACATGTCCATCAAATGTGAAGAAAGATTCTTCGAATCTACCGACCGTAAAGATCGTGTCCGTTATCTGACCTGGATCGATGACGCTGTCGAGACCAAAGGCGTCGCGCTCATCGCTCACGGTGTCTGCGAACATATCGACCGTTTCCACGGCCTTGCGGAGCATCTCGCCAAAGCCGGTTACGCTGTCTACGGCGAAGACCATGTCGGCCACGGCAAGACCGCCATGGGCGAAGAGCAGAACCTTCGCAACATCGGCAAGTGCCCGAAAGGCGCGGACAAGATCGTCATCAAAGATATGCACAAGATGAGAGACATCGCGGTCTCCGAGCATCCCGGCCTTCCGGAAGTCCTGGTTGGTCATTCCATGGGTTCCTTCGTCGCCAAGATCTACGGCGCCAACTACGGCAAAGAGCTGGCAGCCACCGTATACTGCGGTTCCGGCGACTTCTTCGGCAACCCCTTCCGCTGCCTCATCTACCCGCTGGTCCCGCTCTTCACCGCGGCTCCGGTCAAAGATCTCGAGATCAAAGTCACCAACAACATGTTCTCCACCGGCTGGCTTTCCCGCAGCAAAGAGAACCGTGCTGACTACCTGAAAGACCCGATGATCACCGTTTACTACACCCCCGGCCTCCTTGCCATGCTGGGCGCTCTGGCCGCCCGTTCCGCCGGTACCCTCTGGGCCAAGAAGATGCCGAAGGACCTTCCCGTCCTCGTCGTCGCCGGCACTCAGGACATCATCGGCTTCTGCGGCCTCGGTGTCAAAGCTGCTGACAAGTGGATGGACAAAGTCGGTATCAAAGACCACACCACGAAATGGTACAAGACCTATCGTCATGAGCTCTTCCGCGACGACTGCAAGGAAGAGGTCTACAACGACATCACCGACTGGCTCAAGTCCAAAGGCCTTCCCGGCTGAACAGCCTGACAACTGTAACATCACGGCCCTGTTCCGATCATCGGAACAGGGTCTTTTTTTTGGAATATCGTTTTGTACGAATTCATCGCCCCGCAGCGAAGTGAAATCGGATATTTTGCCGATTTTTGTCCGTCTACTCCAAAAAGGACGGCCGAAGGCTTTTCAATTATTGGAACTGGTGGTATAATAACTCAGATTTGAGCACTATATATACTAATTCTTACTTTCGAGAAATCGTGAGAGCGAAATCAGGAGAGTGAAATTTTGGATAAGTTTTGCATCAACGGAGGGAAACGACTGGAGGGAGTCGTCGACATCAGCGGAGCCAAGAACTCCGTCGTCGCCATCCTGCCGGCCACCCTGCTGGCGGAAGGCCCCTGCCGTATTGAGAATATCCCCAACATTTCCGATGTCACCTGTATGCTGGAAATGCTGGAGGCGATGGGTGCCCGCATCCGCGCCATCAACCCCCACACCTATGAGATCGACACCTCGGTCATCAGTTCCTATACCGTACCCTATGAGCTGACCCGTCACCTGCGGGCGTCCTACTACCTGCTGGGTGCTCTGCTCGGCCGCTGCTCCAAAGCCCGTGTCGCCATGCCCGGCGGCTGCGACTTCGGCGGGGTCCGTCCCATCGACCAGCACCTCAAAGGGTTCGAAATGCTCGGCGCTACCGTCTCCATGGAGGAGAACGCGTTCGTCCACGCCAGAGCTGACCACCTGACCGGCAACTCCATCTACATGGACGTCGTCTCGGTCGGTGCCACCATGAACATCATGCTGGCCGCCGTCAAGGCGAGAGGCCTCACGGTCATTGAAAATGCCGCGAAAGAGCCCCACATCGTCGACCTGGCCAACTTCCTGAACTCCATGGGTGCCGATGTCCGCGGCGCCGGTACCGACGTCATCAAGATCCGAGGCGTCGAAAGCATGCACGGCTGCGACTACTCGGTCATCCCGGACCAGATCGAAGCCGGTACGTACATGGCAGCGGTCGCTGCCTGCGGCGGCGATGTGCTCGTCCGCAACGTCGTCCCGAAGCATCTCGAATCCATCATCGCGAAACTGGTCGAGGCCGGTGTCACGGTGGAGGAAGGCGACGATTCCGTCCGCGTCATCGCGGACAAACCGCTGACCAAAGTCAACATCAAGACCATGCCCCATCCGGGCTTCCCGACCGATATGCAGCCTCAGATGGCAGCGGCCCTGTGCCTTGCCAGCGGCACCAGTATCGTTTCGGAAGGCGTTTGGGACAGCCGGTTCAAATATGTCGATCAGCTGACCCGTATGGGCGCTCACATCGAAGTCAACGGCAAAGTGGCCATCATCCAGGGTGTCGACCACCTGAACGGATGCCCGGTCAAAGCCTATGACCTTCGCGCCGGTGCCGCCATGATCATCGCCGGTCTCGCTGCCGTGGGACACACGGAAGTCGAGAACGTCATCTTCATCGATCGCGGCTACGAGAATGTCGTCGAGAAATTCTCGGCTCTGGGCGCAGACATTTCCCGCGAACCCATTCTGGACCATCCCGACAAGATCCAGAACGCGGGCTGAACAAACGACAGGGGGTGCGTTCCGAACGCACCCCTTCTTTTATTCTGAGGAGAGGAGGAGACCGATGAGCGGTGAAGTCTTCGGAACACTGTATTCCGGCAGCAGCGGCAATTCCACGTACATCGGGGACCGCACCGGCGGCATCCTGGTGGATGTGGGCAAAAATGCCAAACAGACGACTCTGGCACTGCGGGAGATGGGCCTGTCGCCCGAGCAGATCCATGCCATCTTCGTGACCCACGAGCACACCGACCACATCTGCGGGCTCCGGGTCTTCGCGAACCGGTACCACATCCCGGTCTATGCCTCTCTCGGCACGCTGGAGGCCCTCGACGAGAAAGGCCACCTGAAAGGCGATTTCCCGGTCTTCCAGATGATCGACACCGCCGATATCGGCGACTTCCACGTACAGTGCTTCCATACCTCCCACGACTGCGCGGAGGGGATGGGCTATTCCATCACGCTTCCCGGCGGCAAACGGGTCTCCGTGGCCACGGACCTCGGCATCATGACAGAGGAAGTGAAACGCGTCCTCCTCGGGAGCCAGGCGGTCCTGCTCGAGTCGAACCACGACCTCGGGATGCTGTTCAACGGACCGTACCCCTATGTGCTGAAGCAGCGCATCAATTCCGAGTTCGGCCACCTCAACAACGACGACGCGGCGGATACCGCGCTGGAACTCGTCCGCTCCGGGACGAAGCAGCTGATCCTCGGACACCTGAGCTCGGAAAACAACCTGCCGGACCTCGCGTACCAGACCACCGCTTCCATGCTGCTGACCGGCGGCGCGCGGGTCGGCGACGACTGTCTTCTCGACGTGGCTCCCCGCCACCGGACCCTGCTGACGGAGGTGCCCTCATGCTGACCGTGACCCTCATCGTTCCCGGAAAACTCAAGGAGAAGTATCTGGAGGCGGCGCAGGACGAATACAGGAAGCGATTGACCGCCTTTTGTAAATTGAATATAATAGAGGTTAGCGTAGAACGTCTGCCCTCGGAACCATCGGACGCGGAGATCGCCGCGGCGCTGGAAAAAGAGGGGAAACGGATCCTCGCTGCGGTCCCAAGTCAGTCCTATACGTACGCCCTCTGCATCGAGGGGAAACAGCGTACCTCGGTCGACTTCAGCAGAGAACTCGACCGGCTGGCAGTGAGCGGGACCAGTCATGTCACCATGATCATCGGAAGCTCCTACGGACTGTCCGATGAAGTCAAACAGTTTGCAGACGCGTCACTTTCCATGTCGGAGATGACTTTTCCTCACCAGCTGGCCCGCATCATGCTCCTCGAGCAGCTCTACCGCGCGTTCCAGATCAGTTCCGGCGGAAAGTACCACAAGTAACATCAGGAGGACTTATGGCACGGCGTAAAGATAAATACGATGTCGATCCCGACCTCATCCGTTCTCTGGAAGAGGATCCCGACAACTACGAATACGATGAAGATGAATACGACTATGAAGACGAGCCCCTGTCATCCGGCCGGGTGAAATGGGCCTGGATCTTCCTGTTCCTCGCGCTGGGCGTCCTGATCGGTTCACTGGTCTTTTCGCTCGTCAGCAAAAACCAGGCGAAGAACGAGGCGTCCACCACGCTCACGACCAGCATCGTCTCGACCGAGAACGAACTGCTGACCCCGACTGAGATCAAGTCGGAAGACGCGTCCGCGGTCACCGAAGAGGGCGACACCACGACGAAGGCTTCCATCGTCCGCACCACCTACTATGTGGTCCCGAACACGACCAAGCGGATCACGACCCGCACGGCGCGCCCGACGGCAACGCGGTCTCAGACCCAGTCGCAGACACAGTCTCAGACAGAGCCCTCGACCGACAAACCGACGGAACCTTCGACGGAAAAACCGACGGACCCGCCGACCACCCCGTCACAGCCGGATCAGCCCGCGGCGAACTGAAAACCGTAAATCGCCCAAGATAGAAACAAACAGAAACACACAGCAAAACCTTATCGCTCAACGAAAGGAGCGCGTAGCAACATGGCAATGAAAGACATCCTCGGACGGTTCAAAAAAGAGCCGGAAGAAGAGTTCATCCCGGAGGAATTCGTTCCGGAAGAGGCACCGGTAGAAGAGAAACCCAGTTTCGTCTTTACGGACATCAACTCGGAACCGATCGATCCCGCCGCAGCGGAACCGGTCCCGGAAACTCCGGTCAACAGCGGCCCCGTCAAAGTCGGTTCTTCCGACAACGACCGCATCCAGATGTTTGAGATCGACCTCGGCGGCAGCAAAGTGAAACTGCCCGAAGAACCGGTCATCGAAGAGCCTCCGGTCGTGGAAGAGCCCGTCTATGAGACCTATGTCCCGGTCAGCACTCCGGCTCCGGAACCGGAAGCCGAAGACACCATCGTCGTCGCTCCGACCCCGGAAGCGGCCGGCGCGGAAGAGGACTATGAAGTCGACTTCGGCTACTCGGCCCCCGGCGCTCTGGACGATGTGACCTATACCACCGACCCCGCAGCGGTCCCGTCTCCGGCCGAGCCGGAACCCGTCGTCTACACCCGCTCGGAAGCGCCTGCGGACAACGACGAGGAGTACTACGACAGCTACGAGCCCATGTTCGAAGAGTCCTACGGCCCCGGATCCTACTTTGCCGGTGAGGAGAACTCCGCTTCCGAAGTGTTCGAAGCTCCGGCCGACGAGGCCCCGGAAGTGGCAGAGCCGGTCGAAACGGTCAACGGTCCCGAAACGGTCCCGACCTACACGGACGACCGTCCCCGTTACGAGAATTACCGCAAAGCGAAGAACAAAGCCCGTTATAACGACGAACCCCGTTCTTATGAGAACAACATCGATGACAGCGTGTTCCTGCCCGATGAAGGCGATGCACCGGTCTTCAGCCGCAAGAACCGCCGCCGTCTGACCATCGCCATCCTGGCGGTCCTGGTCGCGCTTCTGTTCGTCCTCGGCGGTTTCCTCATCTCGCACTTCACCCACTCCGGTAAAGATGCCGAAACGGCCACGACCGCCAAGGTGAAGACCACGGCGTTCGAGCGCAGCGTCTCCAACAACGCGTCCGCGACCGAGAGCACGACGGTCGAAGAGATCACGGTTCAGTACGATGAGAACGGTGAGATCAGCGAGTCCACCGCCTCGACCACCTACAGCACCAGCCGCCGGACCTCGACGACGACCCGCTCGACCACGCGTTCGACGACCCGCTCGACCACGCGTTCGACGACCCGGAGCACGACCGCTTCCACGACACAGTCGACCGCACCGGCCACGACGACGCCGTCCACGGCAGTCCCGTCGACCGAGCCGTCGACCAACCCGCCGACACAGGCTCCCAGCCCCTGGGATCAGATCAACCGCTGACCCCGGAACAAAACAAAAGAAACCGGACAGCTCATGGAGCTGTCCGGTTTTTTTCTTGTCTGGATGCCTTGAACGCTGCAGGCTTAGTAAGCGACGGACCAGTTCTGCTCGAGGGAGAACGCGAAAGCGTCGGAACCCTGAGTGACGTAAGTCGGCATCTTGTAGTAGAGGCTCGTCAGTCTGCCGTTCGCATCGATGGTGCCGCGAAGGGTGACGCCCTTGCAGGTCCAGGTGCCGATCGGGATGCTGATGGTGGAGACACACTTCGAAGAGTTGCTGTAGGTGCCGGGGTTGTCGTCTTTGACGACGATGGTGACGACCTTGCTGGAACCGTTGCTCTGGACCGTGGCGGACTTGATGTCAGACGCGCTGAGGTTGCAGGTGTAGGACTTCTTCTCGACCGGGAACTTGTCCTTTAGTTCGGAAGCGCCTTTGGCAACGACCTTTTCGGTCTTGGTGCCCTCTTTGAAGCCGAAGCTCGAATAGAGAGACGGGATGGAACCGCTGATGGTCCGGATGGTCTCGGACGTACGGGTTGCGGACTTCGCAGTGGTCTTGACTTTGTTGGCAGCGCTCTTGTAGAGTTCGAGAGCTTCGGCCGCGGTGTAGGAAGTCTTGTTCGCTGCGGGTGCGGCGGCGTTGGAACCGGCCTTGGCGGCACCGGCTTTGGCACCGGCTGTGGCAGCGCCACCGGCAGTCACGGTAGAACCGGAAGCGGCGGGGCCGGTATAGGAGCCGTAGGCGGAGCGGTCGGCAGCAGAGCTGTTGACAGCCGGCGCGACGGACTCATACGTGTCGTTGAAGCCGGGTTCATACTGGACACCGTCGACTTCGTAGTCCCAGCCGTTTTTCAGGAAGATCCTGGTGGCTTCGGAGCACCCGGTCATCATGAGGACCATAGCGACCGCCATGAGGATCGCGAAAATGCGAGACGTTCTGGTTTTCATAATAGTTTCTCCTTTTTTCGTATTTGCGCTGTCATGCGGCAGCGCGTTAACAGGTCAAACCTATTATATTACAGAGCACTTTTTTCTGGCAACCCTTTTGCCGGACCTGTTTTTGGAAAAACTTGCCAAACAGGACAGGAGTGATACAATAAGGGAAACAAAGGAGTGGACCCCATGCTGAGTCAACTGGACTATTTAAGAGATTTCAATACAGCGTCCGTCTTCCTGCGGCTGATCCTCGCGCTGGTCATGGGAGGCCTCATCGGCCTCGACCGCGGTCTGAGGCACCGGCCGGCGGGCCCGCGGACGTATACCCTCGTCTGCATCGGCGCGTCCCTGACGATGGTCCTGAGCCAGTATGAATACGTCATGCTGACGACGGACTGGGCGCCGATGGCGGAAGCGGTCGGGCTCAAGACCGATGTGTCCCGGTTCGGGGCCCAGGTCATCAACGGCATCGGTTTCCTCGGCGCCGGCACCGTCATCGCGACGAACCAGCAGAAGGTCAAGGGACTCACCACGGCGTCCGGCCTCTGGGCGTCGGCCTGTCTCGGCCTGGTCATCGGAGCGGGGTTCTATGAGGCGGCCTTCTTCGCGTTCCTCATCATCCTCGCCACCATGTGGCTCCTGCGGCCGGTGGAAGAGTATTTCATCGAACGATCCCGCAACCTCAACATCTACGTCGAGGTCCGTTCCATGGGCGATTTAGGAGAGGTCCTCCGCACCGTCAAGGAGCAGGGAATCAGCATCTTCGACATGGACATCCACCACGGCAAGGAGCAGATCATCCAGAAGCCGAACGCGGTCCTGTACCTGCGCATGCCCCATCGAAGGGCCCATCACGAAGTCGTCGCACTGCTGTCAGACCTCGAAGAGGTCTACGCGGTCAAAGAGCTGTAAGGAGGGAAGAGCATCATGTTTTCGATTTTTGACAGTCTTCGGGACATCTCCATCCTCTCCGTCGGCATCCGCCTTCTCCTGACGTTCCTGTGCGGCGCGCTCATCGGCCTCGAGCGGGAGTTCAAACGCCGCCCGGCCGGGTTCCGGACCCACATCCTCATCTGCGTGGGCGCCGCCATGACCACCATGACCGGTCAGTACCTGTTCCTCTCTCAGGGGCTCTTTACCGATATGGCCCGTCTCGGAGCGCAGGTCATCGCCGGCATCGGTTTCATCGGCGCCGGTACCATCATCGTCACCCGCCGGAACCAGATCAAGGGCCTGACCACCGCCGCCGGTCTCTGGACCTGCGCCATCGTCGGCCTTGCCATCGGCGCCGGTTTCTACGAGGGAGGGCTCATCGCCACCGCACTGGTCCTGCTGTCGGAACTGGTCATCTCCAACCTGGAGTACACCTTCATGCGCCGGCATCCGGAGATCAACGTCTATCTCGAATTCCGCAGCCGGTCGGTCCTCGAGACCGTCTTTGACGGGTTGAAGAAGGACAACGTCAAGGTCCGGAACCTGGAGATCACCCGGACCAAGGAAAAGGATGTCATGAACTCCAGCGCCATCTTCACGCTCCGCTTCCAGAAAGCGGTCCCCGCGGAAGAGGTCCTCGCCTCCATTCGCGCGGTCGACGGCGTGTATCTGGCCGAAGAACTCTGATCCACAACAAAAACAGAAGACCTCAGGCAGCAGCCTGAGGTCTTTTATTATGCTTATTCGGTTCAGCCCAGGATGGCACGGACCTTGATGACGCCTTCGATCTCCCGGATGTCCTGGATCATCTCTTCGGAGATGTCGCCGTCCACTTCGAGGATCGTGTAGGAGATGTTGCCTTTGGAACGGTTCATGAAGTCGTTGATGTTGGAGTCCACGAACTGGCTCGTGATGCCCCGCAGAACGTTCGGGACGTTCTGGTGGATGACGCAGAGACGGTTCTTGCAGACACGGGCCATCTCGGCGTTGGGCATGTTGACGGAGTTGCGGATGTTGCCGTTCTCCAGATATTCGATGAGCTCATAGGCGGCCATCTTCGCGCAGTTGTCTTCGGACTCCGGAGTGGAGGCGCCGAGGTGGGGCATGGCGATGACGCCGGGGACGCCCAGAAGGCTGTCGTCCGCGAAGTCGGTGGCATAGGCCGCGACCTTGCCGCTCTCGAGCGCTTCGATCATGTCGGCGGAGTTGACCAGTTCACCGCGGGCGAAGTTGACGATGCGGACACCGTCTTTCATCTTGGCGATGGTCTCCTTGCAGATCGTGTACTTCGTGTCATCGGTCAGCGGGATGTGTACCGTGATGTAATCGCAGTTCGTGAAGATGTCGTCGAGGGTGGGGGCGTGCCGGATGTGGCTCGAAAGGTTCCAGGCCGCGTCGACCGAGAGGTACGGGTCGTAACCGTAGACATGCATGCCGAGGTTGCGGGCGGAGTTGGCCACACGGACACCGATGGCGCCGAGTCCGACGACACCGAGGGTCTTGCCGGTCAGTTCGGGGCCGGTAAAGGCGTTCTTGCCTTTCTCGACGAGTTTGGAAACTTCATCGCCCTTGCCCTTCAGGGAGTTCACGAACTCGATGCCGGGGATGATCTTCCGGGAGGTGAGGAACAGGGCACAGAGGACCAGCTCCTTGACGGCGTTGGCGTTGGCACCGGGGGTGTTGAAAACGACGATGCCCTCTTGCGCGCAGCGGTCGACCGGAACGTTGTTGGTGCCGGCGCCGGCTCTGGCGATGGCGAGGGTGTTCGGAGAGAACTCCATGTCGTGCATCTTGGCGCTGCGGACGAGGATGGCGTCCGGGTCGGGGATGCTGGTGCCGATGGTATATTTCTCGGGGTCCAGCTGTGCGAGGCCGGCCTCCGAAATGTTGTTGAGAGTCAGGATCTTGTACATGACGGGGTGGATTCTCCTTTATTCAGCGGTGTGAGCTTCTTCGAACTCTTTCATGTAAGCGACGAGGGCTTCGACGCCTTCGATGGGCATGGCGTTGTAGATGGAAGCGCGCATGCCGCCGACGGAACGGTGGCCCTTGATGTTGATGAGGCCGTTCTCGGTGCAGCCCTTGATGAACTCGGCGTTGAGCTCGTCAGAGTCGGTGACGAAGGGGACGTTCATGAGGGAACGATCTTTCTTCGCGACGGTGCCCTTGAACATCTTGCTCTCGTCGAGATAGTTGTAGAGGATGGCCGCTTTGGCTTCATTGCGTCTCTTCATCTCGTTGAGGCCGCCCATCTTGAGGAGCCACTGGAAGACGAGACCTGCCATGTAGATGCACCAGCAGGGAGGGGTGTTGTACATGGAACCGGAGCCAGCCATGGTCTCATAGTTGAGCATGGTCGGGGTGATGTCTCTCGCGTTGCCGAGGAGGTCTTCCCGGATGATGCAGATGGTGAGGCCGGCCGGGGCGATGTTCTTCTGAGCGCCGCCGTACAGCATGCCGAACTTCGACACATCGAGGGGCTCGGAAAGGAAGCACGAGGAGATGTCGGCGATGAGCGGGACGTCACCGGTCTCGGGAAGGTCGCGCATGAGGTTGCCGTGGACCGTTTCGTTCATGCAGATGTAGAAGTAATCGGCATCGGGACGGAACTCGGCGGGGTCCGCTTCGGGGACGCAGGAGAAGTTCTGGTCCGCGCTGGACGCGACGATCTTCACATCGCCGTAGCGGGATGCTTCCGCGGCAGCCTTCTTGGACCAGACACCGGAAACGATGTAGTCCGCCTTGCCGCTGCCGTTCATGAAGTTCAGGGGGATGGCGGCGAACTGGGTGGACGCGCCGCCCTGCAGGAACAGGACTTTGTAGTTGTCCGGGATGTCCATGAGGGTGCGAAGGTCCGCTTCCGCCTGATCGATGATCGCCTGATACTCTTTGCTGCGGTGGGACATTTCCATGACGGATTCGCCGGTGCCCTCGTAATCGAGCAGTTCATCGGCGGCCTTGTTCAGGACGGATTCCGGGAGCATGGAAGGGCCTGCGGAGAAGTTGAATACTCTAGCCATGATCTATGTGCCTCCATAAATAGGTTATATATAAAGAGAGCGCTGTCTGCTAGACAGCATGCACAATTATAGTGCAACCAAGTTGTGAAAGTCAACGAATTGTCAGAAATTTATCAAAGTTTTTGCAAAAAAGTTGTCGGGACCCCGAAAAGATTGTTAAATTTGTAATTATTGGCGATTTACGGACAACTTCCGATCGGAAAAAGACAGAAAAAGACCCGGCCGAGAAGCCGGGTCTTTTATACCATTTATAGAGCGTAGGAGTTGAGGTTACGCTTCTTTTTCGACAGGTTTGACACTCGCGACGACCGGGTCCACAATGACCAGTTTGCCGAAAGTAGTCATGTCGATGCAGCCGACGGGGCAGGCAGTCGCGCAGTCGCCGCAGCCAACGCACTTCGCATAGTCGACGGACGCTTTGAAGTTCTCGACATGGATGGCGTCGTGCTGGCAGGTCTTCTGGCACTTCATGCAGCCGATGCAGCCGACTTTACACATTTTTCTGGTCTCGCCGCCCTTGTTGTGGTTCTGGCAGTAGACCACTGCTTCATGCTTGTAGAGGGGAGCCAGTTCGATGACACCCTTCGGGCAGACATTGATGCAGATCTTGCAGGCGCGGCACTTCTCGGAATCGACTTCCGCAAGGCCGTTTTCGCCGACATGGATGGCGTCGAAGGGACAGGCCGCTTCGCAGTCGCCCAGACCGAGACAGCCGAAGGAGCAGGCTTTGCCGCCGCCGAACAGCTGAGCTGCCGTCTTACAGCTCATGTCTCCGTGATAATCCATGATGTTGCCGGCATTGGCTTCCGTGCCGTGGCACAGGACCACTGCCGTCATGGGAGTGGAGTCTCCCGCGGCAACGCCCATGATCTCGGCAACGGCTTTCGCGCAGGCGGAGCCGCCGGGGGAGCAGAGGGTCGTATCTTCACATTCGCCGGCAGCCAGAGCAGCCGCATAACCGGCACAGCCGGAGTAGCCGCAGGCACCGCAGTTCGCGCCCGCCAGGACTTCTTCGATGGCGACCGCTTTTTCATCGACCGGAACGGCCATGACGATGGACGCGATGGCCAGAAGCAGTCCGAGTACCAGGCCAAGGATGGCGACGATGATGACCGCTAAAATGATCGGATTCATTGATTCACCATTCCTTTCTTAAGCACCGAACATGTTCTCAATGATACCGGTGAAGCCGAGGAACGTACAGGTGACGAGAGCCGCAGCGACGAGGGTGATGGGAAGACCCTGCCAGAACTTCGGAACGTCATTGCCTTCCATTCTCTCACGGATCCCGGAGAACATGATCATGGCGAGCATGAAACCGAGACCGGCACCGAGTGCATTGAAGATGGATTCGATGAAATTGTAGCCTTCCTGGACGTTCAGGGTGACAAGACCGAGAACGGCACAGTTGGTGGTGATCAGGGGAAGGAAAATACCGAGGGAGCTGTACAGCGACTTCATGTATTTCTTCAGAGTGATCTCGACGAACTGGACCAGAGCTGCGATGACGAGGATGAAGACCAGCGTCTGCAGATATTCAAAGCCGTTCTTTTCCAGAAGGACGTTCAGCGGATAACAAACGATGGTGGCGAGGAGCATGACGAAGATGACCGCCGCGCTCATGCCGATGGCAGTGTCCTTCTTCTTGGAAACACCAAGGAAGGGGCAGATGCCGAGGAATTTGGAGAGGACGAAGTTCTGCGTGAAGATCGTCGTCAGCATAATGGCAATTAACTTCATGCTTCAGCAGCCTCCTTTCCGGACTTTTCAACTTTCTTGACCTGCGGGGTGGTGTCGACCTTCGGCATGACGATGGTCTTGCCGTCAGCGACGAGGACCAGGTTGCCGTCGGCGTCTTCCGTGACGTTGCAGCAGTTCAGCTCAGCGGGATCGCCGCCCTTGCGGGAGGAGAGCTTGTTGACCAGCGCGACCAGAAGACCGAAGACGAAGAAACCGCCGGGGGCCAGGATGAAGATGATGATGGGTTCGAGATGGATGGCGGAAAGGACATTGCTGTCGCCAAGACCGAAGATGTCGGTCAGAGTGGTGCCGAAACCGAGGACCTTGAGGGTCAGGTTGCCGGAACCGAAGAACTCACGGATGGCGGCCATCAGGGTGAGGGCGACGGTGAAGCCGATGCCCATGCCGATACCGTCGAGGGCGGAGAGCCCGATGGGGTTCTTGCTGGCGAATGCTTCCGCACGGCCGAGGATGATACAGTTGACGACGATCAGCGGAAGGTAGATACCGAGCGCAGCGTCGAGGCCGGGCGCGAACGCCTTGACCAGCAGCTGGATCATGGAGACGAAAGCCGCGATGACTACGATGAAGCAGGGAACACGGACCTTCGAGGGGATGACTTTCCGCAGGGCGGAAATGACGATGTTGGACATGATGAGAACGAGAGTGGCGGCAACGCCCATACCAATGGCGTTCTCAACGGAAGTGGTGATCGCGAGGGTGGGGCAGGTGCCCAGGACCAGGCGAAGTACGGGGTTCTCTTTGACGAAGCCCTTGGTGAGCTCGCCGAGAGCGCTTCTCTTTGCAGCTTCAGCCATTACTTGCCACCTCCTGTGATTTCATTGAACTGGTCTACCGCGTCATTGACAGCGTTGACAACGGCGGTAGAGGTGATGGTGGCACTGGTGAGCGCCTGGATCTCGTTTTCACCGGGAGCGTTCTTGACGACAGAAACTTTACCGTTCTTGCCGACGAACTGCTCGCGGAAGTTATCCTTGCTGGCGTTCTGGCCGAGGCCGGGTGTCTCGTTAGAAAGGTCGCCGGGAACGATGCCGGTGATGGTGCCTTCGGAGTCGATGCCGACGGTGAGAGGCACATCGCCGCCGTAACCCTTGCTGGCGGTGTTGAAGACATAGCCGATGACGTTGCCGTCAGCGTCTGTTGCTTCGAAATAGTTGCTCTTGTCAACGAAGTTCTTCGCGTCGGGGAAGACAGTCTGACGAGCTTCCGCTTCCGCGGCTGCCTTGGAGGCGGCGATGCGGTCGGCGGTCACGCTGTTGACCATAGCCAGGAGCAGCGTTGCGACGAGAGCGATCAGGAAAAGGGTGAGGGTGGGGACTAAGATCTCTTTCGGATTGAATTTCTTACTCATGCTTTGGTCTCCTCCTTTGCCTTTTTCTGTTTCTTCTCCTTGACGAAGCCGAACGGGGTCGGAGCAGTCCAGTCCTCAAAGTACGGTACAAAGACGTTCATGAGGATGATGGAGAAGGAGACGCCTTCCGGCAGGGAGCCCCAGAGACGGATGATGCAGGTGACGACACCGCAGAAGATACCGGCGATGAGCTTGCCCTTGTTCGTGATGGGAGACGTCGTGTAGTCGGTCGCCATGAAGATGGCGCCGAGGAACAGGCCGCCGCCGAGCAGTTCGTAAGCTACGGCATACATGTCGAAGCCCTGAGCGAACGTGCAGAAGATGGCAACGGTGGCAATGAACGTGCAGGGAATGATCGGGGAGATGACCTTGCGGACCATCAGGTAGATGCCGCCGAGCAGAAGAGCGAGGGCGGAAACTTCACCGATACAGCCGCTGGTCGTGCCGAGGAACATTTCCATGAGGGTGGGAGCGCCTTCTTTGACGCCGTCGAGACCGACAAGGCCCATGGGAGTGGCACCGGTGACGGTGTCGACGCCCCAGCCGATGCGGTTGGTGTCGGCGAAAGCACCGGCAGACATTCTGCCGGGGAAGGCGGACATGAGGATGACTCTGGCGCCCAGAGCCGGGTTGATGAAGTTCTGGCCGATGCCGCCGAACATCTGCTTGATGACGACGATGGCAACCACGGCGCCCAGGACGACGATCCAGAAGGGGATGCCGGCGGGCAGGTTGTAGGCCAGGAGCAGACCGGTGACGATGGCGGACAGGTCCGTGACGGTGTCTTCCTTCTTCATGGCCTTCCGGCTGAGGAACTCGGCCAGAACGCAGGAGACGACGGAGACGAGGATGACCGCCAGTGCGCGCAGACCGAAAACGAGGACCGCGGCAATGCCGGCCGGCACCAGCGCGATGATGACATCGAGCATGATGCGGGTCGTGGTGGCAGCAGACTTCTGATGAGGCGAAGCGCTGACCGTGAGTTTTTTAGTATCGATCATTTTTTCGCACCTGCCTCTCTGATGATCGCCTTACCAAGACGCATGTACTGGACCAGCGGACGGCCGGACGGACATGCGAAGGCGCAGCTGCCGCATTCCATGCAGGTCATGACGCTGGCCTTGTTCAGGCCGTCGACGTCTTTGAGATGAGCCTTCTTCTCGATGAGAGTGGGCTCGAGACACATGGGGCAGGCCTCGACACAGCGGCCGCAGCGGATGCAGGCACGCGTGGGTTTGACCTTCACAGCGCCTTTGGCAAGACAGGTGATCGCGTTGTTGTTCTTGAGCAGCGGGACCTCAGCGTCGATGGTGGCGAGACCCATCATCGGGCCGCCGGCCATGATCTTGTAAGGCTCTTCTTTGAACCCGCCGCAGTATTCCAGGATGTCGGAATACATGGTGCCGAGGGGAGCGCGAAGATTCTTCGGCTCGGCGACGGCGCCGCCGTCCACAGTGAGGGAACGGCTGACCAGCGGTTTGCCGGTCTTGAGGTAACGGCCGAGGAACGAGACAGACTGGACGTTCATGACGACGCAGCCGACGTCAGACGGCAGTTTTCCGGGAGGTACCTGTCTGCCGGTAGCAGAATAGATGAGGACCTTTTCTGCGCCCTGCGGGTAGGTGGAGGGAAGCGCGATGATCTGAAGCACGTCTTTGAACTCTTCGTTCTCTTCCATGGTCTTCAGAAGCACCTGCATGGCGTCCGGTTTGTTGTCTTCGATCCCGATGTAGGCGTTCTTGAAGCCGAGCCATTTGACGACTTCCTTGACGCCGGACAGGATGTCCTGCGGGTGGTCGAGCATTTCGCGGTGGTCGACCGTGATGTAGGGCTCGCATTCCGCAGCGTTGATGATGAGGGTGTCGACACCTGCGTCCTCTTTGAACGCAAGTTTGACGTGGGTCGGGAAACCAGCGCCGCCGAGACCGACGAGACCCGATGCGCGGACCGCATTCAGGAAGTCCTGTTTCGTCTCGATGACCGGAGGTTTGACATCCTCGGAGAGCGCCATTTCTCCGTCGGATTCGATGACAACGGCATTCACCATGTTGCCGTTGACGATCCGGACAGGTTTGATGGCTTTGACCGTGCCGGAGATGGTCGCGTGGACCGGTGCGCTGACGAATGCGTCAGTGCTGCCGATGACCTGGCCGACTTTGACTTCATCGCCCACTTTTACCTGTGCTTCATTGGGAGCACCGATATGCTGTGACAGGGGGATGGTGACAGAAGCCGGGACCGGCATACGCTCGACAGGCATGGCAGAGGTGTTCTTGTGGTGAGCCACATGAGCACCGCCATGGCCTTTTGCGGCGGGCTTCAGCACGCCTGCAATGTTTAAGCTTGCCATTCATTCAACTCCTTCGCTTGTTGACGCGGGTGGTGTCCCGCGCTGAATTTACAAACATCATAATGTGCGCATGCTTGTGAAAAGTCACAGTTTCCACAAGCGTGACCTTATATATTATATCCTAATATATATTTTTTTCAACGGCATAGAGGGTGTTATCTGTCCGATTCTCTTGTCTATTTTTTGTCATAATGACGCGGTTTTTGTGCCCTCCGTACAGGAAACGCCGGGCCGGGAGAGGTTGACGAATCGTTTCGCTTGACGGATAATAAGTTAAGTTATATCAGAAGAGTCTTTCGACTTCGGAAAGGAAGCATTCCATGCTTTGCCAGAACTGTGGCCGAAATGAAGCCACGACACACATCAAACGGATCGTGGACGGGGAGTCCTCGGAACTGCATCTCTGCTCCGGATGCGCGCAGCATCTGGGGTATTCCGGCATGTTCTGGGGCTTTGGCTCCAATATCGGGACGCTCCTGAGCCGGTTCTTCCCGGAGACGGCACTGCTGCCCGAGACCGAGGAGGAACGCTGCCCCGGCTGCGGCGCCACGTTCGATGAGATCGTCCGCACCGGCGCCATGGGCTGCGCGGAATGCTACGATGTGTTCTACGACCGCCTGAAGCCCTCGCTCTCCCGCATCCACGGCAGAGCGACCCACGTGGGCAAGACGAGTGCCACCCGGGACGACCGGATGGCGCGCCGCGCCGAACTGCGCCGTCTCGAGGAAGAGCGGAACGCTGCCGTCGAGGCGGAAGAATATGAACAGGCGGCGGTCCTGAGGGACCGGATCCGGGAACTGCGGGGTGAGACGAAATGACCAAATGGTACATGCTCTCCGGGAACGAGAACGATGTCGCGGTCAGCTCGAAAGTGTCCCTCGCGAGGAACCTCAGAGACCACGTCTTCACCAATCGCCTCTCCACGGAAGAAAAAGACAAGATCGCCGACGAAGTCTCCGCTGTCATCTTTGAGGAGCTGCCGGAGAAATTCGTCCTGACCCATATGAACACCCTGTCGCGGTACGCCGCCATCTCGCTCGCGGAGCGGGACCTCGTGAGTCCGGAATTCGTCAGCGTGCAGGAGGGGCGGTCGTTCCTGACGACCCCCGACGAGAGCCTCAGCCTGATGATCTGCGAAGAGGACCACGTGAAGATCCAGGCGCTGCTGCCGGGTCTCGAGCTGACCCGTTCCTACGAACTGGCCGACCGGCTCGACACCATCCTCGACGAAGCGCTCGGCTTCTCCTTCGACACGAAGCTCGGCTACCTCACGCAGTGCCCGACCAACATCGGGACCGCCATGCGGGGCTCGGTCGTTTTGCAGCTGCCCGCCATGCGCATCCTCGGCCGCATCCGTCATCTGTCCAACACGGTCTCGCGCCTCGGACTCGTCCTGTCCGGCGCCTACGGAGAGGGCGATTCACCGATCGGCAGTCTGTACCTCCTGACCAATCAGGTCACCCTCGGCATCTCCGAGGAGGCCGCGCTCGGGAACCTCGACGCTCTGGCGAAGTCCATCATCGAACAGGAGCGGGAGGCCCGGAAGGAACTGATGGAGAACCTCTCGTTCCAGGACATGCTCTGGCGCTCTTACGGCACGCTCAAAAGTGCCCGCGTCATGAGTTTCCAGGAATTCATGGAGGCGCTGTCTGTCGTCAAGGTCGGCATCGCTGCCGGCGAGTTCGACCTCCCGATGAACACGGTCAACGAACTCATCTTTTCCCTGCAGCCCGCCACGCTCAACACGGAGGCGGGGGAGGACCTCAGCCGGCAGGAGCGGGACGCCCTGCGCGCCGAAAAAGTCCGCGCCATCTTCGCGGGGACTTAAGGAAAAAACAATATAAAAAAAGAGCGCTCTTATTCCGAGCGCTCTTTTTGATTGTCGAGGACTTCTTTGATGAGATAGACCGGCCGGTGTTTCGTCTCCTGGAACACCCTCGCGATGTACTCTCCGAGGACGCCGATGGCGAACAGCAGGACACTGCCGGTGCCGAGGATGGCGGGAAGGGCACGGTCTTTTTTCTTTTTGTCGAAGACCGCGGAAGCGACGGCCGCGGAGCCCGTGATGCCGCCGAAGACCAGCGGGAGGCGGAGCGGGGTCGTCGTGAAGGAGATGATGCCGGAGATGGCGTATCTCCACAGTTTGAAGAAATTCCATTTCGAGGTGCCGGTGAGCCGCTCCGCGGCGGTGTAGGGGATATAGTGGGTCTCGAACCCTACCCAGGAGAAGATGCCCTTGGAGAACCGGGAGGTCTCGGGCATGCTCAGGACGGCGTCGCGGACATTGCGGCGGAAGGTCCGGAAGTCGGAGGCGCCGCTCACGAACTCAACGTCCGAGACACGGTTGATGATCCGGTAAAAGCTGTCTTTGAAGAAGACCATGACCGGGCTCTCGCTCCGGCTTTCCTGAAAGGCCGTGACACAGTCGCACTCGGGGTGTTCCTCGAGGTAGCGGACCATTTCGACCACGACGTCCGGGCCCTGCTGGAGGTCGCCGTCCATGATGGTGAAACAGTCTCCCGACGCCTCGTTCAGACCGGCGAGGATGGCGGACTCTTTCCCGTAGTTGCGGGAGAAATGGACCGCTTTGACCGGCTTGTCCGCGGTGGCGACGAGGTCGTTCAGCACATCCGGGGTCCGGTCGAAACTGCCGTCGTTGACGAACACGAACTCGTAATCGGAGACCGCGTTTTCAAAGGTCCGGACGACCGTGTCGTACAGCGGTCGGACATTGCCCTCCTCGTTGTAACAGGGGATGATGAGAGAGACTTTCATGGGTGTTTCCTTTTCATGTTGTTAAAGAAATGACAGGATTTTTCAAAAACTTTGTACAACCCTACAGAATTGTAATTTTTTTGCAAAACTGCGTCGGATTTCTCGACTTTTGTACCAAATTCAAGTATAATTGTTCCCGTATCGGGAACCAATCGAAAACCCAATATTAATGATAACAAATGAATCGCCAAAATCAAGGCATTCCTGCTGTCATTTCCGGGGGTCATACGGGGGGACCGAAGTCAAAGTATTTGTAAAGGAGCTTGTTTCATGGAAAAACTTACTAACAACAAGAGCATTCTGGACTGGGTACAGACCAGAATCGACCTCCTCCAGCCGGACAAAGTCGTCTGGATCGACGGGTCCAAGGAGCAGATCCAGGCCCTCAAGGACGAGGCTGTCTCCACCGGCGAGTTCATCAAACTCAACGAGGAGAAACTTCCCGACTGCTACTTCCACAGAACCAACCCGAACGACGTCGCTCGTGTTGAAGACAGAACCTTCATCTGCACCCCCACCAAGGAAGAGGCCGGCCCTCTGAACAACTGGATGGACCCGGACGAAGCCTATAAAATGTGCGACGATATCATCCGCGGCAGCTACAAGGGCAAGACCATGTATGTCATCCCCTACAGCATGTGCAAGGTCGGTTCCCCGTTCGCGAAGTACGGTCTTGAAGTCACCGACTCCATCTATGTCGTCTGCAACATGAACATCATCACCCGCATCGGTCAGAGAGTCCTCGACGCCATCGGCCCCGACTCCACCGACTGGATCAAGGGTACCCACGCTTCCTGCAATTCCGACCCCGAGAAGAGATACATCAATCAGTGGCCGCAGGACAACACCATCTACTCCGTCAACTCCTGCTACGGCGGCAACGTCCTTCAGGGCAAGAAGTGCTTCGCGCTCCGTATCGCATCCAACCTGGCCCGCCAGGAAGGCTGGCAGGCTGAGCACATGCTCATCCTCGGCATCGAATATCCGAACGGCGAAACCAAGTATCTGACCGCTGCTTTCCCGAGCGCCTGCGGCAAGACCAACCTTGCTATGCTCGTTCCTCCGAAGCACTATGTCGACAAAGGTTATAAAGTCTGGTGTGTCGGCGATGACATCTCCTGGATCCGCAAGGGCCCGGACGGCAGACTCTACGCGGTCAACCCGGAGTACGGCTTCTTCGGCGTCGCTCCCGGAACCAACATGCAGTCCAACCCGAACGCCCTCCTTTCCTGCCGCTCCGGTTCCTCCATCTTCACGAACGTTGCCCGGAACCTGGACGACAACACCTTCTGGTGGGAAGGCATGCCGGATGCTCCCGAAAACGGCGAAGACTGGCTCGGCAATCCCTGGAACGGCAAGACCTCTACGGAGAAGGGCGCATACCCGAACTCCCGTTTCACCGCTCCTGCCAAGAACTGCCCCTGCCTGTCCTCTGAGTTCGAGAACCCGAACGGTGTTCCCGTCTCCGCATTCGTCTTCGGCGGCCGCCGCGCGAAACTCGCTCCGCTGGTCTATCAGGCCAGAAACTGGCAGCACGGCGTATTCGTCGGTGCCGCAATGGGTTCCGAGACCACCGCTGCCGCACAGGGTCAGAAAGTCGGTGTCGTCCGTCACGACCCGATGGCCATGCGTCCGTTCATCGGCTATGACTGCGGTACCTACCTGCAGCACTGGCTCGACATGGGCAAGAAGATCGACGAGGACAAACAGCCGAAGATCTTCAACGTCAACTGGTTCCGCAAGGACGACGAAGGTCACTTCATGTGGCCGGGCTTCGGTGACAACCTGAGAGTCCTTCTCTGGATCATGGACCGCTGCGAAGGCAAGGTCGACGCAGTTGAGACCCCGATCGGCTACCTGCCGAAACCGGAAGACATCGACATCGACGGACTCGACGTCACAGTAGACGACGTCAAGGCCATGCTCACCGTCGACAAGGCCCTCTGGAGAGAAGAGGCCGACGGCATCGAAGAGTTCTTCAAATCCCTCGGCGACACCGTTCCCCAGGAACTCTACGACGAGCTCGCCACCCTCAGAGCGAACGTTGCCGAATAAGCAATTCGCCCAAACTGAATGGTTCAGGACCCCGTCCAATCGGACGGGGTCCTTTTATGTCCTGCGCAGAGGGGGGGAGGGGTCGCGCTCGATCGCGTTCCGTCGAAAGAGGCCGCCGAGCCGCTTGCGCTCGATCGCGTTTCGGAGAAAAGGTCCGCCTGCGACCTCCCCGGCCTAACCGTTCCCCCGGAGGGGGCCCCTTCGCCCGGCCGCAGTCGAACGCTTTTCTCCTCCGCTGGAGAGGCAAAGGTTGTGCGCGCCCCCAATCCGCCTTGTTTTTGGACCTTATAATCGGACTTTTGTGAGGACGAAAGTGAGATTCGTAAAGGAGCGAAACTTTACGAAAACTGTTAAACGACTTTCCGCAAATCGCCGAAACGAATTTTCCAAAAAGGAAAAATAGAGGAAAAAACCGTTAAAAGGAAGCAAAAGGCTTTACATTTTTCCAAATTCGAAATATGACCCACTTTTTCACATTTTCAGCCGGGTTTTGGACAGGGGCAAGGTTTTGACCTTTACAGGCTGGAATTGCGGAAATCCATCGCGAAAAAGTCCGTGAAACGAAGAAAAAAGAAACAGCGGCTTTCATAATTATTTTCGGTAGACGGTTGACAATTATTGAAAAGCTACTATAACATAAAAGTGTAATCAGAATACTGACCCCACAGGAGGATATAACCATGGTATTTGAAACGATCCGCAAGCTTCTCGCTGACCAGCTGGACATTGACGAAGACGAAATCACAATGGAGTCCACTCTTCTCGAAGACCTCGGTGCCGACAGCATCGAACTGGTCGACCTCATCATGTCCGTTGAAGAAGAGTATGACATCGAAGTCCCGGACGACGCTGCCGATGAGATCCGTACCGTCGGAGATGCAGTCCGTTTCATCGAGAACCTGGTCGACTGACCGTTTTCCATCGAACCATTCCGGCCCGCGGGTACTCCTCGCGGGTCTTTTTTACTGGACGAATGGGGAAGTATACTATATAATATAGCGAACCTTATACGAATTCTTTTGAAGGAGATCTTTTCATGGCAAAGCAGAAAAAGATGGTGGAAGACATCACTTCCATGGATGTCGATTTTGCCAAGTGGTATACGGACATCTGTAAAAAGGCCGAACTGGTCAGCTATACGAGCGTCAAGGGCTGTATGGTCATCCGCCCGTACGGCTACGCGATCTGGGAACACATCCAGAGCCTCCTCGACGGCTACTTCAAGGAGACCGGACACGAGAACGTCAACATGCCGATGTTCATCCCGGAGAGCCTTCTCGACAAGGAGAAGGACCACGTCGAAGGCTTCGCGCCCGAGTGCGCCTGGGTCACGATCGGCGGCAGCGAGCAGCTCGAAGAGCGTCTCTGCGTCCGCCCGACGTCCGAGACCCTGTTCTGCGACCACTGGAAAGACGTCGTCCAGTCCTACCGCGACCTGCCGAAACTCTACAACCAGTGGGTCAGCGTCGTGCGCTGGGAGAAGACCACACGTCCGTTCCTGCGTTCCCGTGAATTCCTGTGGCAGGAGGGCCATACCCTGCACGCCACCGCGGAGGAAGCCATCGAAGAGACCGAGCGCATGCTGAACATCTATGCCGACTTCTACGAGAAAGATCTCGCCATCCCGGTCGTCCGCGGCAAGAAGACCGAGTCCGACAAGTTCGCCGGCGCCGAGGCCACCTATGCCATCGAGGCTCTGATGCACGACGGCAAGGCGCTCCAGGCGGGCACCTCCCATTACTTCGGCGATGGATTCGCGAAAGCGTTCGAGATCCAGTTCCAGAACAAAGACAACCAGCTCCAGGCTCCCTTCGAGACCTCCTGGGGCATGACCACCCGGACCATCGGCGCCATCATCATGGCCCACGGTGACGACAACGGACTGTGCCTGCCGCCGGCAGTCGCGCCCATCCAGGCCGTCATCGTCCCGGTCGCCATGCACAAGGAAGGCGTCCTCGAGAAGGCGGAGGAACTCCGCGACCGTCTGAAGGCGGCCGGTGTCCGCGTCAAACTCGACGACAGCGACAACAGCCCCGGCTGGAAATTCTCCGAATATGAGATGAAAGGTGTTCCGGTCCGCATCGAAGTCGGCCCGAGAGACATCGAGCAGAACCAGTGCGTCGTCGTCACCCGTCCCGACCGCGAGAAGACCTTCGTCTCGCTCGACGACCTCGAGACCGCCATCCCGCAGAAACTGCAGGAGGTCCGCGACGTCATGTACGCCAACGCGCTCGAGAACCGCGAGAAGAAGACCTACCGCTGCAAGACCATCGACGAGATGAAGAAGGCGCTCGAGGAACAGGGCGACGGGTTCATCCACGCCATGTGGTGCGAGAGCGAGGAGTGTGAGGACAAGGTCAAGGAAGAGACCGGTGCCGGTTCCCGCTGCATCCCCTTCGCTCAGGAAGCGGTCTCCGACGTCTGTGTCTGCTGCGGGAAGCCCGCGCGCACCATGGTCCTGTGGGGCAAGGCCTATTAAGAAAATGCTTGCTTTCTAAAGGGACCCGTGCTAATATAGTGCAGTAAGTTAAAGAGTAAGTTGTAATGAAGAGTGGCTCCGCCGCTCTTCATTGTTTATGCGATTCTTTAAAAAAGTACATGGATCGCCAAAAAAGGAGACAGGAATGGCCAACAAAAAGCACGGCGGCAACGTGACCCAGACGGTCCGTGAGATCGCCGAACCCCTCGCGGCGGAACTGGGCCTCCGGGTCTGGGACGTCCGCTTCGTCAAGGAGGGCGCCGAGCACTATCTGCGCATCTTCATCGACAAGGACGAGGGAGTTTCCATCGACGACTGCGTCGATATGACCCACGCCATCGACGGCCCGCTCGACGAGGCTGACCCCATCTCGGTCAGCTACACGCTGGAAGTCTCTTCTCCCGGAGCGGAACGCCCGCTGACGAGAGACGAACACTTCGAGCAGTTCCTCGGAGCGCCGATCATGGTGAAACTCATCCGCCCGCTCGACGGACAGAGAGAGTGGAAAGGCACCCTCGAAGGGTATGACAACGGCAATGTCACCATCGCCACCAACGAGGGCAGGTCCTTCGTATTCCATAAAAAAGAAGCGTCTTACGTAAAACTGGATGATTTCGATTCCTACGTAGACTGAAGCCGATAGAAAGGAAGATCAACAAAAATGAATCAGGAATTTTTTGACGCGGTACAGCTGATGGCAGCAGAGAAAGGGATCCCGGTGGAATTCCTTTACGAAAAGATCGCCAATGCACTGGTCGTCGCAGAGAAGAGAAATTACAACGGAAAGGATGTCGTCTTCTGCGACATCGACCCCGAGAAAAAAGAACTCAACGTCTATCTTCGCAAGAACGTGGTCGACGTGATCGACGACGAAGACACCGACATTTTAGTCGAGGCCGCGAAGAAGTATAAGAAGACCGCCAAGCCCGGAGACATCATCGAGATCCCGCTCGACACGAAGAGCTTCGGACGCATCGACGCCCAGACGGCGAAACACGTCATCCGTCAGGGCATCCGCGACGCGGAGCGCGGCCGCAACATGGAAGAGTTCAAGACCCACAACCAGGAGATCGTCACGGCGAAGGTCTCGAACATCAACCCCATCAACGGCAACGCCACCGTCGAGATCGGCCGCGCCGAAGCCGTCCTCCCGAAGGGCGAGCAGATCCCCGGCGAAGAGCTGCATGACGGCGACCTCATCAAGGTCTATGTCGTCGATGTCAAGGAGACCGAGAAAGGTCCCCGCGCGCTCATCTCCAGAACCTACCACGGTCTGGTCCGCCGGCTCTTCGAGACCGAGGTCCCCGAGATCTCCGAGGGCACGGTCGAGATCAAGGAGGTCGCCCGTGAGGCCGGCTCCCGTACGAAGATCGCCGTCGCCAGCTCCGATGAGAAAGTCGACGCCGTCGGCGCCTGCATCGGTGCCCGCGGTGCCCGTGTCGGCAAGATCGTCGACATGCTGAACGGCGAGAAGATCGACATCGTACCTTACGATGAAGACCCCGCCAGATTCATTTCCAACGCGCTGGCTCCCGCCGATGTCATCGATGTCATCATCCTTGACGAGGAAGAGAAGTCCTGCCGGGCCATCGTCCCGGACGACCAGCTCTCGCTCGCCATCGGCAACAAGGGTCAGAACGCCCGCCTCGCTGCCAAGCTGACCGGCTGGAAGATCGATATCAACCCGGAAAGCGGCAAGATCGAAGAGGCTCCGGAAACGGAAGACGAAGAATAACCGAAACAAGAAGGCGGTGGAACTATGCCAAAGAAGACCCCGATGCGACGCTGTGTCGGCTGCATGGAGATGAAGGAGAAATCCTCTCTCGTGCGGGTCGTCAAGAACAAAGAGGGAGAGATCTCTCTCGACCTGACCGGGAAGATGCCCGGGCGGGGCGCATACCTCTGTAAAAACGAGGAATGCCTCAAGAAAGCGCGCAAAGCCAGACGGCTGGAACGGGAGTTTTCCATGGCGGTCCCCGCAGAGATCTATGACCGAATGGAGGCGGATCTAAAAAACGATGAACTCGCAGATCCTTAATATGTTCGGCCTTGCAAAGCGGGCTGGAAAGTTCGCGGGAGGCCATGACGCCGCATTCGAGTCAATCGCCAAAGGAAAAGCAAAGATGTGCTTCCTTACGACCGACGCTTCGGAGCGGCTCAAAGAGGAATTCAAAGAGACCGTCCGTTACAAAGGGCGGCAGGTTCCCCTCGAGGAACTGGATTGCACGATGAGAGAGATACAGATGGCGACCGGACAAAAATGCGCGGTATTCACCGTGACGGACGCCGGATTTGCTTCGAAGCTCACGGAGCTTCTTTCGAAGGAGGACAAGAATTAATGGTCATTAAATACAGAGTACATGAGGTCGCGAAAGACTTCGAACAGAACACGAAGGACATCGTCGCGCTCCTCGGTCAGTTCTATGAAGAACCGAAGAAGAGCATGACGGCCCTGGAGGAGGATGAACTCAACACGCTGTTCGAGTACATCACCCAGAACAACCAGGTCGAGAACTTCGATGCCTATTTCGCGATGCAGAACGAGAAGCCGGCACCGAAAAAGGAGGCTCCGAAGAAGGAGACTCCCAAAGAGGAGAAGAAGCCGGAGGCGAAGAAAGCCGCCGACAAACCGGCCGAGAAGCCCGCGAAGAAAGGGGAGAAGCCTGCCGGAAAGAAGGCAGAGGCGCCCCGGAAACCGAAAGTCGACGCCGATCCGCATCCGTTCCAGAAGCGCGAGAAGAAGAACAAAGACGGTCAGCAGCAGTCCCGTACCAGGGGCGAGAAGCGCACGATCGACACCCGTTCGCAGAACGTCGACCTCGAGAAATACAACGAGAAATATGAGCAGATCGCGCCGCAGCAGCGCCAGAACGACCGGGTCAACAACACCCGTCAGAAGCTCAATCAGAAATCGAAGCAGTACCGCAAACAGCGCGGTGTCCGTTCCCGCAAACGCGAGACCGAGCAGGAGCGCCTGAAGCGCATCGCGGCAGAGCGCGCGAAGAAGCAGATCACCATCCAGGTGGGCGAAGAGATCACCGTCGGCGAACTGGCTTCCGAGCTTCGCATGACCGCCGCGGAAGTCATCAAAAAGCTGTTCGCGCTCGGTCAGATGGCATCCATCAACGATGTCATCGACTTCGACACCGCTTCCATCGTCGCCGAGGAACTCGGCGCCCATGTCGAGAAACGCGTCGTCGTCACCATCGAAGACCGGATCATCGACGACACCGAAGACGAAGAGACCGACCTTCTCCCGAGAGACCCGGTCGTCTGCGTCATGGGTCACGTCGACCACGGCAAGACCTCCATCCTGGACGCCATCCGGAACTCCAACGTCACGGCGGGCGAGGCCGGCGGCATCACGCAGGCCATCGGCGCGTACCGCGTCAACATCGACGGCAAGCGCATCACCTTCCTCGACACCCCCGGCCACGCGGCATTCACTGAAATGCGTGCCCGCGGCGCCATGGCCACCGACATCGCCATCCTGGTCGTCGCGGCGGACGACGGTATCATGCCGCAGACCATCGAAGCCATCAACCACGCGAAGGCCGCGGGCATCCCGATGGTCGTCGCCATCAATAAAATGGATAAGCCGGATGCCTCTCCGGACCGCATCCTGCAGCAGCTCACCGAGCATGAGATCGTCCCCGAAGACTGGGGCGGCGACACCATCTGTGTCCCGGTCTCTGCCAAGACCGGCATGAACCTCGACCAGCTTCTGGAGTCCGTCCTGCTGGTCGCCGAGATGCTCGAGCTCAAAGCGAACCCGAACCGTGCCGCGAAGGGCGTCGTCATCGAGGCGAAGCTCGACAAGGGCCGCGGCCCTGTCGCCACCCTCCTCGTCCAGAACGGTACCCTCAATACGGGCGACATCGTCGTCGCCGGTACCGCGGTCGGCCGTGTCCGCGTCATGACCAATGAACGCGGCAAACAGCTGAAGAAAGCCGGCCCGGCGGTTCCCGTCGAGGTCACCGGTCTCGCGGAAGTCCCGCAGGCGGGCGACGCCTTCGACGCCGTTTCCGATGAGAAACTGGCCCGTGAACTGGTCGAGCAGAGAAAGCAGGCCATCAAGGAAGAGCAGTTCAACGCTCAGCAGAAGGTCACGCTCGACAACCTGTTCGCCTCCCTCAAAGAGGGCGAGCTCAAAGACCTCAACATCATCGTCAAAGCCGACGTCCAGGGTTCCGTCGAGGCTGTCAAGCAGAGCCTCGAGAAACTCTCGAACGACGAGGTCCGCGTCCGCGTCATCCACGGCGCAGCAGGCGGCATCGTCGACTCCGACGTCATGCTGGCGAACGCCTCGAATGCCATCATCATCGGCTTCAACGTCCGTCCGGAAGCGGAAGCGGTCGCCAATGCCGAACGCGACGGCGTCGAGATCCGTACCTACCGCGTCATCTACGACTGCATCAACGATGTCCAGGACGCCATCAAGGGTATGCTGGCGCCGAAGTACCGCGACGTCGACATCGGCCGCGCCGAAGTCCGCAACGTCTTCAAGATCTCTTCCGCGGGCACCATCGCCGGTTCCTATGTCCTGAACGGCAAGATCACGAGAGACGCCAAACTCCGTGTCGTCCGCGACGGCATCATCGTGGCCGAAGACGCCATCCAGTCCCTGCGCCGTTTCAAGGACGACGTCAAGGAAGTCGCGTCCGGTTATGAATGCGGTATCGGTCTGGAAAAATTCAACGACCTCAAGGAAGGCGACATTTTCGAAGCCTACATCACCGAAGAATACAGAGACTAAGGAGGGTGTTCCATGCCATCCCATAAGTCACAGCGTACCGCGGAAGACATCAAGCGGGAGCTGGCGGTCGTCATGCAGGGCGTCAAAGACCCCCGCGTGAAGGGCAAGATCCTGACCGTCGTCCGTGTCAATGTCTCCAGCGACAGTACCTACGCGAAAGTCTACATCAGCGACCTCGCCGGACTGGAGGGGGCGAAGGAGGCCGCCGCGGCGCTCAACAACGCGGCCGGGTACCTTCGGGGCGAGATCGCCCGCAACCTCCACCTGCGCAAGGCCCCCGAACTCAAATTCATCGCCGACGACTCCATCGCCCACGGCATGGAGATCATCAAGGAACTTGAGACCCTGACAGGAGGCAAAGACTGATGCAGGCTGACATCCGCCGGGTCGGGGAGATCCTCGCGAACAGCGAGGACGTGCTCATCCTCACCCACAAGAACCCGGACGGGGACTGCCTCGGCACCGGCGCGGCGCTCTGCCGTTACCTGCTCTCCCTCGGGAAGCGGGCCACTGTCGTGAACGCCGACCCCATCCCGTCCAAGTTCGACTACCTGTTCGAAGGGCTCCCGCAGGAGACGTTCGAACCGAAGTGCATCATTTCCGTCGATGTGGCGGACCCGAAGCTGCTGGGCTCTCTCGAGGACCTCGCGGACCGGGTCGACCTGTGCATCGACCACCATATTTCCAACACGCTGTACGCGAAGGAGACCCACCTGTGTCCGGACGACGGCGCTGCCGCGCTGTCCCTGTACCGCATTTTCCGGGAACTCGGAGCGGCGATCGACGCCCCCATGGCGGACGCCCTTTACACCGGGCTCTCCACCGACACCGGATGCTTCCGGTACTCCAACGCCAATGCGGAGTGTTACCGTGCCGCGGCCGACCTCATCGAACTGGGGGCGGACAACGCGCGGATCAACGTGAAGATGTTCGAGACGAAACCCCTCGCGCAGTTCCAGGTCCTGTCCGACGCGTTCGCAGGCCTGCGGATGTTCTGCGGCGGGAAAGTCTCGGTCCTCAAGATCTCTCAGGAGATGCTGGAACGGCGCCACGCCGACACCGATACCTTCGACTTCGTGACCGCCATGTCCCGCCAGATCGAGGGCGTGCTCTGCGGCATCACCATGAAGGAACAGGAAGACGGCACCTGGAAGATCTCTCTTCGCACCCATGAACCGCTCGACGCGTCTGCCATCTGCGGGTTGCTCGACGGCGGCGGACACATGCGGGCCGCGGGCTGCAATGCCGGCCCGGACGAAGAGGCGTCCCTTCAGACGCTGCTCTCGTATATCGCCGAACAGCTCGGGTGCGCGTTATGACCGGCATCCTCTGTCTTCGCAAGCCCGAAGGCATCACGTCGTTCCAGGCCGTGCGGAAGGTCCGGGGCATCACCGGGGAGAAGAAGGCGGGCCACTGCGGCACGCTCGACCCCGACGCGACCGGCGTCCTGCCCGTCATGCTCGGAGGAGCCACCCGGTTCCTCGAGTTCCTGCCGACGACACCGAAACAGTACCGCGCGGTCATGAAACTGGGCGTCGTCACCGACACCCTCGACCTCTCCGGCACGGTCCTCGAAACGAGGGAAGTCTCGGCGGGGAGGGAGGAGATCCTCCCGGTCCTCGACGAGTTCCGCGGGGACATCCTGCAGGTGCCGCCCATGTATTCGGCGCTCAAAAAAGACGGCGTGCGGCTCTACGACCTTGCCCGTCAGGGCGTGGAAGTGGAGCGGGAAGCGCGGCCGGTCACCATTTTCGAATTGGAATTACTGCCAGACGGAACGGACGGCACAGACCCCTCGAACGGGGAATATGTGCTGGATGTCACCTGTTCCGGCGGCACTTATATTCGGACCCTCATCGACGACATCGGGGCAACGCTCGGCTGCGGCGCCTCCATGGCGGCTCTTCTGCGGACGCAGGTCGGCGTGTTCACGCTGGACCGGGCCGTCACGCTCGAAGACCTCGAAGATGCGCGGGATGCCGGGACCCTCGATGAACGGGTCATGCCCCTCGAGGAGGCGCTCCGCTTCCTGGACGCGGTCACCGTGACCGGTCCGCAGGGCAACCGGTTCCGGAACGGCGGAGAGCTTTCCCTCGACCGCCTTCTTTTCCCGGAGACGCCGGACGACGGCGCGCTCCTCCGGGTCCTTACTCCAGACAATGAATTCCTCGGACTGGGAGAAGTCTGCCGGGAGACCGGCACGCTGACGGTCCGGAGAGTTTTCGTAAACAGGTGAACCCATGTACAACGAATTCATGCAAAAGGGCTCCGTTGTGGCCCTCGGCAGTTTTGACGGCCTCCATCTCGGACATATGGCGGTCATCAACAATGCCAAAAACCTTGCGACCATGCTCGACGCGGTGCCCTGCATCTGCACCTTCTCCGAGCATCCCCTGAAAGTGCTCGCCGGCAAAGAGCCTCCGGCGCTGTTCACGGGCGATGTGAAAGATGAAGTGTTCCGCAGCACCGGTATCGAAGTCGTCAAGCTGGACTTTGCGTCCATCATGCATATGAGCCCCGAGGCGTTCTTCGAAGAGATCCTCTTCAAGACCCTCCACGTGGCAGGCGTCTGCTGCGGATTCAACTACACCTTTGGCGACAAGGGGAAGGGGACTCCGGAGATGCTCGAACGCATGTGCGCGGAAAAAGGCGTCGTCTTCGAAGAGGCGGAGGCCACGGTCCTCGACGGCACTCCCGTCAGTTCGACCCGGATCCGCAACGCGCTGGCCGGCGGCAATGTCGAACTGGCCAACCGGATGCTCGGCCGTCCCTTCAAGTACCGCCAGCAGGTGGTCGACGGGGACAAACGCGGCCGCACCTGGGGCATCCCGACCATCAATCAGCCCTATCCGGAAGAACTGGTCGTCCCGCGCCACGGCGTCTACGCCTCCAAATGTGTCGTCGACGGCAGGACCTATTTCGGCGCCACCAACATCGGCGTCCGCCCGACGGTCCGGGACAATGACATCCTCTCGAGCGAGACCTACCTCCTCGATTACGAGGGCGATCTCTACGGGAAATATGTCGATGTCTGCCTGCTCAAATTCCTTCGACCGGAGAAGAAATTCGAGTCGTTCGAAGCACTGGAAGCGCAGATCCGCACCGACATCGCGACCGTTCGAACGATCGGGGAACTCGATGTTCTCGGCTGACACTCGGCTTAAAAGGTTTTTTCTTTACAATTGAAAAGACCTGTGCTATACTACACACGCTCATTTCTCGGAGAACGGAGTAAACTTACCAACTGTAAGTCATCACCGGCCGCTCCCTGGGAAGTCTGCACTATATTTTGAATGAGGTGAAACAACATGACTCAGCAGGAAAAACAGGAAATCATGAAAGAGTACGCGACTCACGAAGGCGACACCGGTTCTCCCGAGGTCCAGATCGCAGTGCTCACCAAACGAATCAACGACCTGAATGCTCATCTGAAAGAGCATCCGCATGACCATCACTCCAGAAGAGGTCTTCTGAAGATGGTCGGTCACAGAAGAAACCTTCTGAAGTACCTTGCAAAGGTCGACATCGAGAGATACAGAGCTCTCGTCAAGAAGCTCGGTCTCCGTAAGTAAGTCCTTCATCAGGCAGGTAGCATTTCCTTGCTGCCTGCCTGCTTGACGTTATCGGGAGGTCTCGCAGAGTCCGCTGTATAAGGGTTAGCAGTGAATCAAGTACCCGAAATCTTTCGGATATTTCATTTATTGCTAAACCTTTGGACAAGCAGATCCTCCCGCCATGAAATCCAAAAAATGAAAGAGAGGATTAGACATGTTTTTTGAAAACTACAAAGTGTATGAGACCACTCTGGCCGGCCGTCCGCTGAAACTGGAAACCGGCAAAATGGCTCAGCTCGCCAACGCTTCCGTCCTGGCAAGCTACGGCGAAACGGTCGTGCTCTGCACCGTGACCGCATCTGACAAACCCCGGGAAGGCATCGATTTCTTCCCGCTCTCCGTCGACTTCGAGGAGAAAATGTACTCCGTCGGCCGTATCCCCGGCTCCTTCCAGAGAAGAGAGAGCAGACCGTCTGAAAAGGCGATCCTTGCGTCCCGCTGCATCGACCGTCCCATCCGTCCGCTGTTCCCGAAGGACCTGCGCAACGACTGCACCGTCATCGCGACGGTCATGAGCGTCGACCCCGACTGCTCCCCCGAGGTAGCGGCCGCCATCGGCGTCTCCACCGCCATTGCCATCTCCGACATCCCGTGGGACGGCCCCATCTCCTCCGTTCAGGTCGGCCTCGTCGACGGCGAGATCGTCATCAACCCGACCTTAGAGCAGAGAGCCGCTTCCGACCTCAAACTGACCGTCTCTTCCACGGAAGACCTGGTCGCCATGATCGAGGCCGGCGGTAACGAGATCTCTGAAGACGTCATGTTCGACGCCATCATGGCCGCTCACGAAGCGAACAAGGAAGTCGTCAAATTCATCAACGGCATCGTCGCCGAGATCGGCAAAGAGAAGTTCACCTACGAGTCCTCCAACCCCGATCCCGCCATCATGGAAGAGATCGAGAACTGGGTCGTCGAGGACGTCAAGAAGGCTCTCGACACCGACGACAAGCGCATCCGCGATGAGCGCATCCGTCCCATCTCCGATGCCATCCACGAGAAATACGATGAGCAGTTCGAAGGCAACGAAGGCAAACTGGACGAGATCCTTTACCTCATCCAGAAGCACGTCGTCCGCAGCTGGCTGAAAGACGAGCACAAGCGCGTCGACGGCCGCGGCATCGATGAGATCCGTCCTCTGAACGCCGAGATCGACCTCCTTCCGAGAGTCCACGGTTCCGGTATGTTCACGAGAGGCCAGACTCAGGTCCTGTCCATCGCCACCCTCGCTCCTCTGTCCGACGCCCAGAAACTCGACGGCATCGACGAAGAGACCGAGAAGCGTTACATGCATCAGTACAACTTCCCGTCCTACTCGGTCGGTGAGACCAGACCCTCCCGCGGCCCCGGCCGTCGTGAGATCGGCCACGGCGCCCTCGCCGAGAAGGCCCTCGTCCCGGTCCTCCCGAGCATCGAGGAGTTCCCGTACGCCATGCGTGTCGTCTCCGAAGTCCTGTCCTCCAACGGCTCGACTTCCCAGGCGTCCATCTGCGGTTCCACCCTGTCCCTGATGGCAGCCGGTGTCCCGATCAAGGCTCCGGTCGCCGGCATCTCCTGCGGCCTCATCACCGGTGACGAAGGCGTCTACGGCGACTTCATGACCATGGTCGACATCCAGGGCCTCGAGGACTTCTACGGCGACATGGACTTCAAAGTCGCCGGTACCAAGAAGGGTATCACCGCCATCCAGATGGACCTCAAGGTCCACGGCCTGACCCCCGAGATCATCCGCGAAGCCTTCACCAAGACGAAGACCGCGAGAGAATACATCCTCGACGACATCATGGCTCCGGTCATCGCCGAGCCGCGCGCCGAGCTGTCCAAGTACGCTCCGAAGATGCTCACCACCAAGATCGATCCTGAAAAGATCGGTGACGTCATCGGCAAGCAGGGCAAGGTCATCCAGAAGATCCAGGCCGAGTGCGAATGCAAGATCGACATCGACGATGACGGTAACGTATTCGTCTCCTGCCAGGACATCGACAACGCTCAGAGAGCGCTGTTCATGGTCGAGACCATCGCCAACGATCCCGAGATCGGCGCCATCTACAAGGGCGTCGTCACCCGCCTCATGAGCTTCGGCGCGTTCGTTGAGATCGCTCCCGGCAAGGAAGGCCTCGTCCACATCTCCCGTCTCGATGTCAAACGCACCGAGCGCGTCGAAGATGTCGTTGCCGTCGGCGATGAAGTCATCGTCAAGGTCATCGAGATCGACGACCAGGGCCGGATCAACCTCTCCAGAAGAGACGCTCTCATCGAGGTCGAAGGTGCCGTTCCGGAGAACGACATCGAAGAGGAAGAGAGACCCCGCCGCAGAAACAACGACCGTGGCGGCTACCGCCGCGGCGGCCGCAGAAACTAAGCGGTAACACTGACTGAAAAATGCCTGCTTTGACTTATGTCAGGGCAGGCATTATTATTAAACTAATCATTTTTCGACCCAAGGAGGTGGAAACAGAATGGACGCTCGACTCGAGAAGATCCTGCCGCTCGTGCAGAAGCCCGGCCGCTACATCGGCGGGGAACTGAACAGCGTCGAAAAAGACCCGTCGACGGTCGACATGCGGTTCGCGTTCTGTTTCCCCGACACCTATGAGATCGGCATGTCCCACCTCGGCATCAAGATCCTCTACTACCTCATCAACGAGCGGGAGGACGCCTACTGCGAGCGGGTCTTCGCGCCCTGGCTCGACATGGAGGAACAGATGCGCAAGGTCGGTCTGCCCCTCTTCACGCTCGAGACGGGGACGCCGCTTTCGGAGTTCGACCTCATCGGGTTCACGCTCCAGTACGAGATGTCCTTCACGACCTGTCTCTACATGCTCGAACTCGGCGGCGTGCCGCTGCTCGCGAAAGACCGGCACGGCCTTGAAAATCTCGTCGTGGGCGGCGGTCCCTGCGCCTGCAACCCGGAGCCCATCGCGGACTTTTTCGACCTCTTCATGCTCGGCGACGGGGAAGAGGTCATGATGGACCTTCTCGACCTCTACAAAGAATACAAGGGGCAGGGCGCGTCCAGGGAGGAGTTCCTGAAGGCGGCCTCCCACATCGGCGGCATCTACGTCCCGTCCCTCTACGACGTCTCTTATAACGAAGACGGGACCGTTCAGTCGGTCTCTCCCGTGGGCGATGCGCCGGCCGTGGTCCGCAAACGGGTCGTCGCAGACCTCGACTCCGCTTATTACCCCGACAAGTTCCTCGTGCCCTACATCGACATCGTCCATGACCGGGCCGTCGAGGAGATCTACCGGGGCTGCATCCGCGGCTGCCGGTTCTGTCAGGCGGGGTTCCTGTATCGCCCCATCCGGGAAAAGAGCGTGGACACCATCAACGCGCAGGCGAAGAGCCTCTGCGAGTCGACGGGGTACGATGAGATCTC